>CAZXHG010000384.1:0-6775 GCA_964639985.1 uncultured Rickettsiales bacterium
GGAGGCGAATCCGATACGGGGGAGGTGGTGCGGGGGAGGTGGTGCGGGGAGGTGGTGCGGGGGAGCCTCAGAACCGTGTGACCGATAGCCCGAATCCCACCATCGGTCCGTCCTCGTCCCCGGCCGGCGGTAGCACCGTCGCGTACGGCGTGACCCGTGCCCGGGCGGTGGGCAGGCGGCCCTTGAGCCGCTTGTAGGAGATGGCCACCGAGATCTGGTTGATCAGGACGCCTGCGCCGTACGTGGTCAGGATGGCCGGCAGGTAGAAGCCCAGGGCCGTGGGGGAGATGTCGCCGAACAGGTAGACCAGGCCCGCGCCTGCGCCCACGTCGAGCACGAAGTTGACCGCGAAGCCGCCCGGGTCGCGCAGGTGGGCCGAGCCGAGTCCGGGGAAGGGGAGGAAGCCCAGGCCGATGGCCGCGCGGTGGCGTCTCTCGAGGTCGCTGTGCTGGATGCTGACCGCGGTCGGGCTGGTGGTGACACCGGCGCCGCTGCCGGTGCGGTCGCCCGCCCACGGGCTGCCGTCGCCGATCAGATCGGCGCCGTCCGGCTCGTCGCTGCCGTCGGTCTGGCCATCACCCTGGCCCGCGGTGCCGTCCGTGGTGGCCAGCACCTCGACCGCGGGCGCGTCGTCCGGGATCGCCACCTGTGGGACCACGCCCAGGACCCGGTACCCCTCGCGCAGCAGGGCGTTGGCGTGGGCCTCGGGTGGGCCCTCGAACAGCATGTCTCCCCGGGCCCGCTCGGCGCCGCCGGCCACGTCCAGGGAGATCAGTCGCTGGCGCACCCCGGCTGGATCCGCCTCCACGAACGAGACCACGCCGTGGTAGACGCCGGTCCCCTCCAGCGCGTTGATCATGCAGCCCACGCTCTGGCCGCATTCGGCCAGCGCGGTGCGCCGGTCGGCCGGGAGGACCGAGGAGTCGGTGACGCGGGTGTGGGGGATCGCGCGGAGGCGGTCGAGCAGGTTCTGCTTCAGCTCGGCGGCACGCTCCTCGAGGTCGGGGGGCGACTTGGACTCCAGCACCACGATCCACAGGGGCGGCTGCTGCTCCATCTCCGCCGCGGTCGCCGGCGCGATGTCGGGCGCGCGTTCGAACGGGATCACGATCGTGCCGGCCGGGATGCGCAGCTCCAGGCCGGATGCCGAGGTTCCCATCACCTCGCCGACGAAGGTCTGACCGTCGGGGAGGGTGATGCGCCGTAGTTCCTGGGCGCCGGCCATGGCGGGCAGCGCCAGGACGATGACGACCAGGGCTGCGAGCGTCGTCCTCATCGATCCTCCTTGGGGAAGTGTTGGACAAACCGGGGGTCCGGTCAACTGCCGCGCGCACGCGTGGCTATAATCCCACCCATGTCCGACGAGCTGGCCCGGGTACGGATCCTCCCCGATGCGCTGATCAACAAGATCGCGGCCGGCGAGGTGGTGGAGCGTCCCGCCTCGGTGATCAAGGAACTGGTGGAGAACGCGGTCGACGCGGGTGCGCGCGCCGTGCGCGTGGAGATCCGTGGCGGCGGTCGCACCTTCATCGCGGTGCGCGACGACGGCCGCGGCATGGGCCGGGACGACGCCCTGCTGGCCATCGAGCGCCACGCCACCTCCAAGATCCGCGAGCCGGACGACCTGTTCGACATCCACACCCTGGGATTCCGCGGCGAGGCCCTGCCCTCCATCGCCCAGGTGAGCAAGATGGAGCTCCGTACGGCCGAGCGAGGGGCGGAGAGCGGGACGGTACTGGTGCTCGACGGCGGCGTGCTCAAGGCCGTGCGCGAGGCGCCGCCCGTGCCCGGGACCGAGGTGATCGTGCGCCGGCTGTTCTTCAACACACCGGTGCGGCTGCGGTTCCTCAAGACCGATCGTACCGAGCTGGGGCACGCGGCCGAAGCCGTGGTGCGCGTGGCCCTGGCCCACCCCGAGGTGCGGTTCGATCTCGTGCGCATGGACCAGTCCGGCGCCCACACCGTCCTGCAGGCACCGGCCACGGACGACCTGCACCGCCGGATCGGTGACCTGCTGGGCAAGGGGATCCGCCGGCAGCTCGCTGACGTGTCCCTGGATGGCGACGAGATGTCGATCCGTGGGGTGGCCGGCAGGCCGACCCTGCACCGCTCGTCCCGCAAGGGCCTGTACCTGTTCGTCAACGGCCGGCCCGTGCGCGACCGGCTGCTCCTCGGCGGGGTGGCCCGGGCCTACCGGGGCCTGATCCCCAAGGGCCGTCACCCGATCGTGGTGCTGTTCCTGGAGCTGCCACCCCGGGAGGTGGACCACAACGTGCATCCGACCAAGTCGGAGGTGCGGTTCGTACGCGGGCACCTGGTGTACAGCTTCGTGGCCGACGCCATCGGCGCCGCGCTGCGGCCGCAGGGGGTGCCCGGGCCCGGCGAGGAGGACCGGCCGGAGCCCACGCCCGCTCCGCGACAGACGACCATGCCCGCGCCATCGGCCGGTGGCCGCGGCACGCCGAGCTGGGGCGCGGTGCGGGACGCGTTGTTCGACGATGTGGGCTATGGAGGCGCCCCGGCGGCAGGGCCGTCGTCGACCGAGGAGACGCCTGCCCGAGGGGCCGTGCCCCAGGCGGTGGTGACGCCCGAGGACCGCCGGGCGAGCCTGCCTGCGGCGTCGGGCGGCGCCTTCGCCTCCATGCGGCCGCTGGGCCAGTTCGAGGGCACGTACCTGCTGCTGGAGGACGGGGACCAGCTGGTGGTGCTGGACCAGCACGCCGCCCACGAGCGCATCAACTACGAGCGCATCCTGGCGTCCGACCGCGGTCCGGCGTCCCAGCGCCTGCTCGTGCCCGAGGTGCTGGACCTGCCTCGAGCGCAGGCCGAGGTGCTCACGGCCCGCAGCGACCTGCTGGAGTCCGTGGGAGTCGGCGTGGACGACTTTGGCGGCGGCTCCGTGGCCGTGACGTCGGTGCCGCCCTGGGTGCCCACGGCCGAGGTGCGCACCCTGCTGCAGGACGTGGCCCAGGAAATGCTGGGGCTCAGGCCCAGCACCGCCGTCGACGAGCTGCGCCACCGCGTGGCCGCGGTCACGGCCTGTCACGGCTCGGTCCGCGCCCACCAGCGGCTGGGGGACGACGAGGTGCGCGCGCTGCTGCGGGGGCTCGACGCGGCCGATCACCCCTACTCCTGTCCCCACGGCCGCCCCATCCTGGTGCGCTTCTCCCTGCGCGAGGTGGAGAAGTGGTTCGATCGAACCTGAGGCGCGCGCACCCATGAGGTCGATCGTGGCCGTGGTCGGCCCGACCGCGTCGGGCAAGACCGGGCTGGGCCTGGACCTCGCCGAGCGCTTCGGCGGCGAGATCGTGAACGCCGACTCGGTGCAGGTGTACCGGCTGCTGGACATCGGCTCGGCCAAGCCCACGGCCGAGGAACAGGGCCGCGTGCCCCACCACCTGGTGGACGTGGTCGACCCGGACGAGCCCTTCACGGCCGCGGACTTCGCCGAGCACGGGCACGCAGCCGTGGCCGACATCCACGGGCGAGGCGCGCTGCCCGTGGTGGTCGGCGGCACCGCCCTGTACGTGCGCGCGCTGCTGCAGGGCCTGTGTCCGGCCCCCCCCCGGGACGACGACGTGCGCGCCGCGCTGAACCGCCGCGCCGAGGCCGAGGGGTGGCCGGCGCTGCACGCGGAGCTGACCGCGCTCGACCCGGACGCCGCGGGCCGCATCCACCCCAACGACCGCGTGCGCATCGAGCGGGCGCTGGAGGTGTTCCGCATCACCGGCCAGCCGATCAGCGAGTTCCAGCGCCGGCACGGGTTTGCCGAGCGCCGCTACCGCTCCCTCGTGATCGGCCTGCGGCTGCCGCGCGACGTGCTCGACGCGCGCATCGAGGGTCGGGCACGGACGATGATACGCGCGGGCTGGATCGCCGAGGTGGAGGCGATCCTGGCCAGGGGCTATGATCCCGCCCTCAAGCCGTTGCAGGCGATCGGCTACCGGGAGGTGGTCGCGCTGGTGCGCGGCGAGTGCAGCGAGGACGAGGCCGCCGCCCGCATCGAGGCGGCCACGCGGCGCTTCTCGCGACGCCAGATGACCTGGTTCAACAAGGAACCCGACATCGTCTGGCACGATCCACGGGAGGGGTTGGATCCGGCGCTCGAACGGCGGATCGATCTGTTCGTGGACGAAGGATGAGATAAGGCAATATCAAAGGATTCCAAGAACTTGGAATCAAAGGATTGAAGGCGGACATCAGCATGGCCATCCTGCTTCCCTTCGAACGGCACATCGCCCAGCTCGAGCAGACGGTGCAGCGGCTGCAGGCCCTCGGCGAGGACCACCCCGAGGCATCGGCCATCGACCAGCTGCAGCGGGAGGTGGACTACCACCTGCGGGTGTTCGTGGAGGGTCTGACCGCGTACCAGCGGACCATGATCTGCCGGCACCCCGAGCGGCCCTACGCGCTGGACTACATCGACCACATCTTCACCGACTTCGTGGAGCTGCACGGCGACCGCTGCTTCATGGACGACCCCTCGATCGTGGCGGGCATGGCCCGGCTCGATGGCCGGCCGGTGATGATCGTCGGACAGCAGAAGGGGCGCACGGCCAAGGAGATGAAGGCGCGCAACTTCGGCATGCCCAAGCCGGACGGCTTCCGCAAGGCGCAGCGGTTGATGGACCTGGCCCAGCGCCTGGACCAGCCGATCTTCACCTTCGTGGACACCCCCGGCGCCTACCCGGGCATCGGCGCGGAGGAGCGGGGGCAGGCCGAGGCGATCGCGTCGAGCATCATGGGCATGAGCCAGCTGGGCGTGCCCGTGATCACCACGGTCACCGGCGAGGGCGGGTCGGGCGGCGCGCTGGGCATGGCCGTGGCCAACCGCATCCTGATGCTGGAGCACAGCATCTTCTCGGTGATCTCGCCCGAGGCCTGCGCGTCGATCCTGTGGCGCAGCCGCAAGGAGGCCGCACGCGCGGCCGAGGCGCTGCGCTACACGGCCGCGCACTGCCGCGGGATCGGCGTCGCGGACGAGCTGATCGACGAGCCGTCCACCGGGGCGCATCGCGACCCGGACCTGGTCGCCCGCCGCCTCGGTGAGGCGCTGCGCCGGCACCTGGCCGATCTGTCCGGCATGGATGCCGAGCAGCTGCGCGCGGACCGCTACCGCAAGCTGCGCGCGCTGGGCGTGTTCGAGCAGGTGCCGGTGGAGGCGTGATGCAGGCCGGCATCCGGGTGGCCATCGACGGGCCGGCCGGCGTGGGCAAGTCCACGGCGGCGCGGGGGCTGGCGGCGCGCCTGGGATACCAGTACGTGGACACCGGCGCGATGTACCGGGCGGTGGCCGTGCTGGCGAGGCGGCAAGGCGTGGCCCTGGACGATGGCGACGCGCTGGCCGCGCTCGCTGGGGAGCGGTCCTTCTCCTTCCCCGTGATCGACGGAGAGCAGCACACCGTGGTGGACGGCGAGGACCTGTCCGTGGCGATCCGGACGCCCGCCGCCTCGGCCGCCGCCTCCCGGGCCAGCAAGGCGCCCGCGCTCCGGCGGGCCCTGGTCGCGCTGCAGCAGGCGCTGGCGACCCGCGGGGGCGTGGTGATGGAGGGGAGGGACATCGGCACCGTGGTGTTGCCCGACGCGGAGCTGAAGGTGTTCATGGACGCGGATCCGCGGGTGCGCGGCGAGCGCCGCCTGGGCGACCTGCAGACCGCCGGCCGGACCGATGTCGCCCTCGAGGACGTGGTCGCGGATATCGTCGCGCGCGATCACCAGGACAGCACGCGCGTGGCGTCCCCGCTCCGGCAGGCCGATGACGCGGTGCGGCTCGACACCACCGGCCTGGGCCCCGCCGAGGTGCTCGACGAGCTCGAGCGGCTCGTGGCCCAGGCGTCACAGCGCCTTTGACATTGACCTGACGCGTCTGTATAAAAGCCCGGCCTTCGGGCCCCGGCTTCTCTCCGCGCATCGAGATGGGGAGCCGTCGACGGTCCAGGCGCCGGGAGCAGAGCGCCGGAATCAGGTCCGCCGTCTTCGAGCTACCGGAATCTCGAAACCCATCAATCCCCAACCATGACAGACACCAACGTAGACGACAGCAGCGCCACCAGCAGTGTGCTCGACCTCGACGCCCCGCTGGACCAGGCCGACGCCGACCTGTTCTCCCAGGAGTTCAGCCGGCTCCTCGACGAGAAGCCGATCAAGGAACACTCGGTGATCAAGGGCCGCGTCATCGCGGTCACCGCCGAGATGGTCGTGGTCGACGTGAACTACAAGTCCGAAGGCGTGATCCACCTCCACGAGTTCAAGGATCCCGAGGGCAACGTCACCGTGAAGGTCGGTGACGAGGTCGACGTGTTCCTCGATCGCCTGGAGAACGAGGACGGCGCGCTCGTGCTGAGCAAGGAGCGGGCCGACATGATGAAGGCCTGGGACGAGATCAGCGAGGCCGTCGACAACGACGAGGTCGTCGAGGGCACCATCGTCGCGCGGGTCAAGGGCGGCCTGGCCGTGGACATCGGCGTGCGCGCGTTCCTGCCCGGCTCCCAGGTGGACCTGCGGCCGGTCAAGAACCTGGACAAGCTGATCGGCTCCCGCGCCACCTTCAAGATCATCAAGTTCAACAAGAAGCGCGGCAACATCGTGCTGTCCCGCCGCGTCCTGCTGGAGCAGGAGCGCGAGAAGCAGCGCAAGGAGACCCTCGAGAAGATCGAGGTCGGCGCGATCATCGACGGCACGGTCAAGAACATCACCGACTACGGCGCGTTCATCGACCTCGGCGGCATCGACGGCCTGCTGCACATCACCGACATGAGCTGGGGCCGGATCAACC
>CAZXHG010000385.1:0-6766 GCA_964639985.1 uncultured Rickettsiales bacterium
CCAACATCGTGCTGTTCGAGGACATCCTCAAGTGGAAGGTCTGCCAGAAGCTGGTCATCGGTGACCGGGTGCTGGTGCAGCACGGCGTGGAGTACGACGCCTACATCAGCTCGCGGGTCAGCCAGTCGGACCACATCATCAAGCTGCTCAACCTGTACGAGCGGGCGTTCAAGACGTGGATCCGCGTGCCGTTGTCGGACTACTACACGCTGAGCAACCGGCTCGCCCACTACCTCATCTACTACCTCATCAAGGCACAGCGGCAGCGGGCACGCTTCCTGCGCTGGCGCGGACAGCTGGCCGCCGCGCGCAAGATCGACGACGCGATCTCGTTCTGGACCCAGACCGAGCTCGGCGATCCGATGACGATCACGAAGCCCGTACTCGAGCGGCTGCGCAACGACCGCTTCGAGATGATCGTGTGTGGCCACAGCCACCTGCCCGGCGTCGTCGAGCTGGAGGATGGCCGCCGCTACGTCAACCTGGGCAGCTGGACCTTCGGCAACGCCCAGTACGGCGTGTGGGACGGTCAGACGTTCGTGCTGCGAGACTGGCTCAACGGTCGCGTGTTCGGAGACGAGAACTACGCGCCCATCTTCTCGGGAGCCACGGACCTGACCTTCGAGGAGTGGTTCCACAGCCAGTACATGGGATACCTCCGCTTCCGCTGCGGAGAGGACTCCTACCGTTCGGGTGTGCGCCCGCCGCCGCACCTCCGCGGGCCCCGCGGTGTGCTGCCCGACACCACCCATCAGCTCCCCGATCCGATGTCGGTGCCCCGACACGACGGGAGGTCGCGACCGTGAGAATCCTGCTGGTCCAGGCCCGGACGTTCAACCCGGAGATGGAGGGGCCGATCTACCCCCTCGGCCTGATCTACGTGGCCGACGCCCTGCGCGGGGAGCACGAGGTCCGCATCGCGGACCTGAACGTGCTGCCCGCCGGCGACGATGACCTGGTGGCCATCGCCAGGGAATACCAGCCCGAGGTGATCGGCTACTCGATGCGCAACATCAAGGTCGGCCGCCCCGGCGTGGAGGAGGAGCAGGTCGACCTCGAGCCGCTCACCGCGCCGCTGCGTCGCCTGCGCCAGGAGATCCCGGGTGTGCCGATCGTGGCAGGCGGCTGCGCGTTCGGCCTGTACTCGCGGGTCTTCATGGAGCGCATGCCCGAGATCGACATGGGCGTGGTCGGCGAGGGTGAGAACGCCTTGCCCACCCTGCTGCGCAACCTGTCCGATCCGGCTGCGGTGCCCGGCGTGGTCTACCGTGACGGCGACGCCATCGTGGGCGGCGACGCGGTGGCGTTGCCTGCCGACTTCCCCTCCCTGCGCGCGCCCGGTCGTCACGAGGCCCCCCTGTCGGGCTACGGGCAACGGGAGTTCGCCATCGGCATCCAGGCCAAGCGCGGCTGCGCCATGCGCTGCCTGCACTGCTCCGATCGCTTCCTCACCGGGGACAACCTGCGTCGCCGGGATCCCGTGGAGATCGTGGATGAGATCGAGGATCTGATCGCCAACCACGGTATGCGCAGCTTCCAGTTCGTGGACCAGGTGTTCAACGTACCTGCGGCCCACGCCGATGCGATCTGCGCCGAGATGGTGCGGCGCGGAGTGCGGCTGCGCTGGACGGCCTGGTTCACCACCCGCGGCCTGACCGAACCGTTCCTGCGCGACGCGAAGCGCAGCGGCCTGGCCAGCCTCCAGTTCAGCCCGGACTCGACGAGCGATCACGTGCTGGAGACGCTGCGCAAGTCCGAGCGCCGTGAGGATCTGTACGAGGCGGCTCGGCTGGCCAAGCGGGTAGGCATCCCGGTGAGCTTCAGCTTCTTCTACCCCAACCCCGGGGAGACCTGGCGCAGCTCGCTGCAGCTGTTCACCTTCCTGGCGCGCACCAAGCTGTCGTTGCGCAAGCTGCTGTGGCTGCACGGCCGCATGATCGTGCGCACCCGCATCTATCCCAAGAGCGACCTGCACCAGCTGATGATCGACGAGGGCATGCTCCCCCCCGACCACGACCTGGTGGAGCCGATCTACTGGGAGCCCGAGCCGTTCCGCACGGTCGAGCAGGGCATACAGGTCGTGTTCCGAACCATCTACGACACCCGGCTGCGGCTCAAGCGGCTGGGACTGGCCAAGGAAAGGCATTGAACGAATGAAGGTCCAAGGCAAGCACTACCGCACGGTGTGGATGGAGGGCTCCACGGTCCACATGATCGAGCAGCGGATCCTGCCCCACCGCTTCGAGATCCTCGACCTGCCGACCCACCGTGACACCGCGTTCTCGATCAGCGACATGGCGGTCCGCGGCGCGGGCGCGATCGGCGCGACCGGCGCCTACGGCATGGCCCAGGCGCTGCTGGAGGCGCCGGACGAGCCCGAGCCGTTCGCAGCCTACGTGAGCGAGGCGGCCACCACCCTGCGGGGCACACGGCCCACGGCCCAGAACCTGTTCTACGGCATCAACACCGTGCTGGACGCGGCCATGCCCCTGCTGCCCGATGTGGCCAGCGCGCGCGAGGCCGCGGTGGCCGCGGCCGGGAAGGTCGCCGACCACGACGCGGACGCCTGCCGCCGCATCGGCGAACACGGCGCCGAGCTCATCGGCGATGGCTGGGGGATCTCCACACACTGCAACGCCGGCTGGCTGGCGTTCGTCGACTGGGGTAGCGCCCTCAGCCCGATCTACGCAGCGCACCGCCAGGGCAAGAAGCCGTTCGTGTACGTGGACGAGACGCGACCCCGTTCGCAGGGCGCCCGCCTGACCGCCTGGGAGCTGGCCGGCGAGGGCGTGGATCACGCGCTGCTCGTCGACGGCGCGGTGGGTCACTACATGCAGTGGGGCAAGGTGCAGATGGTGATCGTCGGATCGGACCGCATCGCCTACAACGGCGACGTGTGCAACAAGATCGGCACCTTCGCCTCGGCGTCCATGGCCTGGCAGTGCGGCGTGCCGTTCTACGTGGCCGCGCCCACCACCACCATCGACCCCGACTGCCCGGCGGGCCGCGAGATCCCCATCGAGGAACGCGGCGACGACGAGGTCGTGCTGGTCGAGGGGGCCACCGGTGACGGCGTGGCCAGCGTTCGCATCACCCCACCGGGCACGCCCGCGCGCAACCCCGCCTTCGACGTGACACCCAACCGCCTCATCGCCGGCATCATCACCGAGGTGGGGGTCGTACCCGCCTCGCCCTCCGGCATTCGGCTGGCCCTGGACCGCGCCTCGCAGCAGGGCTAAGATTCCCCGTTCGATCCCGTTCTATCTCTAGCCCGCACGGGTACGTGCACCCGCGGGCGACGTGGGAGGTTGCATGCAGGACGGCGCTGCTGTCGTCGAGGCGATCCTCGAGAAGTCATCTCTGCTCATCTACATCATGGACCTCGATGGGCAGGTCACGCGCATCAACCGCCGGATGCAGGAGATCACCGGCTACGACACCGACGAGTGTCCGGACGGCGAGACGCTGCTGGCGCGGCTCTACCCCGATCCCGGCTACCGCCAGGTGGTGCGCGTGATCCACGATGGTTGGGCCCACAACCGCCACGTACGCGACCAGATCACGCTGGTCGCTTCCCGTGAGCGGGGTGTGCGCAACGTGTCGTGGAGCACGTCACGGATCAAGTCCGGCGGTGATACCACCGGCTACATGGCCATGGGGGTCGATGTCACGGAGCACAAGCGCATCGACCAGTGGGCGCGGCTCCAGACCGGCGTGCTGGAGAGCCTGCGCGACGGCGTGGTGGTCTGCGACAACGACTCCAAGGTGATCTCGCTCAGCGGCGCGGCGCCGCGGCAGCTGGGCTACGAGGCCGGCGAACTCGACGGCCGCTCCGTGGACACGCTGTTCACCGTCGAATCCCGCGCCACGTTCCTCATCGAGGTCGACCGCAGCCTCCCCGACAAGCTGGTCATCGCGGACGAGGCCGAGCTGCACCGCAAGGACGGGAGCTCGGTGACCCTCGACGTGACCGCCGTCCTGCTGAGCAACGAGCAGAACCGACCCATCGCGCGCGTTTTCGTGCTGCGGGAACCGGAGCAGGACGAGTTCGTCAACCAGATGGAAGGCCTGGAGACGATCACGGCCTCGTTCGAACGACGCGCCGCCCAGCTCACCGAAGAGGTGGAACGCCGCAACAAGGAGATCGAGAAGCGCAACAAGGAGATCGAGAAGCGCTACGCGGAGATCGCGGACAAGGACGCGCAGCTCACCGAGGCCGAGGCCGAGCTCCAGCGCGTGACCGAGACCCTCGAGCAGAGCCGTACCACGGTCGCCACCCGCGAACGGGAGATGGAGAGCCAGGCGCAGGCCCTGCAGCTACACAGCCAGGCGATCGCCGACCGCGACAGGGCCATCGCCGAGCGGGACCAGCTGATCCAGGAGGGGCACACCGAGATCCAGCAGCTGCAGGACGCGCTCGACGCAGCCCAGGAGGGCAAGGAGGCCCAGGCCGGCGAGACCTTGCAGGCCAAGGACGAGCTGGCCGGCCGCGACGAGGCCATCCAGGAACTGGCCGACACCCGCGACCAGCTCCGGACCGAGCTCGAAGGGCTGCGCAGCACACTCGACAGCCGGACCACCGAGCTCCAGCAGGTCACCGACGACGCCGAGGGGCTGGCCCAGGGCCTGCGTAAGGCGCGCTCGGACTACTCCGAGCAGCTCTCACGGCTCGAGGAATCCCACGACGACGAGCTGCAGCGCCTGCGCGACGAACTGCTCAAGGAGGCGGACGCCGAGCGCTCCTCGATGGAGGGCGTGTTCGAGACCCAGAAGTTCGAGCTCGCCCGGGAAATCGAGGACACCAGGGCAGGCGCAGAAGAGGTCAAGAGCCTGTCGCAGCAACAGATCGAGGACGCCATCTCCGCGGCAGAGGACAAGCGCGAGGCCGACGTGGCACGCGTCCGACGGGACATGGAGGAGCGGGTCCAGAAGCTGACCTCCAGCCTGGTCGCCCGGGTCAGCGAGCTCGAGGCGGAGATGGAGGATCTGACCACCGATCACGCAACCGAGCTGGAGAAGAGCCGGGGCGAGTTCGAGATGGAACGCAGCGAGCTGCAGGCTGCCCTCGACCAGGCGCGGGAGGAGGCCGAGCAGGCCCTGCGCGCCACCGAGGAGACGGCCGAGTCGATCCGCTCCGCCCGGGAGGCGGAGTTGACCGTCGAGCTGCACACGAAGCTGGAGGAGGCCGAGAACGCCCGGCTCGAGGCCATCGCCGCGATCACCGCCGAGAAGGAGGCCGACCAGGCCGACCTCAAGGCCTCGGTCCACCGGCTGCAGAAGAAGGTCGACCGGCGCCGCGACCAGATCGAGGAGATGGTCCGGGCCCAGGTCGAGGGCGAGGTCGCCGAACTCCGTCGGGACCGCGACGGGATCAAGGCGCAGCTCAGCCGCGCGGTCAAAGCGGGAGAAGACCACGCCCGCAACGCCACGGCCCTGGCTGCAGACCTCGGGCGCATCTCCGAGACCGCGGTCGTCGTGTGCGGCATGGATGGCCGTGTGCTCACCTGGTCCGAGGGCGCGGCCGCGCTCGAAGGCCACACCCGCGAGGAGGCGGTCGGCCGCCTCATGCACGGCGAGGTGATGCAGCTCGAGGGCTACGACTGGCGTCAGATCGTGGCCCGCATGACCATGGGCAAGCGGCTCACCGCGCCGGTCTCGATCGTGCGGAGCGACGGCCGGCGCACCCCGGCGATGCTGGAGTCCGTGGGGCTGCGGGATGCCAGGGGTCTGCCCGCCGGCTTCGTCGAGGTGCTTCGCGAGATGGGCACCGTGGCCCGGATCGAGCAACAGCTGTTCGACGAGCGGGCGCAGGCGACCATCGGCCGCCTGACCACCTCGATCCAGGACAGGATCGAGCGGGCTGCCGGCGCGCTGGTCAAGGAGGGTCACCGGGTCAACCGCTGGACCGACGACCTGCTGCAGATGATGCTGCTGTACCGCGAGGGCGGACGGGCCTACCAGATCGAGGAGATGCTCCGTCGACTGGACCTCGAGGCCATCCAGCGGGAGCTGCCCGACGTGGCCACGACGTTGCGGGAGAATCACCGCGAGCTGTGGAACCTGGGCCGCGACCTGAGCCGCTACACACACTCCGTGGCCGGCTCGGACGACGACCGATACCCCGTGACCCTGGCCGTGGAGACCGCCATCCAGCTGGCGCTGGGACCCCAGCCCGACGTGGTGGTGGAACGAGAGTACGGGGACGTCCCGTCACTGCTGGGACGGGGCGAGCTGATCTTCCCGCTGCTGATCCAGCTGCTCCTCGCTGCCCGTGAGGCGCAGCCGGAGCACGGATCGAGCCGCGAGATCCGCGTGGCCACGGTCCGCGACGAGGACCAGGCAGTCATCGAGGTGTCCCATACCGGCCGCCTGCTCGCGGAGGGCGAGGCCGAACGGCTCAAGCATGGATATCGCATCGCAGTGGCCCCGGGGCCCGGACCCGGCGGCCTGGCCTACGCACGCTACCTGGCTCGCGCCGCGGCGGGGACCTTCGACGTCGACCTGTCGAGCGACCGCACGTCCACGTACCGTGTGACACTGCCCATCGATCCCAACCCGGCCGAGCTCCCCGAGGAGGACACCCTCGAGGCGTTCCTCGCCGCTCGCGAGGCCGAAGAGGGCGGCGACCCCGGTCCGCTCGGCGATCCGCTGGCCGTGCTGCAGGAGACCGAACTCCCGGCCGAGCCTCTGCCCGAGCCCGAGCCCGAACCGGAGCCCGAGCCCGAGCCAGAGCCAGAGCCAGAGCCAGAGCCAGAGCCAGAGCCAG
>CAZXHG010000386.1:0-6736 GCA_964639985.1 uncultured Rickettsiales bacterium
GGCGCAGAGGAGCGGTGCAACGGCGTGGACGACGACTGAGACGGCCTGCTGCCGGGCGACGAGGCGGACCTCGACGGTGACGGCGGCCTGGTCTGTGAAGGGGACTGCGACGACGGGGATCCCGACGTGTACGCCGGGGCCCCCGAGCAGTGCGACCTCGTCGACAACGACTGCGACGACGACGTGGACGAGGGCGTGGACGCCGACGTGGACGGGGACGGCTTCACCATCTGCGACGGGGACTGCGACGACCTCGACGATCGCGTGTACCCGGGGGCGACCGAGCTGTGCGACGGCCAGGACAACGACTGCGACGGGGATCTGCTCGACACCGAGGTCGACGAGGACGGGGACGGCTACATGATCTGCGAGGGGGACAGCGACGACCTCGTGTCCCTGCGCAACCCGGGTCTGTTCGAGGACTGCGACGACCTGCTGGACAACGACTGCGACTATACGGCGGACATCGCGGATTCGGACTGTGGAGAAGTGGCTCCGGATCCCGACGACGACGACGCGGACGGCTGTGACTGCGCGGACACGGCGCCCTCGGAGCCGGTCGCTGCCGTCTGGCTCCTCGGTCTGTTGCTCGCGTCGATCTGGAGGCGCGCGCGGCCGAGGGGCTGAGACGGGCGGGGGGACCGCGGTGGAGCGGCCGCAGCGTCCCACCGCGAGGCGGCCCCACGCGCCAGCAGCGTGCGCGTGCCCAGGTCGAAGGCAGCGCGGAACAGGCCCATGCGGCTGAGCGTCCTCATCACCGGCGCGGACTTCTTGTAGCCCAGCACGAACGCCCAGTACGGCAGGCGCAGGTCGGCGCGGGTGGGAGCGCGCCGGACCACGTTGGGCCACGAGTACACCTCGCGGTAGGCCCGGCGGTAGCCCTGTTCGAGCTGCTCGCGGGTCATGTGGCGCGGCTCGAACACGGCGTGGGCCGTGTTGTAGTGGTCCCAGTCCCGGTCCACGATGCGGCCCTGCTGCTGCAGGTCGTCGAACAGGGGGGTGCCCGGGTACGGCGTGAGGATGTGGAAGGTGGCCGTCTCCACCCGGTTGCGCACGATCCAGTCCACCGTGTGGTCGAACACGTCGGGCGTGTCGTGGTCCATGCCGAAGATGAAGCTGCCGTTGACCATGATGCCCGCGTCGTGCATGGCCGCCACCGAGGCCTCGTAGGGCAGGACCCGGTGCTGGGTCTTGCGGTTGTCGTCGAGGTTGCCGGTGCGGATCGACTCGAACCCCACGAACAGGGAGCGGCAGCCGCTGGCGTGGGCCAGCGCCAGCAGGTCCGGGTCGTTGCCCACGTCGGCCGAGGCCGCGCCGCTCCAGGTGATACCCAGCGGCCCCAGCGCCTCGAACAGGCGCCGCGCGAACGGCCGGTCCCCCACCAGGTTGTCGTCGAGGAACATGACGTGGCCGCCGCCAAGCCCCTCGATCTCCTCGACCACCGCGTCGATGCAGCGGTGGCGCACTCCCGGGGTCGCGTAGAACGAGGGCTGGTAGCAGAACCGGCAGCGGTACGGGCAGCCACGGCTGGTGCGCAGGGTCTTGACCGACGCGTAGCAGGACGCGCGCGGCACCTCGACCCGGGCCACGGGCAGCTCGGAGAGATCCACGGGATCCGTGTTCCGGTAGACCGGCCGCAGGCAGCCGCGCTCCAGGTCCCCCAGCAGCTGTGGCCACAGACAATCGCCTTCACCCACCACCACCGCGTCCGCGTGCTGCCCGGCTTCGCCGGGCGCGCACGTCGCGTGCAGCCCGCCCACCACAACCGGCACGCCGCGAGCCCGGTACGCATCGGCGATGGCGTACCCCCGCCGCGCGGTGGCCACGAACAGGGTGATGGCCACCAGGTCGGGCCGGTCGCGCAGGTCGCAGTCGCCGAGGTTCTCGTCGGCCAGCTCCAGGGTGTGGTGCGACGGCGTGACCGCGGCCAGGCGGATGTAGCTCTGGGGCGGCAGCAGCCGGAACTTCACCTGCGTGTCCACCGGTCGACTGTTCATGCGTGGGTTGACGAACTTGATGTGCATGGCTCCTCCGGTCCCGGTGTGGCGGGACGGGGATCACCGTGACGCACTCCTTTGATCGGGACGGGGCGGGCCCGTGGAGAGGTCGAGCAATGTGGGTGCAGCGGGTGTGCAGCGGGAACGGTGCCTACCAGCAGATCCCCGCGCCGAGGCAGGTGAACGACGCTGCCGCGCCGTACCCGGAATAGGTGTTGGCGCCGGTGTCAACGTCGTACGACCCGTTGTCCTGCGCGCCGGTGCCCCAGTCCGAGTTGCTGCTGATCAGCTCCGTGTGGTCGTTGAGGTGGGCGCCACCGCCCATGTTGCCCGTGATGGCGCTGTCCACCACCTCGATCTCGATCAGGTCGGGCCGGCTGCCACAGTCGATCCCGCCACCGGTGCCGTTGGTGGCGTTGGCCTGCAGGGTCACCTGGTCCAGCAGCACGTCGTGGTGCCAGGCCCACCCGCCCAGCTCGATGGCCCCGCCCTCGGTGTCCGCGAAGTTGCCGCGGAAGTCGCTGCGCTCCACGACCAGCGTCGCGGCCTCCCACGTGCCCATGTCCAGGGCCCCGCCCTGGTACCCTGCCCAGTTGTCTTCGAAGGTCGAGTCACTGATGCGCACGTCCCCGATGTCCCACGAGCCCACGTGGATGGCGCCCCCCTCGTAGCCCGCGTCGTTGCTGGAGAACGAGCACCGGGCGACCTCCGTGGCGGTGGTGCTCCACGACCCGACCTCGATGGCGCCCCCCGAGTAGGCGGCGTCGTTGTCGGTGAACGTGCTGTCGGTGACCACCACCTCGGTGTGACCCCAGCTGCCCGCGGAGATGCACCCCCCCTCGTAGCCGGAGTGGTTGCCCGTGAACCGGGTGTGGCTGACCTGCAGCTGGCCGTCCGTGGTGGTGTCGAACGCGATGGCCCCGCCGGCGTAGCCGGCCCAGTTGCCGCCGAACCGGCAACCGATGATCGTTGTGGCGGGAATCCACCCGCTGCCACCCACGGCGTTGGCGTCCACGGAGATGGCCCCGCCGTTCTGCACGGCGCGGTTGTCGAAGAACCGGCACCGGCGCACCACCAGCTCGGTTGCCGCCGAGTCGACGGCTCCGCCTTCGCCGGCCGCGAAGCCGTCCGCGAACGTCAGGTCGGTGACTACGAGTTCGGCGTCCGTTCCCACCGTGAGGATCTGCCAGCTCGCCTGGCCGTCCAGGGTGGTGTCCGCAGCGTTGCCCGACCAGGCCGTGAGCGTGACGACCTGATTCGCGGCCACCGACAGCTGCTCGGTATGCGTGCCCGGGCAGATCTCGACCGTCTCGCTGGTGAGGGCCGCGTCGATGGCGTCCTGGATCGTGGCGTAGTCGGTCGAGCCGATCATGGCGGCCACGCCGGGATCGCCACAGTCGGGCCCGACCACGGCCAGGCCGGACAGCCCGTTGGGGCCGTCCTCGTTGGGTGGCAAGGCGTCGCACCCGAACAGCAGGGTGCACAGCAGGACGATGGTGGTGTGGATGCGCGTGGACATGGGCTCCCCTCCTGCCTCGTGTGGTTGATCATAGCTTGGGATGCCGCGCCCGCCACCGTGGTGACAACTCTACCTTCCGGTATCCTAGGGTCGGAGGGACCACCGAGTGCCCCAGATCGTCTGCCCGCGCTGCGCCGAGCTCACGGACAACGAATACGGTCGTTGCGAGAGGTGCCACCAGCGGATCGGCGTGCTCAACTGGAGCGTGTTCCGGTTCGTGCGCTGGGGCGGGCGCCTGGGGGCACTGGCAGCGATGCTGATGGTCGGGTGGTTCTGCGCGGCGGATTTCCTCTCGATCGGCCTGCGCGCCAAGCGGTCCGAGGCGCCCAGCAACCTCGAGGTGATCCGCAAGGCCGAGGCCGCCTACCTCCGGGAGTGGGATACCTACCTGGCGTTGCCCTACTGTCCGGCGCAGCCACCGAGTCGCAGCCCGGTGGAGTTCGACGGCGCATGTGCCGAGGCATACGGGCAGCTGGGTTGGGTCCCCGATGGGCGCACGCGGTGCCGCTACTGGGTCGAGCTGGTGAACCGTGATCCCGGCGGCAGCCCGGACTACATCGCCTGGGCCGAGTGCGACGTGGACGGGGACGGCGAACCCTGCGTCTACCGGGGTTCGAGCGCGACGAAGGTGAGGATGCTCACGCCGGGATCCGTGCAATGACGGGCCCACAGCTCTCGCCGCCGCGTCATCACCGCCTCCGCTTCGAACTCCGCCGCCGCCTCGTCCGCCCCGTCCGCGCCCGCTCGTGGGCCCACCGGATCACATCGGGCCGGCGGGCGAAGTCGGTGCTGAGCCGCCGGGTATCGACGAAAGGTACGCAGCGGGGCAGGTCCAGGCGGTCCGCGTCCCAGCAGGTGGCGACCAGGGGATCGGTGTGGGTGTAGCCCCGCGTGTGGTTGCGTAGCGCCTCGCTCAGCAGCTCGAAGTCCGCGTCGTCGAGCAGCAGCAGGTCGCCGCGCAGCATGGCCGCGAACGCGGCAGCGCGTGGCCCGTGCTCCGGATCGCCGCCGTCGTACTCGCGGCAGCAGTCGTGCAGGCAGGCGAACAGGCGCACGAGCAGGGGGTCGGCGCCGGAGTGGGCGGCGATGCGCAGGCCGTTCTCCTGCACCCGCCGCCAGTGGGCAACCCCGTGGATGCTGTGGCGGTAGTCCAGGACGAACCGGGCCTGGGCGCGCTGCCAGACCGCGTCGAGATCGGTGCGCGCGGACGTTCGGGGTGCGGGTCTGCGGGGCGTCACCGGGGCCTCGTCAGATCGGCTCGACGAAGAACGGCGTCTGCGTGGCCACGCCGCTGTACACGCCGTTGGCGGTCTCGACCACCTCGGTGTCCGCCGTGTCCTCGCCCTGCTCGGTGATCAGGTGGGTCACGAGCGCGGTGGGGGTGCCCACCTCGAGCTCGAAGGGGTGGGTCTGCTCGGGGTCGCCCGGCCAGGGCAGGTCGTCGTCGAGGTACCACACCACGTGCACGTCCCCGGCCGGTCGCTCGAAGGTGACGATGGTCACGTCGTCCACGACCTGCCGTGACGCGGCCGTGTAGCCGGTCACCTTGTCTCGTAGCAGGCCGAGCGTGTAGTAGGCAGGCCTCGGCTCGCCGAAGTCCAGCGGCACCAACACGTTGCCCTCGGAGTCGGTCAGGCCCTGGTGCATCCAGTAGCAGCCCGACTCGGGGCGCCAGTCCTCCAGCAGGCCGGCCATGAAGCGGGTCATGCCCAGCCCCAGGGCCGTGCTCGCCTTCTTGACCACGAATGCGGCGTGATAGCGGTCGTGCCACTGCCGGGCCTGCTCGAACGTGAGGCCCGACGGCGGGATGAGCCCCCACGGATCGCAGAACAGGTCGTACAAGGCGACCTCGGATCCCAGCGCCTCGTGGATCTGCTCGCCAGTCATGTCCGCGCCGCCGTACGAGCTGTCGTACCACTCCAGCTCGAAGGTCGAGTACAGGGCCGGGGCGCTGGTGGAGTCGTCGCAGATGATCGGGATCGTGTGGCAGCCGTGGCCGTCGAGCTCGGCGCGCAGGTAGGTGTACTCCTCGACCATGTGCTCGATGCTGTGGTTGCAGTGCATGGCCATCACGTCGAAGTACTGGCACATGGCCACCGTGGCCGCGACGTCGTGCGTGGCCGACGGATCCGGGCTGCCGAGCATCATCTCGAACGCGTGGCGATACCCGATCTGCACGTACTCGGTCTGCTGGGCCGCGGCCATCTCGGCCACCCGCTGCCAGAGCTCCTCCTCGGTCACGCCGCCGTGGCTCAGGCCGTTGAACGTGAGGCCGTAGTGCACGATCTGCGCGTCGGGGTTGCAGGCGTCCAGGGCCGTGCGCGTGTGCTGCAGGAGCTCGAGGTAGTCCTCGGACGTGCCCACGAAGAATTCCAGGTTCTGGGCCTCGTTGAGCAGCTGGTACTCCAGGTGCGCGTACTGCAGGCCGGCCACGTCGTCCACGCCGTCGTGGTCGTACCGCTCGCACATGCCGGTCACCCAGGCCTCCCAGTCCGCCCAGTGCGCGGCCGTGGGGTTGGCGGGCATGTCCTCGCAGTCCCCGGGGACCGTCTCGCAGTCGATGCCGAAGACCTGCTCGGCGATCTGTCGCGAGTCCTCCACGCCCCACGGCGAGACCGGCGCCAGGTGGAAGATCACGCGTCGGGCGCCCGCCTCCTCCCAGCGCAGGACCGCGTCGTCCAGGGTGGACCAGTCGTAGTCGTGCACGCCGCCGGACGGCGCATCCGGCTCGATGTACTGCCACTTCAGGTCGTTGAACTTGATCGACGACAGGCCCAGGTCGGCAAAGGCGCACGGCGCGTCCTGCCGCGAGGCGCAGCTGTCCGCCAGCATGTGGATCACCCAGTAGGGATTGAAGTACATCGTGCCAAGAGGATCGTCGTTGCCCTCGGCCGCCGCGGCCGAGTCGTCGTCGTCCACGCTGTCGTCGTCGTCCACGTCGTCGTCGTCCACGTCGTCGTCGCCCACGTCGTCGTCGCCCGCGTCGTCGTCGTCGGGCCCATTCCCGCCATTGCGGACGGGGATGCAGCACGCGAACACCAGCATGAATGCCAGCAGGCACGCCAGCACGCAGACGGACAGCCATGTCGACCTCGTCGTGAACACGCTCGACCTCCTCGTCGTTCCGGATGGGACCCCGACGGGGAGCATACCATTCGCGATCGTACAGACTCGATCCGGAATACGGTAGGCGTAGGCGCCCGCAGGCCCCGTGACTCGT
>CAZXHG010000387.1:0-6662 GCA_964639985.1 uncultured Rickettsiales bacterium
CAGGATTGTGCGCTTCTGGGAGAGGTCACTGCGGGAGAGTGTGCGCACAGACACCGGCTCGCAGGGGCAGACCGTGGTCGTGCTCGATACATGTTTCAGTGGCCGAGAGGGCACCGGATCCGCGCTGGTGCCCGGCCTTCAGCCACTGGTGCCTCAGTACTCCATCCCCGTCTCCACAGGAATCGTATTGAGTGCCGGGCGTGGTGATGAATTCGCTGGGCCACTACCCGGCACATCGCGCCCCGCGTTCTCCTACCTCCTTCTTGGAGCGTTGCGGGGCTGGGGCGACCTGGATTCTGATGGCGCGGTCACGGCGGAAGAGGCCCTGCTGTACACGCGCGGAGTGTTGGTAGAGCTGGTTCGTACCCGGCGGCAGACGCCGCAGATGACTGGTTCGGATCCCTCGTTCGTCCTGTCCATGGGACGGGAACGCGGTCCCGATCTTGTGGCCATGGTGCTGGCTGGCGGAGACCAAGGTAGTGCCGGCGTCGGCGATTATGAGACGGCGGAGCACGTTGTCGAAACAACACAACACGAATCGGACGAAGTGGTAGCTGAGGCCCAGCCGGAAGAAGGGTATCGCGTCGAAGAACAAGAGGATGGAGACGCGTCGACACCCGCGAAGCCCGAGCAGGCGCTAGATTCCCAACGATGGCTTGAAGGTCACGCAGGTGACGAGATCTCTCCGAACGCGGATCTCGATGGGGGCGTGCTCGAACGATTCGGCTATGCGATGGTGCGCATCGAGCCGGGTGATTTCACTATGGGGAGCCCGCGCGATGAAGACGGGCGGGATGATGACGAAGCCCAGCATCGCGTTCAGTTGACCCAGCCGTTCCTCATCGGCGTGACGGAGGTGACCCAGGATCTGTACGCCGAGGTCATGGGGGCGAATCCGAGCTACCACGAGGGCCCTCGTCTGCCCGTGGAGCGTGTCAACTTCGCCGATGCCGCTGGCTTCTGTAATGCGCTGTCGGAGATGGGAGGACTCACACCCGCCTATCAGATCGAAGACGACTCCGTGACCTGGGATCGATCCGCCGATGGGTACCGACTGCCGACCGAGGCCGAGTGGGAGTACGCCTCCCGCGGCGGGGGGGAACATGTCTATTCGGGTTCGGACTTCCATCACGCCGTCGCCTGGACCTATGAGAATTCTCGGGACCGAACGCACGATGTGGGCGGCAAGAAAGCAAACGGGTATGGGCTCCAGGACATGTCGGGAAACGTCTGGGAGTGGGTCTGGGATTGGTATCGCGTGACTCCTGAGCAGGGATCCGTCGACCCTGCTGGTGCGAGAGGAGGGTTCGACCGGACCTGCAAGGGCGGAGCGTACGACTATGCCCACAGTTTCTCGAGAGTCGCGAAACGCATGAACGTGGAACCACATAAACGGTCCACATCAAGGGGATTCCGGTGCGTGAGGTCGGTTCCTTGAGGGTCGTTCTGGCCCTGCTTGCTGTCGTGCTGGTCGTCTTGCCGGCAGCTTCTGTACAGCCCCTGTGGCCTGACCTGTCCACGACTCCCCCTTCGGAGGGAGGCGGGAGGCTGGACGCGGCCCTGCTTGTGGGCATCGAGGACTACTCGTACGTGGCCGACGTGCCGGGCGCGGTGGCCAATGTGGACGACTGGTACGCGTGGCTGAAGTACACCCGCGAGCTACCCCTGGGCAGCGTGGTGGTGCTGCGGGATCTGGACGCCACGCGTGAGACGATCCTGTCCGAGGCGGCCGAGGCCGCAAGGCGGGTCGGCGACGGCGGCACGCTGTGGTTT
Organism: uncultured Rickettsiales bacterium; assembly: GCA_964639985.1. Classification (GTDB taxonomy): domain Bacteria; phylum Myxococcota_A; class UBA796; order UBA9615; family CAYRNR01; genus CAZXHG01. Next base: position 1,774 of record CAZXHG010000387.1, read on the forward strand.
GTGTTCGTGGGGCACGGCGCGCCGTCCCGCGACGGCCGCGACGGGCTGCTGCTAGGCATGGACACCCAGCAGACCGCGGACAGCGTGTACGCGCGCGGCGTGTCCCAGACGGAACTGCTGACCAGCCTGGAGGGTGGCGTCCAGGAACAGACCCTGGTGGTGCTCGATACCTGCTTCAGCGGCCGCGGTTTCACCGGCGACGCGTTGGTGTCCAACCTTCAGCCGCTGGTGCCTCGCTACGAGGCGCCCACCTCAACCGGGCTGATTCTCAGCGCAGGCCAGAGCAACGAGTTCGCCGGACCGCTGCCTGGCGCCGCCCGGCCAGCGTTCAGCTACCTGCTGCTGGGCGCGTTGCGCGGCTGGGGTGACCTGGACTCCGACGGCGCGGTCACGGCCGACGAGGCCGTGCGCTACGCGCGTGGTGCACTGGTGGAGTTGGTGCGGGACCGCCGGCAGACCCCGCAGCTCCACGGCCCGGAGCCGTCGGCCGTGCTGTCCCGGGGGCGGGAGCAGGGGCCGGACCTGGCGGCGATGGTGCTGGGGGGCGCGAGCAGCGGGATGGCTGGCGGTTCGGCCGGCGGAGCCGTGGCCATCATCGACGTCGTCGATCTGGACATCCAGGCCCGCGTGGCCGAGGCCGAGCGGCTACGGCGGCAGCGCGAGGAACTCGAGCGGCAGGAGGCCGAGCTGCAGCGCCAGGAGGCGGCGCTGCGGCGGGAGCAGCAAGAGGAGCGACGTCGGCGGCTCGACGCAGCCGAGACCGAATTGCGTGATGCGGCCGAGTCCGACTGGCTGGCGCTGGCGCCGCTGATGGACGGCGGTGGCCCCGAGGCCCAGGATGTGGTCCAAGCCTACGTGCACAAGTACGACACGGCCGGCGTGACCGTGGAAGGCGAGACGACGCGGGTGGAGATCGTGCAGGTGGACGAGGCGCGGCGTTGGCTGGATAGGGTCGCGGACTCGGTGGTGCCAAGCGCCGCGGGTGTAGGGGACTCGGTGACCGACCGCTATGGGTACTCGATGGTGCGGCTCGAACCGGGCGAATTCTGGATGGGGAGCCCACAGGGAAATGAGGCGCGCGCCGCCGACGAGAATCGTCACCATGTCCGTCTGACTCAAGCGTTCATCATCGGTCAGACTGAGGTGACGCAGGAACTGTACGAGGCGGTGATGGGCGAGAACCCGAGCCGGTTCAATGGTGAACGGAACCCGGTAGAGCAGGTGAGCTGGCTCGACGCGGTAGCGATGTGCAATCGCCTGTCCGAGAATGAGGATCTCCAGCCTGCGTACCAGATTTTTGGTGACTCGGTGACGTGGGACCGCTCTGCGAGCGGCTATCGTCTTCCGACCGAGGCGGAATGGGAGTATGCGGCACGGGGCGACGAGGAGCACGTTTACTCGGGATCTGCCGACATCGATCACGTCGGCTGGTACCGGAGCAATTCGGCCGGCTCAACCCATGAGGTCGGGGAGAAGCAAGCCAACCACTACGGTCTTCACGACATGACGGGAAACGTTTGGGAATGGGTGTGGGATAGGTACGGTGGATATCCATCGCGCACGGTTACGGATCCCGGGGGCCCTGATGAAGGCTCCGGCCGGGTCGCCCGCGGCGGTTCCTGGAACAACGTGCCCCGGTACGCTCGGGTTGCCACTCGTGACTGGTACTTCTCCGGCTACCGTCACGGTCGCTTGGGCTTTCGACTCGCGAGGTCGATCCCTTGACTCTTGACCCCTGGCGCTGCTGCGGCCGGACCGGGTCTGATGGAGCCCATTGACCGGGGCTGGTATCCTCGGCCCCAAAGGGGGTGAAGCCCTGGCCCGAGTATCGCGACTCACTGTCCCTTCCCCTGATTGCCCTGCGGTCATGGACCGCTCGGCTGGGAATCTCCTTACCCTCGTCAACCACCTCGATCGCGAGTGGCACGGTCAGGCCCATGACTACGAGCGTGAGGCCATCACGCGCTTCGCCGCCCTGCTCACCCTTCCCGCCCGCCTGATCGCCCCGGACCGCCCGGCTCGCCTCCTGCGCGAGGCCACGATCCTGCGCAACGCTCGCTTCACCGGCAGGGCCGTTACTGACATCTTCTTCCACAAGCAGAACTTCACCGAGGTCGACGCCATCCTGTTCGACGTGGGCTCCCCGGTCGGTCACCTGCGCGGCGGTTGTGACTACGTGGTCGAGGTGGAGCGCAAATTCAGGGACCGGGAGCGCGACTACTACAAGGCCATGCAGCGCGCCCGGGAGGTGTCGGCGCTGTTCGACCGTCTGTTCGGTCGCAGGCTCCGACCAGTGGTCATCTTCGAGGACCGCCGTGAAGCATTGAGCTATCGCACCCACCAAGACGACGTTCTGTTCATCCCCATGTCGCGCCTCGTCGAGCTCACCGAGACCGTCCCGATCATCCACCCGGACGAGATCCCGGGACGCGCATCGGACAAGACCATGGTCAAGCTGTCGCTGTTGTGGCTCCTGGCACGTCGTAATCCCTATGACCCGCGGGCCGCGGGTACCAAGGTGAGCAATCTGATCGTGGATGCACGCCGTGTCGACGAACCCGTCCACCTGCCGGTGGTCGGTCACGTGGACCTGGACAGGGTCCCGCGCACCTTCGACCGCTGGTTGCGGGAGTGCCGCAACCAGTCGGTGGATCACGCCGAGAAGCGGCTGTCGCGGTACTTCGAGGAGATGGAGCAGGCGGGCCTGATCGACCACGCGTCCCGCAACCCCACCCTCACCCGGGCAGGCGGCGACGTGGTGCTGGCCTACACGGCCTTCCTGGACAGGAGTGAACGATGAGCGAGGAGACCCTGTTCCTGCCTGTGAACGCAGACGAGCGCGCCCTGATCCTGTGGCTCCGAGGATCGAAGCTCGGACGTGACATGGCCGGACTGAACGACCTGCTAGAAGAGATCGAGGAGCGGGGTGTCGACATCCGGTCGGTCCTCCGCGAACTGCCTGCGTCTGTCAGCACAGACGGGACGGACGCTGCCCTGAGGGCCCTGGACTCCCGGGTGGAGATGCTGGAGGGGTTGGTCGAGCAGCTTGGCACGACCTCCACACCCCTGCCCCCCACATCACCCCCAGCTCCAGCCAAGCCGCCGGCACCGGTTACGAAGCGCACCGTCCTCTTCGATGGCGTCGATGTCACGGCCAGGTCCAATCCCAGGATGTTCGAGGCCGTGCTGAACCACCTCGTCGACAGTGGCCTGGTGCGGCCTGGTACCCAGCCCCTGGTTGCCGGGAGGCGTCGTGTCCTGCTCGCAAGCAAGCCGGAGCACCCCAGCGGCAAGCCGTTCTTCAGGCCGGTGGAGGTGGGCGGAGTGTTCATCGAGACCCACTACTCGGCCAAGGATGCGCTTGCCCGGCTAGGGGAACTTGCCGACGAGGTGGGCGTGTCCTTCGAGGTGGTCGAGCCCGATGAGTCGCCCGGGGCGGGCCCCGAGGCACCGGCCGAACCTGGCGCAAACAAGCCGCCCAGTGCTCCGAAGCGGTCATATCGTAGCCGGAGTGCCTCCCGCATCCCGGTCTTCGTCATCGGCGATCGCCAAGTGCACGGCGGCAGCGTGCCAGCGCTGTACGATGCTGCTCTGCGCGCGATGGTCGATCAGGGGCTCGTGGATCCCGCCAGGCTGCCCTGCGGCCGTGGACGCAAGCGATACGTGCTCGCCCAGACACCCACACATCCTAGCGGCAAGCCGTTCTTCACCCCTGTCGAGTACGGTGGTTTCGCCATGGAGGCGCACTACTCGGTGGACCGGGGCATCTCAGCGCTGGGTGAGGTGCTCGACGAGCTGGGCATCGCCCACGATGTCAGGAAGTCCGCAACAAGCTGAGTCGGAACTGGGCAACCCCGAGGGTCCGCATTCTGGGTCCAGACCCATCACAACCCGGCCCCCCCGTACAGAAGGTAGATGGCCCCACATCCCTGGTAGTCCCCGTCGTCGTACCCACTGGAGCCGATGGCGATGTCGGCGTACCCGTCCGCATTCAGATCCCCGGCGGACGCCAGCCCGTATCCGGCGTGGTCGTCCACGAACTCTCCTAGGAACCTTGCCGCCGCGTCGGCGAGGTTCACGTCTCCTGAGTGAGGGGACAGGAGCAGGTAGGTCGTGCCCGCACCCTCTTCTGCAACGCCGCTCTCGTATGCGTTGACGAGTAGATCGTCGAGTCCGTCGCCGTTGACGTCCCCGGCCACGGCAACGGTATGGCCCGCGCGATCTCCCGCGAACTCGCCGAGGAAACGGGCGTCCGACATCGAGAGGCTGCGGCCTTCGGTGATCGGGCCGTGCACCAGATATGCAGCGCCCGCCTCGGAGCCAGTCACCGATGCCCCGGAGGCCCCGATCAGCAGGTCGGGGACGCCGTCGGCGTCCATGTCACCCGAAGCGATGCTCAGTCCGGCATAGCTGGACTCCAGCTCACCCAGCAACTTGACGCCGGTGTCGGCGAGGGAGAGCGTGCCCACCAAGGGGCCATACGCGACGTAGACGATCCCGGCGCTCTCGCCCGCCTCGTCGTTGTAGTGGGCGCCGATCACCAGGTCGTTGTTTCCGTCCAGGTCGAGGTCTCCGGGGCCGTTGATCCCTACCCCTGCGTAGTCCAGCTCCGCCTCGCCCATCAGCTTCGCGCTGGCAGATTCCAGGATCGGAGTGACCCCTGGAACCACGTCGGAGACGAGGTAGACGGCGCCCGCGTTGTCGGCGGCCTCGTCGTTCCTGTGCGCGCCGATCAGGAGGTCGGTGCGGCCGTCACCGTCGATGTCGCCGGCGCTCGCAACGGAAGTCCCTAGTCGATCGTCGTCGGCCTCCCCGGTGAACGTTGCATAGGCGACGTCGAGGGAGAATTCTCCTTCCAGCGGCCCGCGAAGAAGGTACGCCTTGCCCGC
>CAZXHG010000388.1:0-6613 GCA_964639985.1 uncultured Rickettsiales bacterium
CGACGACTCCGCGACCGACGACGACGACGACTCCGCGGCCGACGACGACGACTCCGCAGCCGACGACGACGACTCCGCAGCCGACGACGACGACTCCGCCGGCGATGACGACGACGACGACGCCACCTGGACACCCGGTGACGACGACGACGCCACCTACAACCCGGACGACGAGCTGCAGCCGGGTGGCGGGTGCGCCTGCGACAGCGCCACGGACACGCCGGCCACGGCTCCGGCCGCGCTGCTGCTCGCCCTGGCCGCGCTGCCCCTGATCCGCCGCCGCCGCTGATCCGGCCGGCCCTGCAATATCCCCCCTCCCCCTGCGTAGGCATGGACCGAACCCGCTGCGGACGCGGGTGGGAGGACTCCATGACCAGCGTCATCTGTTCGGCCGTCGTGTTCCAGCCTTTGATCACCGCGATCACCCTGCTGTCGATCCTGTCGTCCATGCCCGACGACGCCACCGCGCGCGCCGCCAGCGGCCAGGAGCCCGCCTCCCGGCCCGCCACCGTGTCCACGGACCGCGACTACACCTTCGCCTTGCAGGGCCTGGACCACGTGCGGCTGGACCTGCACGCCGCGGACGTGGTGCTGTCCGGGAGCCCGTCCGGCGCCATCGAGGTCTCCCTGCGCGAGCTGCACGTCTCGGATCGCTGCCGCGTACGCGTGGAGCAGGAGGACCGCACCCTGGTGATCGAATCGAAGCTCCAGCCCTCCATCGGCCGCTGCGAGCTCGAGGTCGAGGTGGCGCTGCCCCCCTCCCTGGGGGTGACCGCGGACGTGGGCGCGGGCGACGTGCACCTCGACGATCTCGGCACGGACCTGGCCCTGTCCACCGGCGCGGGCGACGTGCACGGATCGGTGCACGGTCACCAGGTCCGCATCTCCACCGGCGCGGGCGACGTGGACCTGCACGGGTTGCGCGCGGCCATCTCGGCCAGCACCGGCACCGGCGATCTGAGCCTCCGCTTCGCCTACGCCCCCACCGGCACCATCGAGGCGAGCACGGGCGTCGGCGACGTGGAGGTCCACCTGCCCCCGGACGCGGTGGTCCAGGCCGAGGCCTCCACCGGCCTGGGCGACGTGCGCCAGTCCCTGGCCTCCCGCAGCGGCGCGCCCACCGTGGTCCGCGCCAGCAGCGGCCTGGGTGACGTCACGGTTGACTGAGCGGGCCCCAGGCACGAGATTGCCCCCGTGCCCGAGCTACCCGAGGTCGAGACCGTCGCCCGCCAGCTGAGCATCCCGCTCACCACCCGCTCGATCCGGTCGGTGGAGGTGCTCGACGACCTCCTCGACGACCCGGCCCTCCCCCGCCTCACCGACCACCGGATCGGCGACGTGCGGCGCGTGGGCAAGCAGGTGGTGCTGCAGCTCGACCCGCCGTCGGGCCCGCGGCGCTGGCTCGCCGTGCACCTGCGCATGACCGGCCGCCTGCTCGCCCGGGCCGCGGCCCCGGACCGCGACGAGCGCCACCTGCGCGCCGTGTTCACCCTGGACCGGGGCTGGCTGGTGTTCGTGGACCCCCGCCGGTTCGGCACCATCCGCCTGTTCGACCGCCGCCGGGACCTGCTACCGGCCGGAGTGGAGCCGCTGTCGGCGGGGTTCACCGCGCAGCGCCTCGGCAAGTTGCTCGGCCACTCCCGCACACCCCTCAAGCCGTGGCTGTTACGCCAGGACCGCGTGGTCGGCCTGGGCAACATCTACGCCTCGGAGATCCTGCACGCAGCCCGGCTCGCCCCGGACCGGGCCGCCGGCTCCCTCGATGGCCACGAGGTGAGGCGCCTGCACCGGGCCACGCGCCGGGTCCTGCGCGCGGCCATCGACTGCTGCGGCACCACGTTCTCGGACTTCCAGGACGCCCATGGCGTCACGGGCGGGTTCCAGCGGTTCCTGCAGGTCTACGCGCGGGAGGGCGAGCCCTGCCTGCGCTGCAGCGGCACGATCGAGCGGGTTGTGCAGCAGGGCCGCAGCACCTTCGCCTGTGCCCGCTGTCAGCGCTGAGCGGCCACGCCCACGAGGCAAGCTGCGGCCAGCTCCCCGGTGGGCGCCAGCGCACACCGTTGCCGGGCCACCTCGCCTGCACACCCCGAAGCCAGGGCTCGGCCGAGGTACTCCCAGGCCACCGGCTCGGCCAGGTCGTGCGCGGCGACCGCCTCCATGCACCGCGCAGACTCCAGGGCCAGGGGCTGGCGGGCGCCGCCCGCAGCGCGATCGAAGCCGCGCAGGGCTGCGGCCACCGCCTCCTTGCTCTGCAGGCGAGCGTCCGCACCCATCGCGTCCAGCGCCGGGAGGTGCTCCCGGGCCACGTCCGACAGGCCCACGCTCACCTCCTGCACCGGGGATGCCGCGGGCTGCAGCGCGATCCGGGCCGGCTCGAACCCCGGCACCGGCCGCTGCCCGCCGGCGACCAGCAGCGCGGACGGCGTCGCGGCCAGGACCACGGCAGCCACGGTCGCGCCCAGGGCCGCGGTCCGGACGCTGCCCCGCCACGTCCACCCCAGGTGGATCCAGCAGGCCATCCCCAGCCCCCACAGCAACAGCACCGGAGACAACCGCCGCGGCACCGCGCCCCCCAGGGCAGCCAGCAGCGCGGGCTGCACCAGCGCGACCAGGGGAAGCGCGACCGCAACGGCCACGCGACCCCGATCCAGGCCGATCCCGAGGCCACCCGGCGACCGAGCGCCCCGCCACGCCAGCAGGCCGAGACCACTCCAGGCGATCACGCTGACCAGGGCGTGCGCGAGCCTCGCGGCCCCTGGCCCCGGCGACCAGCGGCCAGGCCAGCTCACGTCGTACGTCGGCACGTGCGCCAGCACCCCGAGCGCCGCCGCTGGCGAAAGCGCGCCCGGCGCTGCGCTGTCCGCCACGCGGGGCAACACCACCAGCGCCGCGGGCACGCTGGCCACGGCCAGCCCTGCCACGAGTGCGGCCCCGTGCCCGCGCCACCGGCCACGCAGTGCCCAGGGTAGCGACGCCGCGAGCAGCAGCGCGGGCACGACCGCCAGCGGCGAGTACCAGGGCACCCCCACCAGCAGCGCTCCCAGCAGCACGGTCCACGCCCTGGACCGGTCCTCCAGGCCGCACACCCGCAGCAGCACCGCGGCGAGCACGAGCACACCCACCGCGCCCTCGAAGTGGTTCGCCCACGAGATGCTGGACAGCACCAGCAGGGACGGCGGCAGCGCGACCAGCCCGGCCAGGGCGGCGGCCGCGCCCCAGACCCCCAGCAGTCGGCGCCCGACCACAGCGGCGGCCAGCGCGCCGACCGTGGCCCACAGCAACGCCATCACCTTCACGGCCAGCTGTCCCGGGCCCAGCAGGGTCAGCAGCGGCACGTACAGCAGGGCCTGCACCAGCGCGCCGCCACCGTCGATCCCGGTGCCCGCGCCGTAGGCATAGGCGGACAGCGGGCCGACCGCGTGCCCCGCGGCGAGCTGCCGCCACAGGCGCAGTCCCAGGTACTCCTCCGGGTGGTACAGCTCGACGGGGGAGCCGAGCATCAGCGCCACGCGCAGCCCGACGAACACGGCGAGCAGGGCGGCGCACGTCAGCACCTCCCCGCGGCCGAGGCCAAGGCGGTCACCGATCCGGTCAGCCAGTGCCATCCCTCGCAGAATGATGCAGGATAATGGCGCTCATGTCCGACACCAACTACCAGCAGGCCCTGGTCAACGAGACCCGCGATCTCCTCGCCGAGGCGCGGCGCGACGAGCTGCCTCGCGCGCAGTTCCGGGACCAGGCCGTGGCCCAGATCGGCGAGCACCTCGCCAGCGGACACTCCGTGCTGGTCACCGGACCGGCCGGCGTGGGCAAGACCGCGGTGATCCACGAGCTGGCCCACGTGTTCCTCGACGGGGGCCGGGGCGGCCTGCGCGAGATGTCCACCACCACCGCCCTGGTGGGCACCCGGTACGTGGGCGAGTGGCAGACCAAGATCACCCGCATGATCGAGGCGGCCGAGGCCGACGACGTCACCCTGGTGATCTCCGACGTGTGGAACCTGGCCACTGCGGGCAAGGCGTCCAACGATCCCACCAGCCTGTGGGACGCGGTACGGCCCTTCCTCGAATCGCGGCGCCTCAAGCTCGTGGGTGAGGCCACACCCGAGGTCCTGCACCAGATGCAGCGGCTGCAGGGATTCACCAACCACTTCAAGCAGGTCGCGCTGCAGCCCCTCGAGCCCGCCGAGGTCGACGCGGTGCTGCAGCACGCGGGCGGGCAGGCGGGGCTGGCCCTGGACGAGGCCTCCCGCCAGGCGCTGGTGAAGGTGACCGGCCGGTTCACGCCCGCGCGGCCCCAGCCCGGGCCGGCCCTGGATCTGCTCGCCCAGGTCCGCGACTACGGCGAGCAGAAGCGCGGTGTGGGCGAGCCCGAGCCGGTCACGCCCGCGTTCGTGGAGAAGGTGTTCTGCATCTACAGCGGCCTGCCCCGGTTCGTGGTCTCCCGGGACGAGACCATGGCCGTGCGCGACATCCGTGCGTGGTTCTCCGACCGCATCGTGGGCCAGACCGAGGCCATCGAGGCGGTGGTCGAGACGATCACCCTGTTCAAGGCCGGACTGCACGATCCCCAGCGGCCCATCGGCACGTTCCTCTTCGTGGGCCCCACCGGGGTGGGCAAGACCGAGCTCGCGCGCGCCCTGGCGCGCTTCCTCTTCGGCAGCACGTCGCGCATGCTCCGCTTCGACCTGTCGGAGTTCAAGGACTACCACTCGTTCGAGATGCTGCTGGGCAACCCGCGCGAGCCGGGGAGCCCGGCGCGGCTGCTCGACCCGGTCCGCCAGCAGCCGTTCCAGGTGGTGCTGCTCGACGAGCTGGAGAAGGCCCACTCCAACGTCTGGGACATCTTCCTGCAGCTGCTGGACGAGGGGCGCCTGACCCCGCCGGGCGGCCAGCCGGTGAGCTTCCGCAACACCCTGCTGATCGCCACGTCCAACGTGGGCAACATCGAGGCCGACTCCCGCCTGGGCTTCGGCAAGGAGCGCTCGGCCACGGCCCGCGAGATGGTAGTGCGCAAGGCGCTGGAGAGCGCGTTCCGTCCCGAGTTCCTCAACCGCTTCGCCCACGTGGTCGTGTTCCACCCCTTGACCCGGGAACAGGTGCGCACCGTCGCCCGTCAGGAGCTGCAGCGGATCCTCGGCCGCGAGGGCATCACCGCCCGCAACCTGGTGGTGGACGTGGACGACTCGGCCATCGACCTGGCCATCGACCGGGGCTACGACCAGCGCTACGGCGCGCGCGCCCTCAAGCGGGAGATCCAGCGCCAGATCGTCAAGCCGCTGGCCGTGGCGCTGATGGAGAGGGGCGTGGAGCCCGGCGCCATCCTGCGGGTGGTGGCCGGCAAGGAGCAGGTACAGGTGCGCCTGGTCGAGACCGCCGAATCCCGGGCCGCGAAGCGGGAACGCGAGCCCGTGAAGCTGCCCGCCGGCGAGAAGCTGACGCGCCCCCTGCTGGAGCAGCGACTGGCCGCGACCCGGGCCGAGGTCGACGCCATCGCCGCCTCCGCGGCCGAGACGGAGCTCGAGGCCGAGCGGGACAGGTTGCTGGCGCTGCAGGCCGATCCCGACTTCTGGGGCGGCCCGGCCGAACGCACCGCGTCCGTGCTCACGGACCTGGACCGCTGCAACCAGTGGCTGGATCGCATCGACCACCTGCGCGCGTGGGCCACCGAGCTGTGCGAGGATCTGGCCACCTCGCCGCTGCGCCGCGACGTGGAGCGCATCGCCCCCCTGGCCCTGCGCCTGGAGCGCGCCCTGGCCTTCGCCCGCCGCGAGCTGGTGGTCATGGGCGCCGCCGGCCGCTGGGACGCCCTGATCGAGATCCGTCCCCTCGGCGGCGCGGGCGGACGCCCCATGCGCGACCTGCTCGTGGAGACCTACACCCGCTGGGCCGAGTTCCGCGACATGCAGGTGGACTGGGTCTGCGAACCCATGACCGACGCCGAGCCGGTGCTGCTGAGCGTGCAGGGCCACTTCGCCTACGGCCTGCTGCGCGGCGAGGCCGGCCTGCACCGCCTGCGCGAGGACGAGCTGCGCAGCGTGGCCAGCGTGCGCGTGGCCGCCTGGACCCCGGACCGCGGCAAGCCCGAGTTCGCGGCCCACCGCGCCCTCAAGACCACCGGCCAGTTCGGCGGCCGGATCCGCTCCCGCCAGGAGTGCACCAGCGGCCTGGTACTCCAGAACACCCGTACCCTGGCCGACAACCGCGAGTGGGCCGCCGAGCTCGGCCCCTCCTGGCTCGCCGCGGACGAGCCCCCCGGCGAGATCGTGCGCCGCTACGACCTCGCCCCGTTCAAGCTGCGCGACCCCCTCACCGGCACCACCACCGGCCGCCGCGACGTGCTCCAGGGCCGCCCCTTCCACGAACTCCTCGGCGCGAGGGTGGACGCGGCAGCCGAGGGCTGAAACGCCCCAGCCCCCCCCCACCCCCCGGGAACCAAGATCACTCTGTGTGCCGCGATCCGGGCCTGCAGGCGCTCTTGACCGACCAAGAGCAGCGAGCGCGCCGATTTGCGGAACAGATGATGCTCTTGGATCTGGAGGTGGGGCGGTACCCGACAAGGGGAGGCCGCGCAGCATCCGTAGGCCCTGTCACCGGGACCGTCAAGAGCGGTT
>CAZXHG010000389.1:0-6497 GCA_964639985.1 uncultured Rickettsiales bacterium
TCACCTCGGCGTCCATGCACCGCAGCAGGTCACACAGCAGGTCGTGGGTCATCGGGCGGGGGGTCTGCACCTTCTCGATGGCCACCAGGATCGCGCTGGCCTCCATCATGCCGATCCAGATCGGCACGAAGCGGGCCTCGTCCACGGGCTTGACCAGCACCACCGGGACCTTCTGGTTGGGGTCCATGGCGACGGCGGAGATCTCGGCACGAACGGGCATGGTCGCAGCTTAACGCACCTCGGGGGTGCCACGCAGGGTGTGCTTCATGGCCTCGACGATGCGCACCTGCACCTCGCGACCGATCCACGCCCGCGGTCCCTGCAGGTGGACCAGGGTGTAGTCCGGCGTACGGCCGATGAGGTCGTCGCCCGAGGTGCCGTCCACCAGCACCGGTCGGACGCAGCCCACGTGGCTGGCCAGCACCACGGCCGTCTTCTCCGCCTGCAGCTGCAGGACGGCGTTGACCCGGGCGCGCTTGACCTCCCTGGGCACGTCGTCCTCCCACGCCGCGGAGACCGTACCCGGCCGCGGCGAGTAGGCGAACACGTACAGCTGGGCGAAGCCCGCCCGCTCCACCAGCTCCAGGGTGGCGCGGTAGTCTTCGTCGGTCTCGCCTGGGAAGCCCAGCAGGATGTCGGAGCTGAGCGCCACGTCGGGCCGGGCGTCGCGGATGCGCGCCACCAGGTCCAGGTACTGTGAGGCCGTGTGCGGCCGGCGCATGCGCCGGAGCACCGCGTCGCTGCCGCTCTGCACGGGCAGGTGCAGGTACGGGCAGACGTTGTCCAGCTCGCCCAGGGCGTCGATCAGCGTGTCGCCGAGGTCCCACGGGTTGGAGGTCAGGAACCGCACGCGCGCCGTGCGGTCGAGACCTGCCACCTGCCGCAGCAGGGCCGGAAAGCGGGTGTCCCCGCGGCCCCGGTAGCGGTTGACGTTCTGGCCCAGCAGCGTGACGTCGCGGGCGCCAGCAGCCAGCAGCGCCTCCACCTCGGCCACCACGTCGTCCGGGTCACGGTAGCGCTCCTTGCCGCGCACGCTCGGCACGATGCAGTAGGCACACCCGTGGTCGCAGCCTCGCTGGATGGCCACGAAGGCGCAGATCCGTCGCGTGCCGCGGAACACCGGCTCGGCCGAGAAGCCGGCCTCGTCACCGGCGAGGTCGACGAACCGCTCCCGGGCCGCGCGCCGCAGCACCTGGTCGATGCGCCCCACCGCATCCGGACCCACGACCGCGTCCACCTCCCGGTGGCGCCGCAGGATCCTCACCCCCTCCTGCACGGCGTAGCATCCGGTCACGATCACCCGCACGTCCGGCCGACGTCGCTTGTAGCCCCGGTAGACCCCCAGCAGGGACACGGCCTTGTGCGTGGGCTTCTCTCGCACCGTGCAGGTGTTGATGACGAGCGCATCGGCGGTGGCCGGCTCGTCGGTCACGGCCCAGCCGTCCAGCTCCAGGAGCCGGACCATCTTGGCCGAGTCCAGCTCGTTCATCTGGCAGCCGTAGGTCTTGACGTGGACCTTGGGCAGCGGGGAGGACGCGTCGGACATGGGCGATGGAACGTAGCCGCGGGCGCGCGCGTGGTCAACTGGTTTGAATTCCCGCGCCGGTCCATACAAAATGACCGTGCATCCGTGTACCCAAGGGAGACCACATGAGGTTGACCCGGACCGCGATCGCTGCGCTGGCCCTCGTGTTCCTCGGCGCGTGCTTCGACGTGCAGGACTATGCCGAGTACGAGTTCAACGTCTCGCCATTCGACAACGCCTACCTCGACCGCGGGGAGGCCACCATGGAGGTGTGGCTGATGTCCGGCTACACCTGCCCGGACACGGACACCGCCAGGGTCTACCTGGCGTACTCCAACGACATCGAGACCCCGGCACCGCTGGCCGTGGTCCTGCACCCGGACGCATTCGACTATGTACGCTCCGACGGCAGCACCTTCTCCAGCGAGGTGGGCGAGGACCGGCTCACCGTGGAGTGGGCCGCCAACGCCGCGGAGAAGATCCTCGGCATCTACGGCTCGTCCCCCAGCTCCCACAACCCGGGCGCCCTGGTCGCGGAGCTGGTGCGCAGCGGCTTCTACGTGGTCGTACCCACCGACTGCTGGGGCGACCTGTGGCACAACACCGGGGACAACCAGTACACCGAGGGCTTCCTGCGCTACGGGCTGTACCTGGCCGACGACTCGCTCTCGTGGGCCCTGAATCGCCTCGACGTCGACGAGGACAAGATCCTGCTCGCCGGCCTCGGCGAGGGCGGCCGCGGTGTGGTCGACCTGATCGGCTTCGGCTGGGACGAGCAGGCGATCCTGATCGACTCCAGCCCCGACTACCTGCCGCCGATCTTCGGGGATCCGGCCAACGCGGACTTCATCGAAGGGCTGGACAAGATCTACGGGGGCGCTGGCCTGACCGAGGACGAGCTGCAGGCCGTGGTCGGCGAGGTCAGCCTCTACGCCGAGGTCACCGACGGCCACGTTTCCCCCACCATCTACCTGTATTCGGCCAACGACGACTTCGTGGACGTGGAGCTCACCCGACCGGCCAAGAATGCAATCGAGGACCACTACCCGACGTCGATGTACTACCCGGACATGGAGATCGCCGAGTCGCGACACATCTCGACCAACACCTACCGCTCCACGGCCGAGGAGGTGGTGGAGTGGCTGGTCGATGGATGGTCCACCGGCGCCTTCTGACCTGCACAGCGGGAGGGGATCCCATGAAGACCACCGTCGTTTCCACGCCGCTGGCGCGAGTCCGCGCCGACCTGCTCGTGATCGGCGTGTACACCTCGCGCAGGGCCTCCCCCCTGTTCCAGCAGCTCCGTGCGGCGGCCGGCGCCGATCTCGAAGCGCGCCTCGGCGACGAGGGCTTCAAGTTCGAGGATGGCCACTCCGCGCGCCTGACCGGCCTGAAGGGCCTGCGCGCGCGCCAGGTGCTGCTGACCGTGGCGGGCAAGCGGCACAAGGTGTCCCCGGATGCGCTACGCAAGCTCGGCGGCCGCGCTGCCGCGCGGGCCGGCAAGGGACGGTGCCGCCGGGTCGCGATCGCGGTGGATCCCGCGTTCGAGCCCGGAAAGGACCGGGGCCCGTCGCTCGCCGTCAAGGGCGCACAGGCGCTGGTCGAGGGGCTCTTGCTGGGCGGCTATCGCTTCGAGCGATACCTGGGCCGGGAGAGCAAGGCATTCACGCCCGACGAGCTGCGGCTCGTGCTCCCCAACCGTCGCGGCGCGGCTGCGCTCCAGGCGAGCATGGTCCGCGCCACACACACGGCCGCCGGGACCAACCTGGCCCGCGACCTGGTCAACGAGCCGCCCAACGTGGCCAACCCACCGTACATGCTGGAGATCGCCCGCCAGCTCGCCACGGAGCAGGGATTGCAGCTGCGCGTGCTCGGCCCCGAGGAGCTCGAGCGGCGGGGCATGGGCTGCCTGCTGGCGGTGAGCAGCGGCAGCATGCACCGCCCCTACCTCGTGCACCTGGCCTGGCGACCGGAGGAGGCCCGTTCGCGTGTGGCGCTGGTGGGCAAGTGTCTCACGTTCGACTCCGGCGGCCTGGACCTCAAGACCGCGGCCGGGTTGAAGGACATGAAGTCCGACATGGCCGGCGCCGCCGCCGTGATCGGCGCCATCGCCGGCGCCGCCCGGCTCCAGCTGCCGGTGGAGGTGCACGCGGTGTTCGCCGCGACCGAGAACATGACCGGTTCGGCGGCGTACCGGCCCGACGACGTGCTGATCGCCTCCAACGGCAAGAGCGTGGAGATCGGCAACACGGACGCGGAGGGCCGCCTCACCCTGGCCGACGCGCTGGTATACGCCGGCGAGCTCGAGGCGGACGTGATCGTGGACGTGGCCACCCTGACCGGCGCGTGCGTGGTCGCCCTGGGCAAGGGGTACACCGGGGTCTTCACCCCCAACCAGAAGCTGGCCCGTCAGCTCGTATCCGCGGGCGAGTACGCGGGCGACGGCATGTGGCCGATGCCGCTGCCGGACGAGTACCGTGAGCTGATCAAGAGCCCGATCGCGGACCTCAAGAACACCGGCGGCCGCTGGGCGGGCGCCATCACGGCCGGGCTGTTCCTGCAGGAGTTCGTGCCGGACGCCCGCGCCTGGGTCCACCTCGACATCGCCGGCCCGTGCATGGCCGACAAGGCCAGCGACTATGGTGCCAAGGGCGCGACCGGAGCGCCGGTGCGCACGCTCATCGAGTTCCTGGAGCGGCTCTGATCCTCAGCCGCGTCGGTTGCGGCCCACCACGAACACCTCGACACTGCGCGCGCGGGTGCCCTTGGGCTTGATCCGCTTGACCTTGCCGTAGTGCATCCGGACCTCGCGCTCGAACGCGCCGAGGTCCTCCCCCTCGAAGGCCTTGGCCACGAACGAGCTGCCTGGACCGGCCAGGGTGTCCGCCTGTCGAAGGGCCATGGCACACAGTTCCATGGACCCGGCGTGATCCACGGTGCGGTTGCCCGTGGTGCGGGGCGCCATGTCGCTCAGCACCAGGTCGAACGGGGGGCAGCGGCCGGCGGTGAGCTCGGTGACGGCCGCGGCGTCGAGGGTGCTGGCATCCCCCTGCATCAGCTGCAGCGGGGGGCGCGCGTCGATGGCACAGTCCTGCAGGTCGATCCCCAGCACCAGCCCGGCCCTCCCCACGCGTCGGGCAGCGAACAGCGCCCAGGAGCCCGGGCTGCAGCCCAGGTCCAGCACGGTCATGCCACGGCGGAGCAGGCCGACGCGCCGGTCGATCTCCTCGAGCTTGAACACCGAGCGGGCCGGGTAGCCCTGCTCGCGCGCGCGGCGCGTGGCCGCGTCACCGACGTACGGGTTGCGTGCCAGCGCTCAGTCCTCCAGGCCGGCGACCTGCTCGATCGCGGTCCAGACGTGGTCCACCCCCATCTTTCGCGGAGCCGAGAAGAAGATGCCGGGCGGGCCGTCGATCCAGCCCCCGGAGGCGATGTCCTGCATGCGGCGCATCCACTTGCTGCGCCCGATCTTGTCGCATTTGGTGAGCACCAGCGCCACGGGCAGCTCGCGCGCCGCCAGCCACTGGGCGAGCATGCGGTCCTCGGACCCCGGATCACGACGGATGTCCAGCAGCAGGACCAGCAACGCCAGCGACGCCCGGTGCTGCAGGTACCCCTCCACCATCGGGCCCCACGCGCGGCGCACGTGCACCGGCACACGGGCGAACCCGTACCCCGGCAGGTCCACGAACCGCACGCGGCCGTCCACGCGAAACAGGTTCAGCGCCTGGGTGCGACCCGGTCGCTGGCTCACGCGCGCGGCCTTGCGCCGGTTGAGCAGCGCGTTGATGCAACTGGACTTGCCCACGTTGGATCGGCCGGCGAAGGCGATCTCGGGCAGGTCCTCGGCGGGCATCGCCCTCACGGACGGGAAGCTGCCCTCGAATTCGAGCTGGTGGCTACGGGTCAATTGTCCTCGGCTCCCTGCAGGATCCAGTTGTAGTACAGCGTCACCTCGTCCAGGTCCAGGGGTGGCGCGTTGGGGGGCATGGTCGCGCCGTAGTGCGGGAACAACGAGTAGCAGTCCAGCACCTTCCACAGCACCACGGACGACTCGGGCACCGACGGCACGACCAGGATCTCCTCGATATCGGCGCTGGAGGGCTGGCCGACCCATGACGTCCAGGTATGGCCAGGCGACAGGTCGACGAGGGACGGGTTGCCCTGCTGATGGCAGTCGCAGCCCGCGTCGATGGACGGCTGGACGTCTCCGATCAGGCTGATCGGGCCGGCCAGCGTGCCGTCGGGATCGGCCACGATGTCGGGATGGTGGCAGTCCTCCACCGGGGTAGCGTCGTCGTCTGCAGGGGAGGTGTCGTCGTCGCCGGGGCTCGTGTCGTCGTCGTCCGTGACCAGGTCGTCGTCACCGATGTCGTCGTCGTACGGGTCGGGCAGTTCGGTCTTGCGAATGCACCCCGACGGGGCCAGCGCGAGGGCCAGCGCGCACACCAGCAGGGGGATCGGGCGGCTCATGGAGCAAGAACTACCTCGCCCGCGCCGGTTTCCCAAGGGTCTGAATGGAACCGACGCGCGCCCCTTGCAGTTTCATCGGTCAATGAAGATGCTATCTAACCACCATGGCGAGGCCCGATCCCCACGTCCCGGAACTGCTCGACAGCGTCTCCACGGTGGAACTCCTGCCCGGGGAGACCGGCGAGAAGATCTACTTCGTGTCGGACATGCACCTGGGCGACGGCTCGTTTGCCGACATCTTCCAGGGCAAGGACGACCACTTCCTGGCGTTCCTCGACGAGGTGGAGGCCGAGGGCCGCGCGCTGGTGATCGACGGCGACGCGCTGGACTACTCCGAGGCGTGGTACTTCGAACGGATCCTCAGGGCCCACCGGCCGCTGCTCAAGCGCCTCACGCGCCTGGCCGAACGCATGGACGTGGTGTACTGCTACGGCAACCACGACACCAACATCGTGCTGTTCGAGGACATCCTCAAGTGGAAGGTCTGCCAGAAGCTGGT
>CAZXHG010000390.1:0-6458 GCA_964639985.1 uncultured Rickettsiales bacterium
ACGACTTCGACGCCGACCTCAACCTCGACGACGCCGACGGTGACCTGTACAGCACCTGCGACGGTGACTGCGACGACACCGACTCCACGCTCACGCCCGAGGACATGGACGGCGACGGCTACTCCACCTGCGACGGCGACTGCAACGACGACGACGACACCCTCGACCCGGCGGACGCGGACGCGGACGGCTACAGCAGCTGCGACGGCGACTGCGACGACGCGGACAGCGACATGTCCCCCGCGGACGGCGACGGCGACGGGGTCAGCCCCTGTGACGGGGACTGCAACGACTCCGACGACGGCGTCTACCCGGGTGCGCTGGAGGACTGCGAGGACGGCGTGGACAACGCCTGCGACGGCCTGATCGACCTCGACGACGTGGACGACTGCGAGACCGGCGACGACGACACCACCGCGGACGACGACGACGACGACGACACCTCGATCGTGGACGACGACACCGAGGAGACCCCGTACATCCCCACCGACGACGGCGAGCTGACCGGCGGCTGCAACTGCCGCGTGGCCGGCGCCCGCACCGCGCCGGCGGCCCTGCTGGCCCTGGCGGCCCTGGCCGTGCTGGTGCGGCGCCGCAACGGCTGACCCGCCGCCCGGCGCCGAGACAGGTCCGACATGCCCCCCGAACCCACCGCGCTCTCCCTGGGCCTGATCGGCGGCATCGCCGCCCTCGGCTCGGCGGCCGCCTGGGCGGTCGGTTCGATCCTGTTCCGCCGCATCGGCGACGAGGTCTCCCCCCTGGGGATGAACCTGGGCAAGGGGCTCATCGGGCTGCTGTACCTGGGCGTGGCCGTGCTGCTGGTGGGCATCGAGCCCACGGACGGCCGCTCCCTGGCGTTCCTGGCGGCCAGCGGCCTGGTCGGCATCGCCCTGGGCGACACGTTCTTCTTCATGGCGCTGGTGCGGCTCGAGCCGCGCCTGACGCTGCTGCTGGCCACCATCGGCCAGGTGTTCACCGTGGTCCTCGCGCTGGCCCTGCTCGGCGAACGGCCGGCGGCCCTGGCCTGGCCAGGCATGCTACTGGTGCTGGGCGGCGTGACCTGGGTGATGCGCGAGCGCCTCGACGGCGAGACCCCGGAGCGGCGGCACGAGCGGCGCCTGGGCGTGGTGTACGGTCTGCTCGCGTCGGTGTGCATGGCCGTGGGCATCCTGCTGGCCAAGGTGGGCGTGGCCGAGGTGCCCGCGCTGCAGGCCACGTTCCTCCGCCTGGCCGCCGGCGTGGTCGGCCTGCTGCTGTGGGGGACGGCGTCCCGCTCCCTGGTGCGTTGGTTGAGGCCGTTCGGTGACCTGCGGCTGGTGCGGTCCATGTCCGTGGCCGTGGCCGTGATCATGTTCGGTGGGTTCTATCTGTCGCTGGTCGCGCTGAAGTTCACCGATGCGTCCATCGCCTCGGTGCTCAACGCGACCGAACCGCTGTTCATCCTGCCGCTCGCGGCGCTGGTCCTGCGTGAGCGCGTGACCGCCCGCGCCGGGGCTGGCGCGTGCGCGGCCGTGGCCGGCGTGGCCCTGGTGCTGTGGAGCCTATGATGAACGGGCGAGTCGGTTGGCGGCGGGGGACGTCCGTGCTATCCATACCCCCTGGCAGGGCGAGGACATGAACGACGCAGAACTGCTCCTGAACGCGCGCGAGCGCGTCGAGGAACTGCCATCGCTGCGGGCCGCCGGGCTGGTACCCCGGCACGGCGAGTTCTTCCCCTCGGTGCACTACCCGCCGATCACCATGTACGAGCCCATCGACGAGCAGGCGTTCCTGCGCACCTACACCGTGCCGGACGACGGCCGCTTCGTGGTGTACGTGCACATCCCGTTCTGCCCGTCCCGTTGCACGTTCTGCCACTACCCGGTGTGGATCGGATCGTCGGAGCTCAAGCAGGAGGCCTACCTCGATCTGCTCGAGCGGGAGATCGACCTGTGGCTGGACCGGCTGGGCATCGACCGCTTCCGCACCCACTCGGTGCTGATCGCGGGCGGCACGCCCACCGCGCTGACACCGCGCCTGTTCCGGCGCTTCCACGAGATGTTCACGAAGCGCGTGGACCTGGCCGATTGCACGCAGATCGCCTACGACGTGGACCCGTACACGTTGCTCGGCCGTGACGGCAGCGAGCGGCTGCGCATCATGCGCGACCACGGCTCGGAGCGGCTGACCATCGGCGCGCAGTCCATGGACGACGGCATCCTGCGGCACATGAACCGCATGCACGACACCGCCGACGTGGTGGCGTCCATCGAGCAGTGCCGAAAGGCCGGGTACGAGGACATCTGCATCGAGTACATCTTCGCCTACCCCGACCAGACCATGGACCAGTGGCTGGCCACCATGCACGCGGCCATCGCCACCGGGGTGGAGGAGATCCAGCTGTACCGGCTCAAGATCGCGCCGTACGGCGACGCGCCCGGTCCCATCGAGAAGCTGTACCGAGACCACCCCGAGCGGTTCCCGGACGACCGCACCGCCCTGCTGATGAAGCAGGCCGCGATCCTGATGCTGAACGAGCACGGCTACCACGAGAACCTGACCCGGGTGTTCGGCAAGGACCGCCGCTTCGTGTCCCACTACGCCGCGGATCAGTGCTGCCGGCTGCTGGACTGCATCGGCTTCGGACTCAGTGCGTTCTCCAGCCTGCGGGATCGCTTCTGCATCAACCCCTTCAGCATGCGCGAGTACACCGACGCCATCGAGGCCGGCCGGCTGCCGCTGAACCGGGGCCTGGTGCGGGACCCCGACGACCAGCTCCGCTGGCACGTGGTGCTGCCGCTGAAGAACTGGTGGGTGGTCAAGCGCGACTTCACGGCGCGCACGGGCTGCGACGTGGACGAGGTGTTCGGCCCCGAGTGGGACGCGCTACGGAGCGCAGGGCTGGCCGAGGACGAGGGGGACCGCATCCGGTTGACCCCGCGCGGCAGGTTCTTCGCCGACGAGATCTGCACCCAGTTCCACCACCCCCGCTACCTGCCGTTCCCCGGCGACGCGTACGCGAACGGGCCGCTGAAGCTCACACGCCCGGACCTGCGCGCCGGCTGACCGGGCTCACTGCGCCTCGAACACGTACACGTCGTACAGATCGATGAAGTCCAGCGTCTGCATGTGACGGAAGCCGGCCCTCCGCCAGTTGCGCGGGATCACGTCGGCATCGTCCTCGGTCCAGGATCCCGTCCAGGTCGCCGGGTCCACCGGTCGGTCCGTGTCCACCCCAGCGGGCACCGGTTGTCCGCCCCCGGCGAGCGGGAACCGGAAGGTGGACCAGCCGAGGCCCACGACCGGCGTCTCGAACCCGATCAGCCGCTTCTCGATCGACACCAGCCGCGCCCCGGGCCGGCACGCGGCGCGCACGCTGTCCAGCATGCCGCGGTTCGTCATGGTCAGGTCGCGGAAGCGCACGAACCCCACGTCGCTCATCAGCACCGCGTCCAGGCTGCCCTCGGCCAGCCCGATCTCCTCGAAGGAGTTGTTCACGCGCACCACGTTGTCGTGCGGATTGACCAAGGGATCGGTCGCCTTGTCGTCCATGGTGGCCAGCACGTTGGGGTTGATGTCCGCGGCGAAGACCCTGCCGCGGGGACCGACTGCACGGGCGAGCTTGAACGAGAAGTAGCCCGTGCCCGCGCCGATGTCGCCCACGGTCTCGCCCCCCTGGAAGTCGAACAGCGCGAGCACCCGGTCGGGCTGGAACTGGTCGTCCTTGCCCGGGTTCCACCCCTCGTAGATCTGGTCGGGGTTGTCGATCATGGCGGTCAACCGACGCTGGGCGTTGAACTGGATCAGGTTCTCCAGCCGCGCCCCGGCGGTGAACGCGTCGAACGCCGGGCCGAGGGCGTGGGACGCACCCGCGGGTGCGTCGGTCAACGCGACGGTGGCGTACGTCTCCCCGCCCACCCGCCATTCCAGCCGCCGCGGGTAGATCAAGCCCCCGGGGAGGGGAGCGTGGTCCGACCAGCGAAGCTCGGCCTCCTCGCTCCCGTTCGCGCCCGGCCCGAGTCCTCCAGCGCGGACCACCTGCAGGGTGTCCTGGTCGATCCACAGCGTGCGGATCACCTCCAGGGCGTTGATCGTGTGGCGGCCGTCGTACCGTTCCACACCATCGGGCAGCGCGTCGGGGGCTATATCATCGCGCCGCTCGACCGCCCAGGCCACGGTGACACTGGACCTCGCGGCCGGATCCTCGCCCCCGGTCATCTCCCGCCAGGAGTCGCGGGTGAGGAACGCATCGGCGGTATCGACCCGTACCAGCTCCAGATCCCGCTCGGCGAGCACGGCCTCGGCCGCCTCCGGGTGGCGCTGGAGATCCAGCCGGTAGCAGGTGCGACCGTCCAGCTCACCGAGGGGCAGCTCCACCACCCAGCAGAGCCGGCCGTCGACCTCGTCACGCCCCTGGACCCGGGCGCCTGCGAGCACCGCGCTCAGCTCGAACCAGCGGAGCAGCCGGTCGGCCTGCTGGGGTGCGCCCAGCGGCAGGTGCGGGCCGTTGGTCTCGGTCACCTCCCAGACGTCGGTGCCGCCGCCCTGCGCCAGGGTGAGGTACCCCTCCTCCCAGGGCGAACGCGCGGACCAGCTCTCCACGCGACGCACACCCTGCTGCCAGCGCACCTCACCGCGCACGTCCTGGGGTTCGTGGCCCGGCAAGGTGATCCGTGTCTCGACGACCATGGGCGCGGCGTCGAGTTCGGCGAGCAGCTGCGGGTGGCGATCGGCGGCCTGCTGGAGCAGCTCGTCCAGGCCGGGCCCACGGCTGCAGGCCGCGAGCAACCCCAGGACGACGCAGGGCACGAGCATGGTTCGCATCGACATCAAGAGGCCCGGGCGAAGGAGGGCGAGGGAGTTCAGGACGCGTCGGCCAGCTCGACGTCCTGAACGATGTTTGAGGTGCCGGTGGCCATGTAGATCGGGCCGCTGACCATCTCGTAGCTCAGCTCGATGTAGCCGTCGCCGTCCTCGTCGATGAGGGCGTACAGCACGGTGTTGGAGTTGGAGGGCACCCACACCTCGTAGTCCACCTCGTGGCCCTCCTGGTTGAGGGCGTTGGTGGTCTGGCTGCTCCACACCTTGTCCTCACCCAGCAGCACCCACACCGGGTAGTCGCTGAGGTCGGGCAGGTTGTGCTTGCCCGCCAGGATGTACAGCGAGCCCATCGGATCCACGTCCCCGAAGTTGAACGTGCCGTCCGTGGTCACCTCGCCGCTGACCTTGATGTAGGCCGCGGGCATGGCCTGGCCGGCGCCCTCCACCGGGATGCGCACCATCAGGCCGACCACGTCGATGTCGGTGATCGCCCAGGGGTTGAGCTCCTCGCCGTACTGGCCGGCGACCGTGGCGCCCCACTGGTCGCCCGGCTCGTACAGGCCGTTGTCGTTCCAGTCCCAGGCCGCCCAGATGTTGGCCGTGAAGTTGCAGTAGATGTCGAACTCGAACGGCAGCATCACGCCCTGGTCGTCGCCGTCGAGCCGGCCCGGGGTGTCCATCCAGTAGGGCCCGTCACCGTTGGAGTCGTACAGCGCGACCATGGACTCACCCGTGGAGCCCGTATACGGCGAGTCCTGCAGGAACACCTCGCCGGACAGGGACACGTCCTCGCACGGCTCCCCTGGGTAGCCGCCCCCGTTGCCGCCGTTGCCGCCGTTGCCGCCGTTGCCGCCGCCGTGGCTGCCGGGGGTCCAGGTGCCGGAGCTGTCCACGTACTCCACGTCGATGATCACGTCCACGTCGTCCACCGGCGGCCCGGTGGTATCCACCGCATCCGGGGCGAACGCCATGTCGTCCCACGAGCTGATCACTCCGTCGACGCGGGTGTCGGCGATGCCCATCACGTACACCGTCTCCTCGGGCCAGGAGATGGGCGCGAACTCGTAGGGCGTGCCCTCGTTGGCCGGGTCGGCCGGCACGTCCGCGGCCGTGAAGTCGAACAGGGTCTCGTCGGACACGCCGAAGCTCTCGGTGATGCCCACGTAGATCATGCCGCCGGTGTAGCCGTCCGGGCCGATGTCCTCCAGCCAGTCGAGCTCCACGCGGTTCCAGTTCTCGTTCTCGTCCTGCTCGTAGTACACCGGCACGATGAAGACCTCGCCGGCCAGCGAGAACGGATCGATCACGCTGTCGTCGTCTGCCACGTCGTCGTCGCCGTTGTCATCGTCGTCCTCGACGAACGGGTCGGTGTCGTCGTCGTCGAGATCCTCGCACGAGCAGTTGAGGGTCGAGCCGAACACGAACGACACGATGAGCAGCAACCAGGCGCACGCAACAGAGGCACGTCTCCACATGATGGGATCCTCCCTACACGTCGCAGCCTACCAGCCGCGTCCACCCGAGCCCAGGGATAATCGTGTTCTGTGGAACGCGCGTGAGGCTCAGTCGGTCTCCGGATCCGTCACCACCTGGGTGGCCCAGTAGAAGTTGTCGATGAACACCATCGAGTCGTAGATCCCGTCCCCCTCGTCCCAGAT
>CAZXHG010000391.1:0-6452 GCA_964639985.1 uncultured Rickettsiales bacterium
TCCCGTTCGGCATCACCGAGGTGGAGAAGCGCGCGGTCAAGGAGTCGGCCCAGGCCGCCGGCGCCCGCGACGTGTTCCTGATCCAGGAGCCCATGGCCGCGGCCATCGGCGCGGGCCTGCCGGTCACCGAACCCCAGGGCAACCTGATCGTGGACATCGGCGGCGGCACCACCGAGGTGGGCGTGATCTCCCTGGGTGGGATCGTGTTCTCCAAGTCGATCCGGGTTGCCGGCGACCGCATGGACGAGGCGATCATCGCCTACATCCGGCGCAAGCATAACCTGCTGATCGGCGAGCGCACCGCCGAGCTGATCAAGATCAACCTGGGCAACGCCTACCCCCTGGACGAGCCCCGCTCGATGGACGTCAAGGGCCGCGACCTGATCCACGGCATCCCCAAGACCATCACCATCACCTCCGAGGAGACCATGGAGGCCCTGGCCGAGCCCGTGGCCGCCATCGTCGAGGCGGTCAAGATCACCCTGGAGAAGACCCCGCCCGAGCTGGCCGCGGACATCATCGACAAGGGCATCATCCTCGCCGGCGGCGGCGCCCTGCTGACCAACCTCGACGTGCTCCTCCGCGAGGAGACCGGCCTGCCGGTCATCGTGGCCCCGGACCCCCTCTACTGCGTGGCCCTCGGCAGCGGCCAGGTCCTCGACTCCATCGAGATGCTCAAGCGGATCACTTTTCAGTAGTCGCCGTCCAGCCTCCTCCGCCTCGATTCCAGACCCGCGCACTTCAGCGAACATCGAACTGCATCGGAGCTTCGATCTGCGTCGTCGGGACACGTCCGGATCCGGACGGTCCCGATCGGATCTCCCTCAGATCCCCCCCTCCACCACCACCCGGTCCCCTTCCCTCAGCTGCACCGTCCTCCCCTCCAGCACCACGTGCTGGCGACGCACGTCGAACCTCCCCACCTGCACGCACAGCGCCTCCCCCACCGGCTCGAAGAACAGCTGGTGGGAGTGGCCGAGCACGACCAGCTCGCGGCCGCGAGAGGCCTGCTGGCGCACGTAGCGCAGCTTCTCGGCGCGCCAGTTGCGGCTGCGGCCGGCGCGCATGCCGCGGCTCGTGCGGGCGGAGAGCCGGCCGAGCCGGTGCAGCCGCCCAGGGCCCGCCAGGCGCATGGCCACGGCCACCGGCTCGGTGCGCACCAGCGGCCGAAGCAGGGCGTAGCCCAGGTCGCGGCGCTGGATCTCGTCGCCGTGGGCCACGTGGGCGCGCACGCCGCCCAGGTCGGTGTCGCCCGGGCCGGGCCACGGCTCCACGGCCGCGGGGAGCACCGGCGCGAGGTGGAAGTCGTGGTTGCCCTCCACGTAGGTCACGGCCACGTCTCGGGCCGCGAGCCGCCCCAGCGCGTCGAGCACGCCGCGGGCAGGGCCGGGATCCATGCCCGGCACGCCGTACAGGAAGTCGAACAGGTCCCCCATCACGAACAGGCGGTCCGCGCACAGCGCGTCGATGAAGGCCACCAGGTCGTCGTGGCCGGGACCGGCGGGCGGCAGCAGGTGGGCGTCCCCGAGGAAGACGGTGCGCACCCGACGCTCAGGCCCCCATCCACAGGTACCAGTGGATGACCAGCCAGGCGACCACCACCTTCAGGGGGGTGAACCAGGTGTGCAACCACACCCCCACGGTGACCACGGCCAGCACGCGCGACACCACCCGCACCGATCCGTGGCCCGTACGCCAGGTCAACCCGGCCGCGGCGATCGCCGGCAGCATGGCGCCGTGGGCCAGCAAGGCGAACGGCAGCGCGTCCCAGCGGTCGAGCTTGTAGCCCACGGCCAGCTGCAGGCCGACCACGCAGGCGATGGAGACGACCAGCAACAGCGCGCCGATCACCGTGGCCTTGCGCGAGCTCATGGCGCCCCCTCCAGCAGCTCCAGCAACCCGAGCAGGCCGCTGAGGTTGTGCTGTACGCCGTCGATCCGGATCTCGGCGTCGTCGGGCGCGTTGCGGAACCCGCCCAGGGCCTGTTCGGGCCGACGCAGGCCGAACAGGATCGGCTCGGTGTACTGGTTGCGCAGGGCGTAATGGCTGTTGGCCTCCAGTCGCCCGAGGAAGAAGGTCTCGCCGGGCCGCACACGCCGCTCCAGCCGGGCGGCTGCGGACATGCCCTCCCCGCGCGACCCGGTGGAGATCACGTGCGGGAAGCCCGGGCTGACGCGCCCTCCGCGGATGTCCTCGGGCGCGCCGTCCGACACCACCTGGTAGCGCGTCAGCACGTCGCCGAGCTTGAACGCATAGTCGGCGTAGGCCTCGTCCGGCACCTGGCGGTGCAGCACCTCCAGCGCCTGGATCAGCCACGCATCGGGCGGCACCTGCAGCTCCATGCCCAGCGAATGCCAGCGCTCGTGTACCAGGAAGTCGGCCGCGCGCACGGCGCACTCCTGCCACCGTGGATCCGGATCGATGTCGTACAGCCGCACCAGCCCCAGCAGGGCCTCGCCCGGGTAGTAGATCGAGCGGTGCTCGCTCCACTTGTACCGGCCGTCGTCGGTGTAGAACGACTCCATGTAGCCCGACTCGGTCGTCTGGTCGACGATGTGGTTGGCCAGGCAGTGGATCCAGTCCCAGTCCGCGTGCTCGGGCTTCGCGTTGGCCTGCTCGACCAGCGCCAGCAGGGTCAGGCCGGCGCCGCCGAGCTTGACCTTCTTGCCCGACACCTCGAAGCACCGCGCCTCGTCGTCGTGGGCGTGCCGTCGCTTGCGCTCCAGGTACTCCAGCGCGTCGACCGCGGCCTCGTAGTGGTGCTCCCGATGGGTGTGGTTGTAGACCTGGAAGATGCTGTACGTGGTGCCCGCGTGTCGCAGCAGGTTGTAGCCCGATCCCTGCCGGCCCTCGCGCGCGTCCCAGGCGTAGTGATAGCGGCTCTTGCGGTCGATGTGTTTCGACAGGTAGTCCGCGCCGAGGTCGCAACGCTCGCGCAGCAGCTCGGGCGTCAGTTCGCCAGGATCCACCGAATGGCGGACCATGCGCACGGCTTCGCCGTCCTCGCCCGCGACCCAGCTCCACGTCCGCAGCAGCTCCCCGGGGTGCCCCTCCATCCACCCGGCCAGCTCCTTGCGCGACAGCCCTTCGAGCAGGAACTCGACGGGCAGGTGCACATCGCCGTCGCCCTCGATCCAGCCGTCGAAGCCCACGTCCAGGCCCAGGCCACCCGGCCCGGGCCGCGGCTTCGGCGGCCGCGGCACCGCCAGGTCCACCTGGACCCGGCCGCCGTCGAGCTCCTCCAGCGGCGCGGACCACTGCTCGAAGGCCCCGTCCACGAGCACGGTCACCGGGCGGTTGCGTCGCTCCCGGTACACCGACACGTACCAGGTGCCAACCGGTTCCTCCGGACCGGCGACCTGCCGTCCGTCCGCGGCCATCAGCCGCGAGACCGCATCGATCAGCGCCGTGGCGGTGGCCCCCGAGCCGTCCGGTGGCGGTCCGGCCTCGGGACGCCGGCCGCGGATCAGGTCGAGCCACAGCAGCGCCACGATCACCACGGCGATCGCGGTCCCCCAGCTGGTCCAGGTCCGCCTCACCGCCATCAGTCCACTCCCTTGAGTCCGGTCAACAGGCCCAGCGCCTTGTCCCCCGACTGGAACCTCTTCGTGGCCACCAGGCCGATCTGCACCTCGCCCACGTCCCGGGGCAGGTAGCCGTCGCGGTAGATGTTGTTCAGCAGGTCGACCGCGTCCGAGGCGGACAGGCCCATCACCTCGTGGGCCAGTTGCAGCAGCAGCGACCACTGCAGCGCCATGGGCAGGTCGACGCCGTCGTCGCGGCGCGCCAGGTAGCCGAACACGTCGTCGGCCAGGTCCTGGTCCGGGGGCAACAGCGTGGCCATCACCGCGACCACCGAGCGGTCGGCGGCCAGGTGGACCTGGAAGTCGGTGTGCTCGGACGCGTACACGCGGTCTCGCTCCACCATCCGCCGCATGCGGGCGTTGCAGGCCGTGAACAACCGCGACCGCTCCAGCGCCCCGATGGGCGCGCCCAGCAGGCGGCCGGACGGCTCCCCGTCGGCGTACGGCCCGAACGACATCGGCGTGCCTGTGCTCACGTCACCTCCGCGAGCCGCCCAGTGTAATGGACGCGAGCGCGGTTGCAACCGTGGGTGACACCGGATCAGGGACAGTGCGGGGCGAGCAACTCCAGGTCGTTGTCGTCCTCGTCGCACTCGAAGACCATGCCCTCGGGCATGTTGAACAGTCGGTCCACGGACACCCGGAGCTCCTCGCCGGCCACCACGGAGGCGTCCAGGGTGATGGGCAGCGGCGCGGAGTACGTGCCGCTGGCCAGGGTGTCGGGCAGGTACTCGGTGGTGACGAACTCGGGCACGTTGCCCGGGGGCAGCACCCACACGCTCACGCCCAGACCCGGGGTGATATCGGCCAGGCCCTCGTTGCCCACCTGCACCTCCAGCACCAGCTCGGCCGGGCAGCCGTCCTCGCAGAAGGCCGCGCCATGCACGAACGCGTCGGGCGCGTGAAGCACGCTGCTGTCGGAGATGGTGTTGCGCCGGAAGCTGTTGTACTCGACCCACGGCGGCATGGGTGACAGGGGCACCGAGCCGTCGTCCTCGATGTTGGTGATGCTGTAGGCGTGCTGGTTCCAGATGCCGCGCGCCGGGTACCAGCTCGCCTCGAGCGCGCCCAGCACGGTGATGCCGCACCACCCCTCCCACCACATGTCGTTGGAGCCGACCACGATCTCGGCGGAGAAGTCGTGGTCGATGTCCACGATCACCGGGTTCTCCCACAGGGTGCCCGAGGCGTGGTTCTCGGCCGTGAACAGGATGTTGCCGGTGGGCCCCTCGTACACGTACAGCGCGTGCTCGTCGGAGTACACCACCTCGGCCACGCCGTCGCCGTTGAAGTCGAACACGGCCGAGCCGGTCATGGACGACGAGTCGTCCTCGGTGTCGTTCCACCACATCAGCGAGCCGTCCGTGTCCAGCACGGTGTAGGCGCCCAGCCCGGCCACTCCGATCTCCGGGTAGCCGTCGCCGTCGTAGTCCGCCACGGTGGGAGCGCCGCCGTTGCCGCCGTTGACGATCGAGACCGGGCCCCACAGGATGGCGCCGTTCATCGCGTCGAGCAGGTGCACGACCCCGTCACCCACGATCACCAGCTCCGGGTCGCCGTCGAGATCGAAGTCCGCGATCGCGGGGTAGCCGTAGGGGCCGCTGGCGTTGACCCACAGGGCGCTGCCGTCCGGTTCGTACACCGCGTTGTCGGCCACCACCTCCAGCACCTGGTCGTGATCCACGTCGGCCGCGAAGTTGATCGGTCCGTAGCTGGGGTGACCGCCGAACCCGTACTGGCCCTCGGCCACCACGCCGCCGTTGCGGTCGAGGATCAGCCGACCGACGATGACCTCGGGGTCGCCGTCGGCCCGCAGATCGGCCACGGACGGGTGGGCGTAGGTGAAGCCGTAGCCGCCGGCCGTCACCCAGCTGACCGAGCCATCGTGCTCCACGAGCATCACCTCGCCGTCGTCGGTGATGGCCACGATCTCGGGGAGGAAGTCCCCGTCGAGGTCCCCGGCCGCGAGCCCGGAGCCGGGCACGGTCGCGTAGACCGGATCGCTCAGCGTCCACAGGTCGCTGCCGTCCGCCCCGCTCACCGCGCGCAGCCGGCCGTCGCTGCCGTAGGCCGCTCCGGCGTAGGTGTTGAACAGCACGTCGGGCGTGTCCTGCTCGTCCACCACTCCGTCGCCGGTGTCGTCGGTGAGGTTGATCACGATGGGCGTCATCATGACCTGTACGTGGTCCGGATCGACCGCCGACCCGGTCCACTGCCACTCGATCAGCTCGTCGGGATCGAACTCCTCGTACGGCTCGACGATCAGACATTCCGGGTCCACCGTGACCGATCCGCCCAGTCCACTCGAATCGCACGCGTCCACGTCGTCGTCGTCGTCGCTCAGGTCCGGCGTGGTGTCGTCGTCGCCGCCGATGATCCAGCCTTCTTCGCAGCCGGGCAGGAGCAGGAACAGGCCGAGCAGGGGGAGAAGAGGGCGCATGGGGATCATCTTACGTGAAGGGCGGGGGGCGGACGCATACGCGCATGGTGAACTCGCTGCTGGATCCGGATCGGCAGTCGCGGTCCTTCTGCCAGCGCGGTCCGTTCCCACCCGGTCAGGGGATTGGAGTCTGACCCGGGGCGGTTCGAAGCTGGGATCGAGGTGGATTCGAGATCCGAGGATCGAACGAACCACCCCCACGCCTCGCCATCGCCTCCAACCCAAGCATGAACCGCCTCCGCTGGGGACTGGTATACGAAACTCGTCTCGGGGCTTCGACCTACCCCGGATCCTCGGAGTTTCTTATACCTGTCCCCGTACCGCCTCCAATCACCTGACCGGATCCGTCGGACCCGGTTCGATCTCCTCGGGACGCGGCCCGTCGCCTGCTCCGCAGGCTCCGGGATCCCACCGGTGGTTGGTGGCGA
>CAZXHG010000392.1:0-6428 GCA_964639985.1 uncultured Rickettsiales bacterium
CCCAGTCGAGCGCGGTCTCGCAGAACAGGTAGGCGTGGCCGTCGTACTGCTCGATGCCGCAGGGGCACCCGGAGGTGTCGTCCAGCAGGCCGTCGCAGTCGTCGTCGATCCCGTTGCACTGCTCGGCGGCGCCCGGGTGGACCGCGGGATCGGCGTCGTCGCAGTCCCCGCCGCAGGAGGTCTCGCCGTCGGCATCGACGTCGAAGCCCTCGTCGCGAACCCCGGTGGCGTTCTTGTTGTCGGTCGCGGCGTTGGTTTCGCTGTCGGCGTGGCAGTCGGTCTGGCCGTCGCCGCCGTCGAGCAGCTCGTCGTCGGCCAGCTGGCCGTCGCAGTCGGTGTCGATGCCGTCGCAGCCCTCGTCGGCGCCGGGGTGCACGGTGGGCTCGGCTTCGTCGCAGTCCCCACCGCCGGACGCGGGCCCGCCCAGGTCGACGAAGCCCTCGCACGGCAGCCAGCCGTCGCCGTCCCCGTCCACCTCGTCCGCCGGCAGCACCGAGTCGCAGTCGTCGTCCAGGCCGTCGCAGACCTCGGTGGCGGCAGGCCCGATCGCGGCGGTGGTGTCATCGCAGTCGCCGGCGCAGGCCATGACCCCGTCCGCGTCGGCGTCGGCCTCGTCAGCGCGCCGTCGCAGTCGTTGTCCGCGCCGTCGCACACCTCGGGGGCGCCCGGGAAGGTGGCCGGATCGGCGTCGTCGCACTCGGCGCAGGCCATGAAGCCGTCCACGTCCAGGTCCGCCTCGGCCTCGGGCAGCACGCCGTCGCAGTCGGTGTCCAGCCCGTCGCAGCCCTCGTCGGCGCCGGGGTGCACGCCGGCGTCGGCGTCGTCGCAGTCTCCCTCGCAGCCGCGGTAGCCGTCGCCGTCGGCGTCGTCCTCGCCGATCACGCCGTCGCAGTCGTTGTCGATGCCGTCGCACAGCTCGACAGCGTCGGGGTGGATGGCGGGATCGGTGTCGTCGCACTCGGCGCAGGCCATGAAGCCGTCGAGGTCCAGGTCCAGCTCGTCGTCGGGCAGCGCGCCGTCGCAGTCGTTGTCCAGCCCGTCGCACAGCTCGGGCGCGCCGGGGTAGACCGTGTCGTCGCCGTCGTCGCAGTCGCCGTCGCACTCGGACCAGCCATCGCCGTCGTCGTCGACCAGCTCGTCGGTGAGGGCATCGCAGTCGTTGTCCAGGCCGTCGCACAGCTCGGGCGCGCCGGGGTGGACGGTGTCGTCGGCGTCGTCGCAGTCGTCGCAGGCCAGGTGGCCGTCACCGTCCGCGTCCACCTCGTCGGCCGGAGTGGTGCCGTCGCAGTCGTTGTCCACGCCGTCACACGCCTCGGCTGCGCCGGGGTGGACCGTGTCGTCCGTGTCGTCGCAGTCCTCGCAGGCCAGGTAGCCGTCACCGTCCGCGTCCACCTCGTCGGCCGGGGTGGTGCCGTCGCAGTCGGTGTCCACGCCGTCGCAGGCCTCGGCTGCGCCCGGGTGGACGGTGCCGTCGGCGTCGTCGCAGTCCCCGTCGCAGGCGGTGTAGCCGTCGCCGTCGCCGTCCAGGCCCACGTCCTCGTCCACGGCGCCGTCGCAGTCGTTGTCCGCGCCGTCGCACAGTTCGGGTGCGCCCGGCCAGGAGTCGCCGTCGGTATCGTCGCAGTCGCCGTCGCAGGTGGCGTAGCCGTCGCCATCGCCGTCGGTCTCGTCGGCCGGGATCGCGCCGTCGCAGTCGTCGTCCACCCCGTTGCAGACCTCGGTCGCGCCGGGGTAGACGGCGCCGTCGGCGTCATCGCACTCGGCGCAAGCCATGTAGCCGTCGCCGTCGCCGTCCGACTCGTCGGCCGGCACCACGCCGTCACAGTCGTTGTCCAGCCCGTCGCACAGCTCGGCCGCGCCCGGGTTCACCGATGGATCGCCGTCATCGCAGTCGGCGTCGCAGACCAGCCAGCCGTCGCCATCCGCGTCCACCTCGTCGGCCGGGACGATGCCGTCGCAGTCGTTGTCCAGCAGGTCACACTGCTCGGCCGCCCCCGGCAGGGTCTCGCCGTTGCCGTCGTCGCAGTCGCCCTCGCACTCGGCGAGCCCGTCGCCGTCGTCGTCGGTCTCGTCCGCGGGCACGGTGCCGTCGCAGTCGTCGTCCACGCCGTTGCAGATCTCGACCTCCGACGGATTGATCAGGGGATCCGTGTCATCGCAGTCGCTGGCACAGATCGACCAGCCGTCGCCGTCGTCGTCCGCCTCGGAGGCGGGGATCACCCCGTCGCAGTCGTTGTCCAGCCGGTCGCACAGCTCGACCGCGTTGGGGTGGACCGTGGTCCGGGTGTCGTCGCAGTCGCCGGCGCACATGGACCAGCCATCCCCGTCCCCGTCGTCCTCGTCGGGCGGCACCACCCCGTCGCAGTCGTTGTCCTTGCGGTCGCACAGCTCGGGCGCGCCGGCGTAGATCAACGGGTCGTCGTCGTCGCAGTCCCCGGCGCACGTGTCCTGGCCGTCTGCGTCCACGTCGTCGAGGTTGAGCGCGGTGTCGCCGTCGTCGCAGTCGCCGGTGCAGGTGTCCCAGCCGTCGCCGTCGGCGTCGGAGAGGTTGAGCGCTGCGTCCGTGTCGTCGCAGTCGCCCTCGCACTCGGTTGCGCCGTCCGCGTCGTTGTCCACCTCGGTCAGCAGGATGGTGCCGTCGCAGTTGTTGTCCTTGCGGTCGCAGATCTCCGGGGCGCCGTCGTACACGTCCGCATCCGCGTCGTCGCAGTCGCCCTCGCACTCGCACATGCCGTCGCCGTCGTCGTCCACCTCGTCCACCGGCAGGGTGCCGTCGCAGTCGTTGTCCTCCCGGTCGCAGATCTCCGAGGCGCCGGGATAACTCAGCGGGTTGCCGTCGTCGCAGTCCCCCTCGCACTCGGCGAACCCGTCGATGTCCTCGTCGGTCTCGTCCGAGGGCACGGACCCGTCGCAGTCGTCGTCCACGGCGTTGCACAGCTCGGGAGCGCCCGGCCAGGCGTCCGGGTTGGTGTCGTCGCAGTCCCCCTCCCACGTGGCGTAGCCGTCGCCGTCCTCGTCCACCTTGGTACCGGCGAACAGGATGGAGTTGACCATCAGCGGCACGCCGTCGGTGGAGGCGACCCAGTAGTCGGGGCCCACGTCGCTGGAGGGGGGGAACATGTTGAGCCCGACCACGATCTGGTCGTCCACCGGCATGAACGCCAGCAGGGGGGTGTCGTCGGTCCAGCGGGCCACGTCGTAGGCGCCGGTGCGCAGGGAGGTGTCGCCGCGGAACGAGGCGCCGCCGCCGTCGAGGTCGTTCACGCCGGCCAGCAGGTCGCTGCTCTCCCAGCCAGGCTGGGCGACGAGTCCCAGGTCGGGCGTGGCCGGGGCCTGGCTGCCGAGCACGAACGGCGTGTACCCGTCGGTCTCGAATCGTCCCCCGAGGGCCATGTCCTGGCGGCTGGTGAACGCGGCCACGGTGAGCGCGCCGCCGCCGTCGACGTAGGCGGCCAGGTACTCCCCGAGCATCTCGGGGTCGTCGGCCTGCAGCTCCACGAACAGCAGCACCCTGTCGTAGGCCAGCAGGGTGGTGAAGTCCGGGGTGCCCACCCAGGCGTCGAACTGGGCCACGGCCGCGAACGTACCCGTGGCCGACAGCTTGTCCACCACGTCGTCGGCCCGGGCTGGATCGGGCGTGGCGTGGATCACCAGCAACGTGTCCTGGGCGGCCGCCGGGGAGGCGACGGCGATCAGCAGCAGCAGCAGGCAGGTCGACACTCTCATGGCACGTCCGTTCGCGCTGGTGTCGCAGGAACTGGCCACCCCGGGCAGGGGTCCGCGCCGCTGCGAGCCCCGGGTCGTCGTGACCGGGCCCGTCATCCATACGCGCCATCCTGGCGCTCGCGCGTGTGCCATTCCTTCGGCACCCGTACGCTTATTCTAATCGAACGAGGGCGGGAAAACTTTAGCGATGTCGGCTACGAGGCCCGATCGGCGGCCGCGCGAAGCGCCTCGGCCATGGCCACGCGTCCCATGGCCATCGCGAACGGACCGAAGCGTGGGCCCCGGGGCTGCCCGAGCAGGGTCTCGTACACCAGGGCGAACAGTGTCCGCGGCTTGAGGTCCCGTTCGCGGGCGAGGTCGAAGATCAGGGACTGCAGCGCATCCGGGTCATCGGGGGCGGCCTCGACCCGGCAGGCCAGGTCCCGCAGGGTGGCTGCCTCGTCCGCGTCGGGTGTGCGGTAGCTGCGGTGGGGGGCGACGAGGTCCTGGTCGAACGCGATCGCGCCGTCGATCAGGCGCTCCATGGTGGCGCCGTCCCGGTCCATGTCCGGGTCGTAGCGGCGCAGGGTCTCGGTGATCACGGCGGCATCCGTGGTGCCCATGCAGGCCACGAGGTTGCGGATCATCGAGTAGTCCAGGGAGCTGTGGTAGGCGGGCACGTCCTCACCCCGGTCGCGGAAGAACCACAGTGGATTCCAGGTCCGCTCCTCCTCGGACTGGTCCGGGAAGCGCCGCATGTGGCCCAGCAGGTCGTCCACCACCTGGGGGATCACCTCGTAGTGCAGGCGCTTGGCCTTGCGCGGGTTGGCGTACATGAACAGCAGCAGGCTCTCCACGGGGGCGTAGCGGATCCACGTGTCCACGGTGACGCCCTTGCCGATCTTCTTGCTGATCTTCTGGCCGTCCTCGTCGAGGAACATCTCGTAGAACAGCCCCACGGGAGGCCGGCCGCCCAGCACCCTGACGATGCGCTTGGACAGGTTGGCGCTCTCGATCAGGTCCTTGCCGTACATCTCGTAGTGCACGCCCAGGGCGTACCAGCGCAGGGCCCAGTCCACCTTCCAGCCGACCTTGACCCGGCCGCCGGTGACCGGCGTCTCCTCGTGGTGACCGCAGCCGGCCACGCCCTCGAAGGCGCCGGTGCAGCTGTACTCCACCGTGCCCCGGTCCGGGTGCATGGCGGTGACCTCGGTGGTGTACACCCGGCCGCAGGCGCTGCAGATGGGGAAGAACGGGGTCCAGCCCTTGCGCCGCTCCTCCCCCAGGGTGGGTACGAGGATGCGGGCGATGTCATCGGCGTGATGCAGCACGCGCAGCAGCCCCTCGTCGAAGCGGCCGCTGCGGTAGGCGTCGGCCGCCGAGCGGAACTCGTACTCGAAGCCGAAGGCGTCGAGGAACCGCTCGAGCTTGCAGTTCATGGTGCCGGCGTAGGAGTCGGCCTCGCCGAAGGGATCGGGGATGGACGACAGCGGCCTGCCGAGGTGCTCGGCGAGCATCTCCCGCTGCGGCACGTTGAGCGGGACCTTGCGCAGACCGTCCATGTCGTCGCTGAAGGTGATCAGCCGGGTGGGCACGTCGCTCAGCTCGGCCAGCGCGCGGCGCACGAACGTGGTGCGGGCGACCTCGCTGAAGGTGCCCACGTGGGGCAGGCCCGATGGGCCGAAGCCGGTCTCGAACACGATCTCGGCGGGCGCGTCATCGCGCCTGAGCAGGCCGTCGACGATCTTGGCCGCCTCGATGAACGGCCAGGGGCGGGCGTCACCCATGGTTGCCTCCCAGCAGCAGGGGAGGCGGACGCTAGCAGACCCGGCGGGGTGGGACAAGCCGCGCTCGTGCGCGCTAGGATGCGCGCATGCAACCCCGACCCATCGCGCAACTGACCCCGGAGACCTGCGCCGCGTTGCAGGTCGTGCTGACCGACATCGACGGCACCATGACCGATGCCGAGGGCCGGATCCCGGCCGCGTCCCTGGCCGCGCTGGAGCGCGCACAGGTCAGCGGGCTGCGCACCGTGGTGGTGACCGGCCGTCCCGCGGGCTGGTGCGACATGATCGCCCGCACCTGGCCGGTGGACGGCGTGGTGGGCGAGAACGGCGGCCTCGCGTTCTGGCGGGACGGCGAGCGCATGCAGCGAGCGTTCCTCGTGGGCGCGGACGTGCGCGCGGCCAACCGGGCGCGCCTGGAGGCGATCCGGGCCGAGGCGCTGCGCACGGTGCCGGGCTGTGGCATCGCCAGCGACCAGCCCTACCGGGAACTGGACCTGGCCGTGGACTTCTGCGAGGACGTGGCTCCCCTGGACGCCGCCGCCATCGACGCCATCGTGGCCATCTTCGAGCGCGCCGGTGCGCACGCCAAGGTGAGCAACATCCACGTCAACGGCTGGTTCGGCGACTACGACAAGCTGGGCATGTGCAAGCGCATGGTCGCCCGCTGGTTCGACCTGGATCTCGACGCCGATCCCGACCCTTGCATCTTCCTGGGCGACTCCCCCAACGACGAGCCCATGTTCGCCCACTTCCCCCATGCGGTGGGCGTGGCCAACGTCAGGCGTTACCTCCCCCGCATGCAGCACCCCCCCCCCTTCGTCACCGACGCCCCCCACGCCGCCGGCTTCGCCGAGGCGCTGGCGCACGTGGTGAGGGACCGATAGTCGAGGAGGGGGTCAGAGGAGGGGGTCAAGTCGCGACTTGTATACTTCTTCG
>CAZXHG010000393.1:0-6382 GCA_964639985.1 uncultured Rickettsiales bacterium
CCCGCTTCCGACGAGCCACAGCCCGTGCCCCCGCCGCCCCCACCACCGCCACCGGCGTGGCCGCCACCGCCGCCGCCGCCCGCGCCGTCGTCGGCGTTGTCCGTGCCGTCCGTGCCGCCGCCGCCGCCACCGATCCCGCCCGGTCCGCCGCGGGTGGCCACGCTGTGGGACACGCCCTCACCAGCGCCGCCGCCGCCCACGCCGTCCCCGGCCACGGCGCCGCCGTCCCCATCTGCGCCGGCCTGGGACTCACCCCCACCGCCGCCGGTCCCCGAGGCCGAGCCACCGTCCCCGCCGCGGTACCCGATCCCGGTGGCGTCGATGGACGAGTCGTCGTCCACGCTCAGCGCGCCCGCGGCCCGGAAGGCGACGATGCCGCCGCTGGCGCCATCGAATGCGCTGGCCGTGAGCGTGCCCGTGGTCAGGGTGACGTGGTCGTAGTTGGGTACACGCTGCGCCACCACCCGGTGGGTTGCGCCGCTGTACGACTCCGCCAGCGGCGTGGTCGTCGCGGTGGAGCCGGCGACGCCGGTCACGCGCACGGTCTCCCAGGTGCCGACGCCGGTGAGGTCGCCGGCGCTGCCCTGCAGGTCGATCAGCAACAGCTCGTCCCCCGCCTCGAGGCCGCCGAGGTAGCCGTCGAGGTCGACGCTGGTGTCGCCGGGGACGAGGTCGGTCAGCACGGCCCAGGCCACGCCATCGGGGATGGTCCGCGTGCCGCTGGTGTCCAGGGCCAGGTCGAAGACCGCCGCGTTCACCTCGAGGTCGCCGTCCGCGCCGGTGCCGAGCACGCTCGACACCAGGGAGGCCGCCCCCCCCTCGACCCGGACCAGGCCAGGGTCGAATTCGTAGGCAGCGGGATCGTCCAGGGGCCAGCTGGCGTCGTCGGCCCAGGCCAGGGCCACGGCGTAGGTCAGCAGGGAGAGCGGCAGGATCGCGCGTCGCATGGATCACCTCCGAGGCCGGGTCCACTGGAGGCAAGCCTAGCAGTATTTGTTGAACGCGCACCCGAAGCTGGAAGACGCTGACCTGCGGAGGGACCGCCCATGATCCGCACCACGTACTCGCCCTGCTCGCCTGCCTCGGCTTGCTGCTCGGCTGCCCGACCGAGGGTGAGGACAGTCGGGATCCGACGTGGTCGATCGAGCTCCCCGAGCAGTAGTCCGCGTCATGGTCCTTCGCATTCGCGAGCAAAACGCGTAGAACGACAGCGTCCAACCCAGGAGGGTCGTCCCATGCGTTCACTGCTCGCCATCATCTTCCTGCTCGGGGCCTGCTGCCTGCCGCAGCTGGCCATCGCCGACGAGGCCACGGCCATCGCAGACGCCGACCGGCTCTACGCCCAGCGCGCGAACTCGGACAAGGCCAGCGAGGCCGTGGAGTTCCTGCAGCAGGCCGTACAGGACCACCCGGACAGCTACGCCCTGCACTGGCGGCTGGCCCGCGCGGCGTGGTGGATCGGTGACGGCACCGAGAACGAGACCACGGACAAGGAGATGGGCCAGATCGGCTGGGACGCGGGCGCGCGGGCCATCGAGCTGAACTCGTCCGGCCTGGAGGGCCACTACTGGACCACCCTGGCCATGGGTGAGTACTCCAAGGGCATCTCCATCCTCAAGGCCATCGGCCAGGGCCTGGACAAGAAGTTCAGCAGCCACCTCGACACGGTGCTGGCCGCGGACGAGGGCTACGACAACGGTGGCGCCCTGCGCGCCAAGGGCATGTACTGGCACGAGCTGCCCCGCATCATGCGCGACCGGGCCAAGGCGCTGGAGAAGCTGGAGCGCTCCAACGAGCTGATCCCCAACCACCCGCGTACCCTGTACTACCTGGCCGTGGTGAACCACGCCGAGGGCAACGAGGAGGCCGCCCGCGCCTGCATCGAGGCCTCGATCGCGGCTGCACCGCGCTGGCCCGACGCGCCCGAGCGCGCCCGCGTGCTCGGCTGGGCGCGCACCCTGGACGGGCAGATCCCCTGAGCGCGACCCACGTCGAGCAGCTGGTGGCCAACCTGCGCCGCCACCCGCGCCGCCACGTCACCATGGACGAGGCGTTCCAGTGCACCTTGCACATCCCCCTGCGCGAGCACATGGCCACGATCTTCATCGAGCACTACGACCGGACGCTGGAGACCTACGGCCGCGACGTGCATCCGAAGCTGCTCAACGAGATGGGGGTGGAGGTGTTGATCGGGATCCTCCAACAGGATCCGGCCTGATCAGCTCGAATCAGAATCGGATGACGGCGCCGAACCCACCAGGTGTCGCGAGCAAGGCGATCCTCACGTCGCGACGCCTTCCCGCAGCAGAGCGAACCTGGAGCTGACGACCACGACGGCGGAGCCGGTCCCCTGCCACGAAATCGACCACGGCCAGGGCGAGGGCCATCCCCCCACAGAGCAGACTGTACAGCCGGTTGGTCACGAATATCCGACCGGCAGCGCTGTACCGGTCGAAGTCGTCGACCAGCGAGTCCGCGAGCAGGCCACTCGCAAACGCGAAGCTGGCATAGAGCAGGGACAAGCCGCCTGCGCCGAGGGCTCCGGCACTGGCCTTCTCCCACAGCTCCCGCTCGGATGTCGAGGCGACGATCGAAGCCACGGTGAGCAGCGAGGTCGCCATCTCGACCACCGCCGAGAGGCCCGCCAGGTAGCTCGTCAGCGCCAGATACCAGATGCGCTCGCGGTTGGGATCGTCCCAGCTGTCATCCAGCCCGTAGTACATGTATCGCATCGAGGCAAACGTGCCGCCGAACCCGAAATGGGTCCCGCCGGTCACCCCCATCAGTCCCCCCTGCAACGCGAACAGCAGGGTCGCGTCGTGCTTCGTCGCGTCGAGCTCCCTCCCCGACCCCACCTCCGCCCCCCTCGCGTCCACGCAGACGAGCAGGCCGATCAGGAGCACGCCGAATGCACCGGCGAAGGAGCGCCGATGGGGACTTCCCCTCCCATGGTCACACCGCATGATTCCCTCCTGCTGGAATCCTAACGGATCCGATTCGACCACACGCGCGCACGAGCGCGGCCGCGCGCCAGGCGCAGGCTCCTGCAGGGTCGCGGCTACGAGTTCGGCTACCCCACCTCGGGCATCAGCGCCCACTTCACCACCCACCCTGCCGGCTCGGGCAGCTTCGTCAGGCACACGACCCCCCCGTTCTGGAAGCGGAACACGGGCGTCTCGGCGCTGCCCGAGATCAGGTACGAGCAGAGCCGCGCCATGAACGGCAGGTGCCCCACCAGCATCAGGTCCGACTGTCCGCGCAGCTGGCGGGCGAATTCGGCCACGTCGTCCATCGGGCCCAGCCCCCCGAGCTCCACGATCCCCCGAGCCGGCGGCAGGTGCCGCGCCAGGATCTCGGCGGTCTGCCGCGCCCGCCGCACGCCGCTGTGCCCGATCCGGTCCACGCTCACACCGTAGCCCGCCGCCACCCCTGCGATGCGGGTCACGTCCGCCACCCCCTGCTCGGTGAGGGGCCGCCGGGGGTCGGTCGCCTTGTCGTGGGCGAGCGCGTGCTGGACGAGGTACAGGGACATGGTGGGGCCTCCGGAGAAAAGGGGACGCTCACAACTAAACAACTTTCTTCGCAAGTTGTTTAGTTGTGAGCGTCCCCTTTTCGCACGTCCGTTGAACTCGCGGGCGTGAGCGTGCTATCACACCCCTCCGATCCCAAAGAAATCTGCGCAGCCGAGGCTGCACGAGGGTAGAGGGCTCCAGCGGCCCAGGAGGACAGACCATGAACGAGTGGCAGTCGATCGACGAGGTGCTCGACTTCGCGATGGAGCGTGAGCAGGAGTCCGCGGACTTCTACAACGAGCTGGCCGGGACCATGGAGCGGGCGTACATGAAGGAGGTCTTCGAGGGCTTTGCGCGCGAGGAGCTCGGTCACAAGGCCCGTGTCCAGGCGATCAAGGAAGGCCGGCTGCTGGCCAGGGCCGGCAAGCAGGTGGTGGACCTCAAGATCGGGGACTACCTGGTCGCCGACGAGCCCACCGCCGACATGGACTACCAGGACGCGCTGATCGTGGCGATGAAGAAGGAGAAGGCGGCGTTCCGGCTGTACTCCGACCTCGCCAGCGTCGCGGACGACGCCAACGTCGAGTCGACCTTCCGGACCCTGGCCCAGGAAGAGGCCAAGCACAAGCTGCGGTTCGAGGTGGAGTACGACGAGCACTTCCTGACCGAGAACTAGTCCCCAGCCCCACCCGCCCGCGGGGTTGCGAGGACCACGATGCGAAGCTCCGAGCTGACTCACCCCGGCCCCTCCGTGGGCAGGTTCGCCTGGTGGCTCTCCCGCATCTACCTCCGGATCACGGGCTGGGACGTCGAGGGGGACGTCCCGGACTGCCGCCAGGCCGTGTTCATCGCCGCACCCCACACCAGCAACTGGGACATGCCGAACATGATCGCGTGCGCATTCGCCTTCCGGCTGAAGCCGTCGTGGACCGGCAAGCGCGCCCTGTTCCGCTGGCCCTGGGGGTGGTTCATGCGCTGGCTGGGCGGGGTGCCGGTGGACCGCCGGGGCAACCGCAACACCGTGCAGCTGATCGCCGACCTGTTCGACCGGCACGAGCAGCTGTACCTGGGCATCGCGCCCGCGGGTACGCGCTCGTACACCGAGTACTGGAAGTCGGGCTTCTACCACATCGCCCGCGAGGCCTCGGTGCCGATCATGTGCGCGTTCCTGGACTACCGGCGCAAGATCGGCGGCATCGGCCCGGCCATCCTGCCCACCGGTGACGTGAAGGCGGACATGGACCGGATCCGTGAGATCTACCAAGACTTCCAGGGGAAGTACCCCGAGATCAAGAGCGGGATCCAGCTTCGCGAGGAGCCCAGCCTCGAGCCCGGCCCCGGCCGCTGATCCCCTCCCTCACAGGCGCAGGTACACCCCGTCCGACACCGACCGCTCACCGTGGTGGTCGGCCTCGCCATTGTCCGAGGGGTGGTTGACCACGTCCCCGATCCAGCAGTCGCGCACGACCATGGTGGTGGAGCCCCCGCCGTCGAGGTTGACCGCGTCCACCGCGCCGAGGTCGATCATCAGCTGGGCGGTCTGCTCGCAGGTCATGC
Source organism: uncultured Rickettsiales bacterium (assembly GCA_964639985.1). Taxonomy (GTDB): domain Bacteria; phylum Myxococcota_A; class UBA796; order UBA9615; family CAYRNR01; genus CAZXHG01. The sequence continues at coordinate 5,070 of CAZXHG010000393.1, forward strand.
CGTCACCCGCGGACGTGCGGCCGTCCACGGTCACCAGCAGCAGATCGCCGTCCGCGGCCAGGCCCATGGCCGAGCGGGGGTGCCGGGAGGTGTAGAAGCTGCTGCTGCCGTCGTAGGGATCCACGTCGACCGCGCCGGCCGTGACCAGGCCGGGGTGGCCGCCCACCGCGTTGGCCACCTCGGGCCAGTCCGCGCTGTAGTCGACCCAGGCGAACCCCGCCTGGTCGAGGTGGGTCCAGCCCAGGGTGCGCTGGGCGCTGCCCGTGCAGGTGTTGGTGGCGTGCAGCACGCCGTCGGCCTTGACCATGTCCAGCGCCGCACAGCCGCTGGCGAAGAACCCGGCGTTGACCGCGGCCCACGCGCCCAGGTCGCCGGCCGCCTCGGGCACGCTCAGGCAGCCGCCGTGCAGGTGCGGTTGCACGTCCACGGCCGCGGACGCGTCCAGCCGCAGCACGTTCACCGTCTGGTCGCCGTCGGCGAGGTCCGGGCTGCGCAGCCGTGACCAGGTGAGCCCGGGCAGCACCTCCACGTCGGACCACACGTCGTCCGCGATCCACTCGAAGGCCAGCTCGTAGGCGCCCGGGTACTCCCCGTCGTCGTCGTTCCACGAGTCGGCGACCAGCCAGTACTCGCCCGCGGCGAGGTCCGTCACCTCGAGCTCGATGTGCGCCCGCGCAATGCACCCGCGCGCCTCGCCGTGCACGAGCTCAGGGGCGGTCAGCAGGTGCAGGTCGACGTCGATCGGCTCCACGCAGTCCACCTCGGCGCGGAACGTGCCCGGGTGCTCGGTCACGAAGCGGTACACCACCTCCGGACCGGCCTCGCCGAGGTCGGGGGCGCAGTCGTACACGTCGGCGAGGTCCTCGGTGGACGTCGCGGTGTCGTTGCGGTCGAAGAACGGGAGATAGGGCACCTCGATCGGCTCGGCCCAGGTGCCGGGGCCCCGCTCCCCGTCGCGGCCCACGCCGCAGCCGTTGTAGGTCACGGGCGGAGCCACGGTGTCGTCGTCGTCGGCCGGCGGTGCGCTGTCGTCGTCGCCGACCGCGGCCGAGTCGTCGTCGCCGGGGTGGCTGTCGTCGTCGTCCGGGTGCGCGCAGCCGGACGGGACGAGCAGCGCGAGCGCGAGCACCGGGGCGATGGCACGCATGCGTCGTCCTCCTCGGCCGAGCCTACCACGGGCAGCTGGTGGGCAACCGGGCGCCAGGGTCTCGCTCCAGGGGTCTCGCCCAGGAGCGAACGTGATATATTTCAGTCCTCGTCCGGACACTCCTGGCATAGCGAGGAATCGCCCTCTTCCCTGCTGACCCGACGAG
>CAZXHG010000394.1:0-6331 GCA_964639985.1 uncultured Rickettsiales bacterium
GTCGTCGTCGGACGTGTCGTCGTCGTCGGCCGTGGTGTCGTCATCGTCATCATCGTCGTCGTCGTCGGTGACGTCGTCGTCGTCGGTGACGTCGTCGTCGTCATCCCCCTGGGCGTCGTCGTCGTCTCCCATGGTGATGGAGCCCGAGCCGCAGCCGCTGGACAGCAGCGCGAGCGCGGCGAGCGCGATCAGCAGGTACCTGGTCATGATTTCCTCCCTGTTCCCCCGGCGGTGCCGCTCAGCGGCACATTCCCGGCGGCGGCTCCGGCGTCGGGAAGGCGTCGAAGTCGATGTAATCGTAGATCGGATTCGAGGCGTTGAGGGCGTCCACGATCTCCTGGTAGCTGTAGTCCTCGATGATGCCGCGGACGAACAGGTACACCATCGCGCCCTCGTAGTTGCTGTCGTCGGTGGTGCTGTAGAACATCACGCCGCGCTGGAACGTCTCGCCGTAGTAGCGGTGCGAGTTGCAGCTGCGCACGAACGAGATCTGGAACTGCAGGTTGTGCATCGGCAGGTCGCCGTTGCCCCCCCAGACGATCGTCTTGTAGTAGCCGTCGGCGGTGTCGTAGTAATGGTACGGGTGGCCGTAGCCGTCCGTGCCGATGGTGCTGAAGGTGCCGCCGGGCGGCACGTTGTGGTTGGGGAAGCGGTCGATGTTGATGTACGGCACGGTGTAGTTGACCGGGTCCTCGACGATGTCCTCGTCCCGCAGCACGAAGTTCGGGTAGGCCTGCGACTCTCGCAGGTAGGGGTAGTTGATGGCCACCATCTCCGAGCCGATGTTGAAGATGTCGTCGATGGTCTCGATGTAGTCGAGGTGGCTGTGGTTCTCCAGGGCCTCAGGCACCTGGGCCGTGGTCGTGCAGCTGCCGCCCTGGTAGTCACCGCTGATGTTGATGCTGGACGCATAGATGGCGTCGATCGTGAATTCCTCGAAGCGGTTCTCGGCCGTGGCCGCGTCGGACGGGAAGCGGATGCTGTCGCCCGCGGACAGTTCCGCGGTGAGGTCCTGCGACGGCGTGACCGTGTCCGAGCCGTTGGTCATGGTGAACGTGCCGGGCAGGTCGTCCCAGGTGAACGTGGCGCCGAGACCGAAGTTGGAGTGGCCCGCGTAGACCACGATGCCCTGGGGATCCTGCACACCTTCGACCAGGGCCTCTGGGCCGTGGTACTGCCGGATGGTGTAGGAGCGCTGGCCGTCGCTCCAGGTCCAGTAGTCGCCGTTGTAGCTGCCGCCGGCGATGGCCAGGTAGGCGTCGACCGCGTTGGACTCCAGCATGGAGGGGTAGCCGTACATCAGGTACAGGTTGGCCTCGTCCGGGGGGTGGTTGAGGTCCTCCGTGTCGTCGTCGGCGGTGTCGTCGTCGTCGACCGTGTCGTCATCGTCGTCGTCGTCGCCGGGCGTGGTGTCGTCGTCGTCGTCGTCCGTGGCGTCGTCGTCATCCCCCTCGGTGGCGTCGTCGTCGTCCTGTGTCCAGTCGGTGTCGTCGTCCGTGGACAGCGTCGCGTTGGGGCAGCCGGCCACCCACGCGACCAGGGCCAGCAGCAGGGGAACACACCACAGAGCCCGCATCGGCTACCTCCCGTGTTCTATTAGTTCCCGTCCAGTCTAGCAGGGCCGGGGGGGATCGCCCACCACACGGCGGTCACGCGACGTCGTCGGAGAGCCATCCCAGCACCGCGCCGACGAACCGCCGGGCGCCCTCCTCGTGGCAGTTGTGACCGACGCCCGCGATCTCCCGGGCATGGCAGGAGCCGGGGAGGTCGCGGCACAGTCGCTCGGACGAGGCCGCCGGGTAGACCCGGTCGTGCTCCCCCCAGCACAGCAACACCGGCTGCGTGACGCGACCGATCAGGCCGGCGTCCGGCGTGTGGTCCGCGGCCAGCACCCCCATGGTGGTGGCCGCCTCCCAGCCGCCCGGCGCGTCGAGGTGCTCCAGCAGCCGCACGGTGCGCATGCGCGAGTAGTGGCCGTCGTCGGAGAACGCGGCCCGGCTCGACAGCCGGGGGATGATGGCCCGGCCCACGGGACTGGCGAAGAAGCGGCGAGCCGTGTTGGGCCAGCGCCTGGCCAGCTTCAGTCCGGGCGGGGGCGGGGGGGCGTACACCAGGGGCGCGACCAGGACCAGGCCGGCGACACGGTCCGGGTGGTGCACGGCGGCGTGGATCGCGACCGCACCGCCGAAGGAGTGGCCCGCCAGCACGGCGCGCTCCATGCCCAGCGCGTCGAGCATGCGAGGCACGAGCTCGGCGTACCACGGGATGGTGTACGGCGCTTGCTGGGGCCGGTCGGAGTAGCCGCACCCGGGCAGGTCGACGGCCGCTGCGCGGGCGTGGGGCTCCAGCAGGGGCAACGCCGTGGTCCAGACCGATGTATTGGCCAGGTAGCCGTGCATCAGCAGCAGCTGGGGGCCGGTGTGGCCGCGGGCCTCCACGTGCACACGCAGGTCACCGAGGTCGAGGTAGGCGCCGGGGGCGGGTGGTCGGCGGTCCGTGCGAGCCACGGGGCGATCCGGGTCAGGAGGCGGAGCGGTCGCGCTCGGCCCGCAGCTCCAGGATGCGCTCGTAGGGCACCGGGAACTCGGTGCCCGGGGGCAGCAGATCGACCGTGTTGGCGCGAAATTCGGGGTCCTGCATCCGACAGTTCATGTGCCGGACGCCCCACTCCTCGCTGGCACGCATCCGGTCCCAGACCTCCTGCAACGAGTTCTCACGCACGTTGCCGAACGTGATGGGCGTGAAGTCGCATGGCGCCACGTCCCCGTAGGCCGTGGTGTAGAACTGGTAGAAGCCGGCGAAGCAGCCGAACCCCTCCTCGGAGTTGACCCACGACTGGCCCATCATGGCCGGACCCACAGGGTTGGCGTTCTGCCCCTTGACCAGCTCCTTGAGCTGGGAGCGCTCGGCCGGGGTCATCGCCAGGTCCTTGTCGTGGATCAGCGCACCGGTGGGCACCGCGTCGAACATGAAGATCTGGTGCACACCCAGCTTCGTGCCGAAGTCCACGATGCGGTCGAAGTAGCCGTCGTGCAGGTCAGGCCGGGTCATGTAGGTGCTGATTCCGACCAGGCTGCCAACCTCGAGCATCTTCTCGATGCCGGCCACGGCGTTGGTGAATGCGCCCTCGCGGCCGCGGAGCCTGTCGTGCACGTCGGGCTGCTCCGAGTCGAGGCTGACCAGCGGCGCGAACAGCCCGGCTGCCTTGAGCTCGTCGGCCATGTCCACCAGATGTGAGCCGTTGGTGAACATCGCGACCACGGCCTTGGACTTGTCCACGTGGTCGATGATGTCGAGTAGCCGCGGGTGCAGGGTAGGTTCACCCCCGGAGAGGATGAACGCCGAGCCGCCCATCTCGACGAACTGGTCGGCGAGGTCGATGGTCTCCTCGTAGTCCAGCGCCTTGTTGCCCTTGTCCATGTGGTTGCGCGCCGAGCAGTGTCGGCACCGCATGTCGCAGTTGGCGTTGAGCATGTGCACCACGGCGATCGGCCGCGGGGGCTTGCGCCGTATCACGTAGTCGAAGCCTGCCCACAGCACGCGTGAGCCCGGTTCGGACTCGAACGGCGGCTGGGTCAGGTCGTAGGCGGGCATGCCGTTGACCAGGGCGATCGGCTTCATGGGCTTCAGCCGGTTGTTGAACCGGCGCAGGTACACGCCCATCAGCCTGTCGCTGATTCGAGAGGAGCGGCGCACGAAGTCGTAGTCGACACGGGGCAGATCCGCGCGCTGCAGGTGTTCGAAGAAATCCATCAGGTGCCGACCTCTTGCGCGCCCGGAATCGCCTGCCACCATGGACGGGCTCGCCCCCGTGTCATCGGGCCGTCCTGCAGGCGCGTCGTCCGGTCGGGCGCTGTCTCTCCAACACAGAGTATAGCTCGGGTGGGGCAAGGGCCCACGGGGCTGCAAGTCAGGGATTTGTAAAGCCTCCTCGGTGGCGCCCTCGTCACGCGGGTGCACGCGCCGACCCGTCCAGCGGTATGATCCACCCGCGGAGGATCGGATGAGACGTTTCCTGACCGTGCCGCTGACACCGCTGACGATCGTGGTGCTGTTGCTGGGCGCCACCCTGGCCGGCGCCTGGACCCTCGAGGAGGAGCTGGCCGACGCCGAGGGCTCGTTCGTGGGCGAGGTGCTGTTCGACTACGCCGGAGTCTCCGCCGCGGTGGTCGGGGACGTGAACGGCGACGGCTTCGACGACTTCCTGGTGGGCGCTCCGTGGAACGATCACAGCGCGGCGTCCGCCGGGCAGGTGTACCTGGTGCTGGGAACGGCCAGCGGCTGGACGATGGAGACGTCCCTCGGTGCTGCGGCGGCCTCCTTCCTGGGCGAGGCCGCATACGACGAGGCCGGGTCGGCGGTGGCCGCGGCCGGGGACGTCAACCACGACGGCTACGCCGACTTCCTGATCGGGGCCTACGCCCACGATGGGGCCGCCACCGGCACGGGCGCGGCCTACCTGATCTTCGGCGGCGCCACGGGCTGGGCGTTGCGCACCGAGCTGGCCGCGACCTCGACGCGGACGCGGTTCACGGGTGAGGCCGCCCAGGATCACGCGGGTCGTAGCGTGGCCGGTGTGGGTGATGTCAACGACGACGGCTGGGACGACGTGCTGATCGGTGCCGAGGGCAACGACGAGGCAGGCAGCTCGGCCGGGCAGAGCTACCTCCGGTTGGGCGGGCCATCGGCCGCACACGAGGTTGACCTCGCCAGTGCCGATGCCTCGTACTGGGGTGAGCTCCCCTGGGATCTGTCCGGCTCGGTGGTGGCGGGCGCGGGCGACGTCGACGGCGATCATTTCGACGACATGCTGATCTCCGCGCCCGGCAGTGACCTCGGCGGCAACTACGCCGGGCAGGTGTACCTGGTGCTGGGGGGTGGATCGCTGGCCATGGACATCAGCCTGACCGGCGCGGACGCGTCGTTCGTGGGCGAGGCGGCCAACGACTTCGCGGGCGAGGCCGCGGCGGGCGTGGGCGACGTGGACGGCGACGGCCTGGACGACGTGGTGATCGGCGCGTGGGGCAACAGCGACGCGGCCATCGACGCGGGCAAGGTGTACCTGGTGCTGGGGCGGACGTCGGGGTGGGCCCCGGGCACGGACTTGGGCAGCTCGGACGCCACCTTCGTCGGCGAGCACCTCGACGACGAGGCGGGCAGCGCGGTGGCCGCGGCCGGGGACGTGAATGCGGATGGGCTGGCTGACTTCCTGATCGGGGCCTGGGGCAGCGACGCCGGCGCGCTCGAGGCGGGCGAGACCTACCTGGTGCTGGGGCGGTCCGAGGGCTGGCTGCTGGACGTCGGACTGGATGGGGCGTCGGCCTCGTTCCTCGGCGAGCAGATCGACGACTATTCCGGCTCGGTGGTGGCCGGCGGCGGCGACCTGGACGGCGACGGATTCGACGACCTGCTGGTGGGTGCGGCCGACAGCGACGCCGCGGCCACGGACGCGGGCCAGACCTACGTGCTGCTGGGCCGCGACTTCTGCGTGGACCTCGACGGCGACGGCTATGGACTGCCCGGATCGGCCCTGTGCCCCAATGGCGCGGACGACGATTGCGACGACCACGACGTGATGTGCTACCCCGGCGCGCTGGAGCTGTGCGATGGGCTGGACAACGACTGCGATGGCGCGCTGTGGACGGACGAGGTGGACGACGACGGCGACGGCTACCGGGTCTGCGACGGGGACTGCGACGACGCGGACGCCACCGTGAACCCCGGGGCCAGCGAGCTGTGCGACGGGCTGGACACGGACTGCGACAACGTGTGGTCCCTCGACGAGCTCGACAGCGACGGCGACGGGTGGATGGTGTGCGCGGGTGACTGCGACGACGGCGACGCGGCCGTGAACCCGGACGCCACCGAGGTGTGCGACGGCGTGGACACGGACTGCAACGGCACCACCCCTCCGGTCGAGGAGGACGCGGACGGGGATGGGTTCATGGGGTGCGAGGACGACTGCGACGACACGGACGCGGCCGTGTACCCGGGCGCGGCCGAGGCGTGCAACGGGGTGGACGACGACTGCGACGGCGCCGTGCCCGCGGACGAGGAGGACGCGGACGCGGATGGCTTCATGGTCTGCGAGGGCGACTGCGACGACGGCGACGCCGCGGTCAGCCCGGACGCGGCCGAGGTGTGCAACGGGGTGGACGACGACTGCGACGGCGCCGTGCCCGCGGACGAGGAGGACGCGGACGCGGATGGCTTCATGGTCTGCGAGGGCGACTGCGACGACGGCGACGCCGCGGTCAGCCCGGACGCGGCCGAGGTGTGCAACGGGGTGGACGACGACTGCGACGGCGCCGTGCCCGCGGACGAGGAGGAC
>CAZXHG010000395.1:0-6221 GCA_964639985.1 uncultured Rickettsiales bacterium
TTGTACTTGACCAGCGCCATCTCCGGCTCGATGCCGGTGGTGTCGCAGTCCATCAGGAAACCGATCGTGCCCGTCGGCGCGAGCACCGACACCTGGGCGTTGCGATAGCCCCACTGCCGGCCGTAGGCGATGGCCTCGTCCCACGAGCGGCGCGCAGCGCCGCGCAGCGAGGACGGCACCACATCCGACTCGATCTCGTCGAGCGCGGCGCTGTGCTGCTGCATGACCCGCATCATCGGGCCCTCGTTGGACGCGTATTTCTCGAACGGACCCATCTGCCGCGCGATCTGCGAGGACGTGCGGTAGGAGGCGCCGGTGAGCAGCGCGGTCACGGTGGCCGCATAGTCCCGGCCCTCGTCGCTGTCGTAGGCCATGCCCTTGGCCATCAGCAGCGCGCCGAGGTTGGCGTACCCGATGCCCAGCGGTCGGAACAGGTGGCTGTTGCGGCCGATGCCCTCGGTCGGGTACCGGGAGAAGCCCACGATGATCTCCTGGGCCAGGACCACCAGGGCCACGCAGTGCTCGAACTGTTCGGTGTCGAAGCTGCCATCCGTGCGCAGGAACCTCAGCAGGTTCAGCGACGCGAGGTTGCACGCGCTGTCGTCGACGAACATGAACTCCGAGCAGGGGTTGGAGGCGTTGATGCGCCCGGAGTTGGCACACGTGTGCCAGCGATTGATGGTCGAGTCGAACTGCAGGCCCGGATCCCCGCAGACCCAGGTCGCCTCGGCGATCTCCTTCCACAGGTGTTGCGCGCCATAGGTGTCCATCACCTTGGCCGGATCGAGCCGCGCCCGGGTCTGCCAGCTGTCGTCCCACTCCACCGCGCGCATGAACTCGTCGGTCACCCGCACGGAGTTGTTGGAGTTCTGGAAGAACACCGACGAGTAGGCCTCGCCGTTGAACGAACCGTCGTAGCCTGCGTCGATCAGCGCCCAGGCCTTCTTCTCCTCGTTGGCCTTGCAGCCGATGAACTCCTCGATGTCCGGGTGGTCGATGTCGAGGATCACCATCTTGGCCGCGCGCCGGGTCTTGCCCCCGCTCTTGATCACGCCGGCGAACGAGTCGTAGCCGCGCATGAACGACACCGGGCCGCTGGCCTCGCCGCCGCCGTTGAGCGGCTCGCGGGACGAGCGCAGGGCCGACAGGTTGGTGCCCGTACCCGAGCCGCCCTTGAACAGCCGCGCCTCGGTGGCGGCCAGGGCCATGATCGACTCCATGTCGTCGCTCACGGAGTTGATGAAGCACGCCGAGCACTGGGCGTGAGGGTCGATGCCCATGTTGAACCACACCGGGCTGTTGAACGCCGCCTTCTGGTTCAACAGGTACCAGGTGAGCTCATCGCGGAAGGTGTCCGCGTCCCCGGCCGAGTCGAAGTACCCCCCGCGCATGCCCCACTTGCGCAGGGTGGTCACCACCCGGCCCACCAGCTGGCGCACCGAGTGCTCCCGCTCCGGCGTGCCGAGGTGGCCCCGGAAGTACTTGCTGGCGGTGACGTTGGTGGCCATCTGGCTCCACGACTGTGGAACCCCCACGTCCTCCTGGCGGAAGACGACCTTGCCCCCTTCCCCGGTGATCAGCGCCTCCCGCTTCTCCCACTCGACCGAATCCATCGGATCCTGGCCCGGGTGGGTGTGACGGCGCTCGATGCGAAACGTCCTGTCGGGGCGGGGGTCGATCCCCGCGGCACCGTCAGCGACCTCGCTTCCGCTCTGCTCTCGACTCTGCTGCTGCGTCTGCGTCGCGACCGTTCCCATCTCGCTTCCAGCTGGTGCGCCGGCCTCCTTTCCGGTCCAGTTCATGTGCCTGGATGCCCCCGTGGATCCAGGCCGGACCACCGGGCGAAGCGCGCAACCACCGAAGGCGGTCGGCTCATCGAGCTCGACCGTCGAACGGGTTCCATCCGCGCAGTCATGCTCTCCGTCGACCCGGCGGGCCCACGGCGCGGGTGGATCAGTATCGATTCAGGAGGGGTGGCCGATGCCTCGCGGCGTCAGCTGCCCTGCCCTCTCCCCGGTAGCCTCAGAACCAGCCTGGGGCGTGGCCGCCGACCGTACCCCAGGGCGCCCTTCACCACCGTGACGTGAGGAAACCGGATCTCCTCACGCCACAGCCCCAGCGCAGACACCTCTCCACGTGCACTTCCGCTCCCTCTCCCGGATGTGCTCGCGGTTTCGTGACCGCACAGAGGTTTGACGATCCAACGTCTCATGACCGGCGCACTCCTGCTCTCAGCTCCTTCGATATCCGACCTCGGCTTCCGCCGCGCCGCAGTCCGTCAAAAAGGATCGCATCGAGGGCCCCGAGGGTCAACGCAAAAACACCACATGTTGGGTTTTTCTTTATCCACAGACACAACATGTTGTGCATACTCGGTTTGAGGATAAACCCGGGAATCCCCGAGGATAACCTGTGGACAAGTCGGGTTGATCTGTGGAAAACGCTTTCCGTGTCGAGAGCCGTGAGCGGACGTTTTTCCCTCCGACGATCCCCCCGGTTCAAGGGGATATCACGACCTTCGGTGTGGGGGGTTGCCCCGCCTCCCCCACCGGCTCGAAGGCCCGCTGGTCTCCCGGAATGAGCCGGGACCAGCGGGTCTCCTCGTTCTAGTCCACGGCCCGTGTCTCGACGATGGTGATCAGGGCGCGGTCGTCCCCGTCCAGGCGCGACGCTCCCACGATGGTCGTCTGGCCAGGCGCGGTCTCGAAGCTCGTGGAGACGATGGTGTCCCGCAGCACCGTCACCTCCGCCCCGTTGGCATGCGTGCGGGGACGATAGAGATGGATCCTCACCTCCAACCGCTCGTCGCCCCGCGCATGGGGCGCCAGGTCCACGGTGAAGCCTTCGGTGCCGCCCACCCGCAGGGACGTCTCGTTGCCGTCCATCACCGTGACGAACGACGAGTCCAGCTCCACGAAGCGGTCGAAGCGGAACAGGTCCTCGATCTCACGCGCCACGTCCGGGTAGTCGGCCAGCGGGCCCAGCTCGACCGCGTCCAGCCCCTCCTCACTGGCCTGCAGCAGCAGGATGCGGAACTGCCACGACGCCCGGGGCACGTCGATCTGCGCCAGCACGTCCAGCATCTTCTGCACGAGCGCGGGCTCGTCCACGATGGTCAGCGTGCCCAGGCTCTGGTTGGCCTCGATCCGTCCCCAACGGCCAGTGAAGGGGTGCAGCGCGTGCTCGGCGTCCCGCGGCGCGATGTGCTTGAGGTGAACGAGCTCGTGCTGCAGCTCGGGCGGCTCGTTGCGCTCCGCTCGCGCCACTGCAGGCAACGCCATGGCCACGATCAACATCAGGATGGTCATCCGGTTCTTCATCTGTGTCCTCACAGTTCGAATTCGCTGTCCATGACCCAGATCACCTGGATCGATGGGTCGCCCGTGGCCAGGCGCATCTCCACGCGCCGGGAATCCTCGGGCTGGGCGATCTCCACGGGCGCTGGCGGGGTGTCGACACCCCCGCGCGGCAGCAGCAGGAAGACCGCGGCCGCGGCCGCAGCCACGGCCAGGGCCACGCGCGGCCACAGCCTCACCACCCGGGGGGACGTCTCCTCCGGGATGGCCGCGAGCATGTCCGCCAGTTCGGCGTCGCTCAGCGGTGCGGGCTCGTCCTCGCGCAGCGTCTGTTCGATCAGCGCGTCCAGGCGGCAGTCCTCGCACGCCTCCACGCCGTGTTCCTCACACCTCATGGCCGTCCTCCACCAGGTCGGGGTGCATGTCCACCAGCATTTCGCGCACACGCTTGCGCGCACGGTGTACGTACCCGCGCACGGTCACGGCCGAGCACTGCATCTGCTCGCCCGCTTCCGCGGACGTCAGTCCCTGCACGCGGCACAGCACGAAGGCCGTGCGTTCCCCCTCGGGCAGCCGGTCCAGGCACGCCTGGATCGAGTCCCTCAATCGTCGCCGGTCCACCTGGGTGTCCACACCCGGGCCCGCCGCCGCCAGGCGCGGCAGCTCGACCGACGTCACCTCCCGCACCGAGCGCGACCGCTTCGCCAGCTGGTCGCGGCACACGTTGACCGCGATGCGACGCACGTACGGGCCGACGGACCGACTGGTATCGAGGCGCGCCAGGGAGCGGTGCAGCCGGATCATCACCTCCTGGCACACGTCGCGGGCCTCGTCGCGGTCCCCCAGCAGCCGGTAGGCGACGGGGAGCGTCAGCCGGGCCGCGTCCGACAGCAGCCGGTCCCGGGCCACGCGATCGCCACCCACGGCGGCGACCAGCAGCGCCCGCTCGTCGGTCGGTGCGGCATCACGCATCGTGGCCCATCCCAGCTCCAGTGCGGCTGTGCGGTCCATCGCCGCTCCCTTCCGGGTGCGGCCCCTCGACCTTCACCCTACCCCCAACTACCGGCTCCTCGTCCGAGGTGTTGTGCGGCCAGTCGAAGAAAGATCGATCCGGGCAAGAAGACGGTTGCGCTCCCTCTCCCGAGGAGTAAGATTTCATTACTTTCAGTATTTCTTGAAAGTCAGGATTCGAAGGGGTCCGGGTCCGCAGATGGTGCTCACGCCTCCCGTCCTCCTACGCGCGTGCTTGTCGACGCGCCAATCGCGACGTGCTACACCCCACGGCCATGCTGTGGTTGAGGGTCCTGGCCGTCGTGTTCACCGGCACCGTGCAGGCGCTGATCGCGCCTCCGCTGAGCTGGACCCCTCTGCACTGGCTGGCCTGGGTGCCCTTCCTGTGGGCCATCGAGGGACAGCGGCCGCGGCGGCGATTCTGGCTGGGGTGGCTGTGCGGTGCCTCGGCCCTGGCCGCGATCTTCTACTGGGTCGTGGGCACGGTGCAGCGGTTCTCCAACCTGCCCCTGAGCCTGGCCATCGTCACCCTGATCCTGTTCTGCCTGCTGTGGGGCGCCTACGCCGGGCTGTTCGCGCTGATCTACCCTCGGGTCAAGGCGTGGGCCGGGCCGTGGTGGCCGCTGGCCATCGCCGCGGCGTTCGTGGCCTGCGAGTTCGTCAACCCGCAGCTGTTCCCCTTCTACCAGGGGGTGGCCCACTACCAGAACAGTGCGCTGTTCATGCTGGCCTCGATCACCGGGATCCGTGGACTCAGCTTCCTGGTGCTGCTGGTCAACGGCCTGGCCTGGGCGGGCCTGGAATGCCTGTGGCTGAAGCGGGGAGCGGTCGATCGTCGACAGCTGGTGCGGCTGGCGGGCGTCACCGTGGCGCTGCTGGTGTTCACGCTGATCTTCGGTGCCGTACGGTTGCAGAAGATTCGAAAGCTGGAAGAGGACGCCGAGGTCCTGAAGGTGGGGCTGGTGCAGCTGGACCTCGACATCGTAGAGCGGGCGCGCCGGGCCCGCACGCGCAAGGGCCGGCTGGGTATCTTCGAGGAGTACCTCGCCGAGAGCCGCGAGGCCGCCGAGGCCGGCGCCCAGGTGGTGATGTGGCCCGAGGGCGCGTCGCCGTTCCGGGTGACCGGCCGGCGCGGCGAGGACATCGCCCAGCTCGCGCGGGACGAGGGCGTCGAGATGTGGCTGGGTGGGCTGACCACCCGCAAGGATCCGGTCACCGGAGACCGCAAGTTCCACAACAGCGCGTTCCGCTTCGACGCCACGGGCAACCGCGACCGCCGCTACGACAAGATCATCCTGCTGCCGTTTGGCGAGTTCATGCCGGGCCGGCACCTGTTCCCCGAGCTGACCAGGAAGATCCAGGGCGTCGGCAACTTCTACCCGGGCGAGGACGTGGTGGTCTTCGACACCGAGTGGGCGCCGTTCAACTTCCTGATCTGCTACGAGGCCATCCGCAGCCGGCTGGTCCGCCGCAGTGTCAAGGCGGGCTCCCAGTTCTTCGTGACCATCACCAACGATGCCTGGTTCGGCGATACCTCGTGTCCTTCTCAGCACCTGATGCTGACCGCCAACCGCTGCGCGGAGTACGGCTGCCCCATGGTGCGCGTGGCCACCACCGGGATCTCTGCGGCCGTGGACGCGCGCGGAAAGCTCACCTCCCAGACCGAGCCCTACACCAAGGAGACGCGGGTCGTGGCCGTGCCGATCGTGTACGCGCCCACCATCTACACCCACATCGGGGACGCCTTCTCCTGGACCTGTCTCGCGCTCGCGGTCCTGGCGTGCGCGTGGGCGCCCGTGCGAAGACGGATGGGTCTGCACGAAAAAGCCACATTTGCCGCGAACGGGCCACGCAAGCCCGACGAGGGGGGCCGGGGGCGCAAAAGGGGTCGCTGAGCACGACCCCAGGGGCTAC
>CAZXHG010000396.1:0-6193 GCA_964639985.1 uncultured Rickettsiales bacterium
CAGTAATTTCAGCTACTTACCGCCCCGAAGTCCTACTCCCCGTACACGTCGATGGTACCGTCGCCGTCGAGGTCACGGCCGACGCGCTGCATCAGGCCGTTGGCGTAGTACTCCCAGTAGTCGATCCTGCCGTCGTAGGGGGCGAGCTGATCCTGCTCGATGCGCTCGATCTGGCCGCGGTTGTAGTACTTCCACATGTCCGCGTAGCCGTCGTAGTTGGTGTCCCACTCCGAGCGGATGCGGCGCCCCTCCTCGAAGAAGGAGACCCAGTCGATGCGGCCGTCGAAGTCGGCGTCGATCTCCTCGCGGACCAGCTCGGTGCCGTTGTAGTGGGTGATCATGTCGGGGCGGCCGTCGCGGTTGAGGTCGATCTCCCGTCGCGCCGGGGTGCCCTCCCCGATCTCGGTCTCCTCCATGTAGTAGGCCCAGATGTCGGGGACGCCGTCGTCGTTGATGTCCACGGTCACGCGGGTGTACTCACCGACCGGGGTGGTGGTGAAGGGAGAGACCGGGCGCTCCTCGTCGTCCTTCTTCTTGCGTCGTGCGTCCGCGTCCAGGGCGAACGAGGCGCAGATCAACAGCGCGGTGGCCAGGGTCAGCAGTCTGCAGCGTGTCATCACTCGACCTCGTCCGCTGGCGTTTCCTCGTCGGTCGGGCGGTCCGGCTTGCCGTCGCCGTCCACGTCCCGCTCCACCGTGTCGAGCATGCCGCCGCTGTAGTACTCCCAGTAGTCGATGCGGCCGTCGCGCGGCAGCTTGGCGTCCCGTTCGACGCGGCGGATCTGACCCGCCTCGTAGTACTTGAACAGATCGGGCTGGCCGTCGAAGTCGGTGTCCCACTCCGCGCGCACGCGGACGCCGTTCTCGTAGTAGTCCACCCACTCGATCACGCCGTCGTAGTCGGCGTCGATCTCCTCGCGGATCAGCGCGCCTCCGGAGAAGTGGCTGACCACATCCGGCTTGCCGTCCACGTTGAGGTCGAACTCCCGGCGGACCGGCGCGGGCTGGCTGCCGTCCCGCAGATACCAGTTCCACACGTCGGCCAGGCCGTCGGCGTCGATGTCGAGGGCGACCCTCTCGTAGCGGGCCGCCTCGGCCGCCGCAGCCTCGGCCTCGAGCTCGGCCTGGCTCTTGCGGCGCTTGGCATCGGCCGGGGCCGGAGCCGCGAACGCCGCGACCAGCACGAGGCAGACGATGGTGATGCGCGTGTCGTTCATGAACTATCCCCGACGTGAGTGCTGAGATCGGTTATGCCTCATCCCCACGTTGAATTCAACGACCTGAGCCGCGGTCACCCGCGCTCGGAGTCGTCCTCGTCGTCGTCGACGATCTCGAGTACGGCGTCCTCGTCATCCCCCTGCTGCAGGCCGCTCTTGGCCAGGTCGTCCTCGGAGAAGAGGTAGCTGGCCACGTTGATATCGAGGCGGATCGGGTCGCGGGTCCGCGATATCGAGTGCACGTAGCGCCGCTTGCCCGGCACCTTCTCGGACAGGTCCAGCACGATCGGCTGCACGGGCCGCCCCATGGCGTCGCGGATGTGCAGCACCAGCGGCCGCGCCTGGCCATCCTCACCCTTGCCCCGCGCCACCACGATGGCCAGGTCGCCGTCGTCCAGCTCGACCAGCGAGCCCGGCGGATAGCGGCCCACGAGCGCCGCGAACAGCTTGACCAGCACGGGGTCGTACTGTTCCCCGGCGCCCCGCGTGATGCGCTTGAGGGCCTGGTCCGGCGGCAGCCGCAGGTCCTCCATCGGCGACCAGACCAGCGAGTCGTACGTGTCGCAGATGGAGACCATCCGCGAGAACAGGTGGGGCTTGCCCGGGGGCAGCTCGGGGAAGCCGTCGAGACCGTTGAAGGCCCGGTGGTGCTCGGCCGCGGCCAGGGCGCGCTGCAGCGAACGCTCGTTGACCCCGTGGTGCTCCAGCAGGTACTGCATGCCCCGCAGCGGGTGGGCGAGCTGTCCCTCGGAGCGCGGCCCGCCCGGCTCCGTGTCGTCCCACTCCCACTCGTAGTCCAGCTGCTCGCCGACGTTGTGGTTCATCGCCGCGATGCCGAGCCGGACCAGGTGCTTGCGGGCCAGGCCCGCCCGGCGGCCGAGGGTCAGCGTCATGATCGTGGTGTTGAGGGAGTGGTTGGCCACCGGTGAGCCCATGCCACGCAGGGCACTCATCTGCAGCAGGGTCTCCTCGTTGCCCTCGCTGAGCACGACCAGTCGCCGCACGGCCACGATCTGCCGTCGGCTGCGGCCCATGGCACCCTCGTGGGAGCCCGCCCGCTCCGACAGCGCGAACATGGCGCGGGCGTAGACCTCGAGCGCGGCCTGCTTTCCGGCCTGGACCTGCTCGGCGGTGTTGCCGGCGCCCACGCGGTGGCGGTGCGGGTTGATCAGCGTGACCTCGGGGATCTCCTCGCTCTCGAGGAACTCCAGCAGGTACTTCTTGGGCTCCTCGCGTTCGTGGGCCTCGCGCAGCTCCATCAGGAAGGTCATCACCCTCTCCGAGCGGAAGCCACGGTGGAAGCACAGTCCCCCGATCTCCCGGTCCATCAGGAAGGTCGAGAGTCGGCGGACCAGGCGATAGGTGGCGTGATCGAGGCGCAGGCGGAAGCCGTTGAGGAACGCGGAGTCGCCGAACACGATCAGAGCGGCGGCCTCCTCCTGCTCGTGGATCTCCTCGATCGTCCTGCACAGCGCGGCGAGCGCACGGTGGGGCGTCTCGTTGTCCGAGTCGTACATGCCCAGCGTGCGGATGATGCCCCACAGCTGGGGTACGAACTGGCGACCTGTCTGGCTCAGCAGCCGCCGTCGCTCCGGCGGCTCGTCCTCCATCAGGTCGTCGGGCGGTGGCGCCGACGTGGGCTCGACATCGCTCACGGGCGGCCTCCCTTCCCGGACTGCAGGGCCTCGTTGGCCGCGCGCCGCAGGCCCGGATCCCAGCTCTTGGCCGCCCGCATCAGCGCGGTGCGCGCGCCCGGGCTGGAGACCGTACCCAGCGCGGTGGCGGCCAGCTTTCGGGTCTCCCCCTGTCGTGGGTGCACGATCGAGGCCTTGGCCGTCATGAGCTGGTTCATGGTCCGCACCGCGACCTCCCCGCCCACGCGGGCCAGGGTGTTCAGCGCCAGCGTCTTCTCCTCGAGGGAGCGGGTGTGGAAGCTCTCGGCGGTGGCCATCATCGACAGCAGCTGCTTGAGCGCCGGGATGCGATCGGCCTCCATGCGCACGATGATCGCGACGCGCACCTCCTCGTCGTCGTCCTCGGCCAGCCGCTGGGCCAGCCGCTTGACCACGTGGCGCAGGTGGGTGCTGGGGATCAGCTCGACCGCGGCCCTGCGGACCTCGGCCTCCGGGTGCTCGGCGGCCAGGGCGGTGAGCTGGTCCTTGGCCATGTAGTTGTCCATGCGCGCCAGCACCTCGAGTCGGATGCGCATGGCCTCCGGCTCCATCTGGCGCAGGTCCTCGACCAGGGGCCTCGGGTCCCCCTGCATGGCGCGCACCACGCGCTGGATGAGGAAGCGCTGCAGGCTCTCGTCCTCGATGGTCGGGATCCGATCGATGATCGTGTCGAGTGTGTGTGGGCCGCCCAGCTCGATGAGCCGCTCCACGGAGCGGGCGGCGTCGGAGTCATCCGGATCGACCTTCTCGGTGAAGCGCAGCAACAGATCCACGCTCAGCAGTCGTTGCAGCAGGGTGACCGCCGCGTCGTCGATGGTGATGCCCTCCTCCGCGTCGACGATCCCCTCGAGCATCTCGATGGTGGAGCGGTAGCGCCCGATCAGACCGATGTCCGCGGCCTCGTCCATGCAGGCCTCGATCAGGGGTGCGGCCTCCTCGATGTTGGCCCCGGGCTCCTCGAACAGCGCGGTGTGGATCAGGATCGAGATCGTCCTGTCCAGCAGGGTGGCCATGCTGTCCGCCTCGGCCTCCTCCCACAGCTGCAGCAGGTCCTCGGCTGGCACGTCGAGCTTGTCGCTGCGGCCCTCGACGAAGTCGATGGTGTCGAGGCTGGAACCGTCCTGCCACACCGCCCCCGGCGCCGCGCCGCCTCCCGCCGCCAGCAGGTCGCCGGCCACGTCACCGTCCGCGGCCAGGACATGGTCCGTGGACGGTGGCGGGGGCTCGCCGTCCTCGGCGCTCTCCGCGCCCGCGGCCGCGGCCGGGGCCAGGCCGTCCATGCCCTCCAGCCGGCCCCCGCCGAGCTCTCCCACCCAGCCCGGTAGCTCGCGTACGCCCTCGTCGGCGTCCTCGTCCTCCTCGACCACGCCGCCGGCCAGCGACGCACCGAAGCTGATCAGGTCCGCGGGCTTCGCGTCGGACCCCTCCCCCCCCTGATCCTGATCCCCCCCCGTCCAGGCGGGCAGGTCCGGCATGGTGGGGAAGTGGTCCTCCTCCCCCGGCGGCAGCAGGCTGCTGAACAGATCCAACTTCTCCTCGCTGCTCAGCCGGTCGGGGATGCCCGTGTAGCCCCGTCCCTGGCCGGGATCCACGAGGGCGCGGCAGACCTTGTCGAAGTCCACGCGCTCGCCGCGACCCGCGTCGGCCGAGTCCTCGACCGCCTCCTCGATGCCCTGCACGGCCTCGTAGCTGATGTGGGGCAGGTCGGCCGCCCACAGCAACCCCTGCAGGGTGTCCTCCTGGTGCTGCGGGAGGTGGAAGTTGGTCCCCAGGATCGCCAGCAGCTCGAGGAACTCGGCCACGTCGATGCCACGGCTCAAGCTGAGCACGCGGATCCCGTCCCGGAACAGCTCGTCGACGATGCCCCCCTGGTCCGACTCCTCGATGACCCGGGTCTCACCGAACAGCAGCGCGCCGTCGGTCACCTCCAGGTGGATCGTGCCCAGTTCGTCGAGCATCGGCTGGATCCGTTTCAGCAGATCCTCGGTCTGGGCGTGGGCTCGCTCGTGGGCGATACCGTACAGGCGGATGGCGTTCGTCACCCGCTGAAGGCCGACCAGCTCGTACGCCAGCGTGTGCACCTGTTCCCGCCCTGGCAACAGGTCCGTGGTGTCGAACGTGGTCTCGGTGGCTTCGATTTCGGGGTCCGGCGGGGTCCGGGGGGGATCACTCATGTGCCATGAACCTCAGCAGACCGAATTGTAGCAGCAGCAACACGGACCTGTACGCGCGTTCGTCGGTGCCCAGGTGGCCGGCGGCGAGCAGACGCGACAACGTGGTGCCACCGAGCCCCGGCTGCAGCAGCGCGATCTCCTCTTCCTGCAGGGCGATGGGCAGGGGCTGCGGACCGGTTGGATCGCGGCCGAACGGCTCGTCGAGCTGCCCATGGAACAGCGGCGCGAGGTCGGCAGCGGGCAGGTTTCGACGCAGGACCTCGGCGAGCAGCTCGTCGAACGGGATCGACGACAGCCGCAGGCCCGGTTCGGCGAGGGGCTGCAGCAGCAGCGATCCGCAGGGCCAGTCGAGGACGCGGCCGATGAGCCGGGTCAGCCGGTCCATCACGAGGTCGTGCACGCGCTCGGGCTCCACGAGCTTGCGCGCCACCACGGCCTCGGCCGCCTTGCCCTGGTCCGTGCCTGCGAGGTGCTCGATCACCATGGCCTGGGTGTGGGACAACAGGCCGGCGGAGCGGAGATCGCCGATCAGGCCTCCCTCGTCGTCCGTGCCCTCCACGCACAGCAGTCGGCCGCGTCGCAGGTGCAGCGACACCACCTCGGCACCGGTGAAGAACGTGGCGGCCACGCCCCCGTCGTCGACCACCGCGCCGGCGATCTGGCGTCGCAGGCGGAGCCGCTCGATCGGCTGCAGGCGGTCGGAGTTCCTGCGATCTCCGGTCGAGCCGTCCTCGAGGAACTCCCACAGCGGGCGCCAGTGGTCGCCCTCGAAGTGGACGAGGGTGTCGAACCCGACGTGTCCGTCGACGGCCCAGGCCCGGAGCACCCCGGCGTCGCACTGCCTGGGGCCCGAACCGGGCACGAAGACATCCGCGTCCTTGCGGTCGGGGAAGCGCCATGTCCGCCGCTCCGTATCCTCCTCGTCGTCCTCGTCGTCGGCCTCGATCCCCGCTGGCGGCTCGTCGATCAGCTCCAGCGTCAGGCTCGGCGGATCGTCGTCCTCCATCTCCTGCTGCTGTCCCAGCGACGTGACCGTCGCCTCGAGCAGGGCGATGAACCGCGCCAGGTCCATGCCCGAGATGCGGATGCGGTCCTCGAACACGTGGTCGGTGAGGTCGTCGAGGAACTCG
>CAZXHG010000397.1:0-6072 GCA_964639985.1 uncultured Rickettsiales bacterium
ACGACGACACGGGCGACGACGACACCGGGGACGACGACACCGGGGACGACGACACCGGGGACGACGACACCGGCGATGACGACACGGGTGACGATGATGACGACGACGACACGACCGATATCCTGCCGGACGACGACGACGACACCGGCATCGCGCCCGAGCCGGATTGCGAGTGCCGCGTGGCGTCGCGGCCGTCGGGATCGGCGATGACGGTGGTGCTGGTGCTGGTCGGGCTCGCGGTGGTCAGGCGGCGGCGCTAGCCCCTACTCGTAGCAGAGCGTCTCGAGGTACTGGTACTCGTTGTTGTCCTCGTCGCATTCCTCGACCGCCTCCACGCCAAAGCCGTTGTCGTCCACCCGGATGCGGAAGCCGTCCCCCCACTGGTCGGGGTGCAGCTCGAACACGCCCCCCTCGAGCACGGTTCCTGGCGGGATCGAGCCGATGAACTGGGTGTCGATCAGTGTCTCCACGTCCTGATCCATGGTGAACAGGCTGACCGGCACCAGGTCGTACACCGTGGTCCCACCCTGGTTGCCGATGGACCACGAGATCCTCACCGGTCCGTCCGCGCACGAGGCCACGCAGTACTCGCCGAACACCGGGTACAGGTCGGGCACGCCCGGATCGTCGATCACGGGCCGGGCACGGAACACGTTGTGCACCTGCCACGCCAGCGGCGCCGGGCTGGGTACGGAGCCGTCCGGCTCCAGGTTGGTGACCGCGAAGTCGTGGGTGCCCCAGGTGGGGCCGGACTTGGCCCAGCCGTTGCCGCCGTGGCCGAACACGGCCACGCCGCTGAACGTGCCCCCGTTGGACGCCACCACGATCTCGGCCGAGCCGTCGTTGTCCACGTCCGCGGTGACCGGGTACTCCCACAGGGTGCCCGAGTCGTGGGTGCCGTCCACGAACCGCACCGCGCCGGTCCCCCCGTCGTAGATGCGGAACACCTGCTCGTCGGCGTAGAGCACCTCGTACACGCCGTCGCCGTCCACGTCGTAGCCGGAGCATCCGGCGAGTCCGGAGGAGTCGGAGATCGGTGACGTCCACAGCTGGGTTCCCGTGATCTCCCACACCGAGATCGCGGTGTTGGCCGGGATCGCGATCTCGACCTCGCCGTCCCCGTCGAAGTCGGCCACGGCCGGGGGCCCGGGGTTGCTGCCCGGGATGGTCAGCACGGCGAGCTGCGCGCCGTCGTCGTCGTGGATCTTCAGCTGCGAGCCGGTGACGAAGAACACCTCGCCGCCCGCGTCCCCGTCGAGGTCGGCCACGGCCGCGAAGTTGCCGGATCCGGTGCTGGTGGTGGACCACTCCGGGGCGCCGCTGTGGGAGAACACCTTCTCGCCGACGATGATCTCGGAGGTCCCGTCCGCGTCGATGTCCGCGATCACCGGGGTCCGCCAGGAGGTGGACACGCCGGCGAGCTGGGCGATGGTGGCGCCGTTCGCCCCCTCCACGACGGCGATGTCGAACACCACCTCCACGTCGCCGTCGCCCTCGAGGTCCGCCACCGCGGGCTGGGGGTAGGCGGACCAGCCGAATGCCTGGGACATCCACTCCACCGCGCCCGTGCCGTCCACGGCCGCGACCCGGTGGTCCGAGGTCGACACCACGATCTCGGGCTGGCCGTCCACGTCCACGTCCGCGATCGACACCCCGCCCTGACCGTCGAAGCCGGACACCGTGAAGATCTCGCCCGAGCCATCCCCGTGCAGGGCGACCAGCTCGTTGGAGCCCCACACGGTGAACGCGATGTCCGGCATGTCCAGCTCGTCGATCGCGCCGTCGAGGTTGTCGTCGGTGAGGTTGCCCACCGCGGGCATCACGATCACGCCGGAGCCTCCCGAGTCCCAGGTCCACTCCACGGCCACGTTCCACGGATCGTTGACGATCACCGCGCCCTCGCCCTCGCACTCCTCGAGGATGGGCACGGTCTGCTCGGGCGGGATCTCCACCTCGCAGTCGTCGTCCACGCAGTCCGCGATGCCGTCCATGTCCGAGTCGGGCCAGCCCTCGTCCACCTGGCCGTCGCCGTCGTTGTCGATGCCGTCACACTCCTCGTCCGGGCCGGCGGTGTCGTCGTCCGCCGGCTCGGTGGTGTCGTCGTCGTCATCGTGCACCGGGGGATCCTCGGTCCCGGTGAGGTCGTACTCGGAACACGACAGGGGCAGGACCAGGGCGATCGTGAGCCACAGGGTGGCGTGCCGCGTCATGGGGTCCTCCGGTGCTGGGGTGGTCCCTCATGGTAGATTGTCACACGACCGACGAGGCAGCATCGATGAAAAGCACGATCCAGGCCCTGGCGGGCGCCCTGCTGACCGCGGCGCTGGTCGCGGGCTGCCAGGACTACGACCTGGCAGCCGCGCCCGACCCGCACGACATCGTGGAGTGCGAGTTCGAGGTGGTGGGGGACGAGTCCAGCCCCTGGGAGCTGTACACCTGTAACCCGTTCTTCCCGCCCCCGCTGGACGGCACCTGGGACGCGCCGGGCATCGGCGGCTACGACATCCTGGTGATCGACGTGCTGGGCACGCCCCTGTACCAGATGTGGTACGGCGGCGGCGACACCGAGCTGGAGATGGATCCGGGCACGGCCATCGACGACATCGGCTACGCCGTGTCCACCAACGGCGTGGACTGGGAGCGGTACGAGGGCAACCCGCTGCTGGGCCCGGCCGACGCGGGCATGCCGTGCGAGAAGGTCTACAACCCCACGGTGTGGTTCGACGCGGACGCAGGCATCTACCACATGTGGTTCGCCGCGGACGTGACCAACACCGGCACCCAGATCGGCCACGCCACGTCCACCGACGGGCTGGCCTGGACCCCGGACCCGGCCAACCCGGTGATCGGCACCGACGAGATGGCCGGCACCGCGTTCTCGGCGTTCACCCCGGGCGACGTGATCGTGGACCCCGACGGCACCATGCACATGTTCTTCGGCGGGCTGTTCCAGGTGGGCGCGGCCCAGATCCAGTACGCGGTCGGCCACGCCACCTCCCAGGACGGCTCGAGCTGGGACCTGCACGGCGGTGATCCCATCCTGCAGGGGGTCGACGGCCGCTGGGACAGCAAGGTGGTGGCGTTCCCGGACGTGTTCTTCCACGACGGCACGTACTTCCTGTTCTACGCGGGCTCCTCGTCGGTGGCCAACGACGGCAACTTCTACTACGTGGACGACGCGCAGCTGGGTTACGCCTACAGCGAGAACGCCATCGACTGGATCCGCGCCACCCCGGACGAGCCGCTGCCGCTGAGCTACGTCAACCCGGGCTACCCGCGCGTGTACTTCGTCAACGACCGGCTGCACATCTGGTTCACCGACCGCTGGCCGGCCACGCTGCCCAGCGGCCAGGAGCACGACCTGTCGTGGCTCAACTACGGCATCATCGACTGGTGAGGGCAGGAGGATATCGATGCGACGCACGATCACCACGACCCTCCTGCTGACCGCCGCGCTGCCGCTGCTGCTGACGGCGTGCAACGAGGTCAGCCCCTACAACGAGGCCTGCACCGCCCTGTGCGAGGAGCTGGTCGTGGACTGCGAGCTGCCCGGCTACCAGGACAGCTCGTGCGTGCCCAACTGCGAGGCCGAGCTCGGCGTCGTGGGCGAGCCAGACGCGCTGCTGGACTGCTACGAGGGCGCCGGCTGCTCGGTGGTGGACCTGATCGAGTGCCGCCGCCTGGAAGAGGCCGATCGGCTGTAGGACCGCGACGATCCGCTGGGAGGGATCATGGAGATCGCACGACCCGACGACACCGCCGCCCACCTGTTCGCCGCGGTCCGCCCGGACGGGCTCGGACCGGACACCCGCATCACCGTGCGGCCGTCGGACACCTGCTTCGTGTTCCAGGCCGGCCAGGTGCTCGGCGAGCTGGCCGGCGGCACCCACGGGTTCACGCCCGCGGAGCAGCCGTTCCTGGCCAGCGCGGCCCCCGGTCCCCTGGACCTGGTGTTCGTCACCGTGGCCCCGGTGGGCGGGCTGAAGTTCGGCACGGCCACGCCCATCCCGATCCGCGATCCGAATGCGGCCGAGCCCGTTCGAGTGCGTCTGCTGGGCAGCTACTCGGTGCAGGTCAACGACCCGCAGAAGCTGGCCGGGACCGCGCTCGCCGGCGAGGACGGCACCGCACTGCAGGACCGGATCAGGACCCAGCTGCTGATGGCGCTGGGCAGCGCCGTGGGCCAGGAGGCGGCCACCGGCGTGCTCACGGCCGCGTCCCTGGACAGGGGCCTGATCGCGCTCGCCCCGCAGGTGGCCGAGCAGGCCAGCCTGGCCCTGGCCGACACCGGCGTGCGCGTGGCCGGCGTGGAGACGCTCGAGGCCCATGCCCAGGACCCGGCCGAGCGCAAGGCCGCACCTCCCGCCTCCGCGCCTGGCGACGCCGGCGGCGCCCCGGCAAAGAAGGGCAAGGGCGTGTACATCCTGGCCGGCTGCCTGCTCAGCCTCGCCCTCGGCGGCCTCGCCGCCTCCCTCATCACCGTGGTCGCCCTGATCCTCAGCGCCACCATGTAGCCCGACCGGCCGCACGCCTCCGAGTGCAGCCCCGAAGTACCTCGGAGCCTCGTTTCCTCCTCCACCCCCTGCCTGAACCGCCTCCGCCGGGGTCAGTTCGCTACTTGCGGTCGTCCACCCGACCTCGATGCACCCCAACGATGTCCGAAACGACCCAAGTCGCGGCCTGCCGGTGTGCCGGACCACCCCGTACCGCCTCCAATCACCTGACCGGATCCGTACGGTCCCACCCCGTACCGCCTCCAATCACCTCACCGGATCCACGCGGCCCCCACCCAGTCGCAGCCGTTCGACCCCCCCGGATCCAAGAGCGCTTCCTGTTCCCCAAACCGGCACTCTGGCCGCTCTTGGTCGACCAAGGTGGGGCTGCGTGCCGATTCGGGGAACAGAATCTGCTCTTGGTTCTGGGGGTGGAGGGGAAGGCGGGGGGGGAATCGCGGGTCCGGAGGAAAGTGGCGACCGAGAGGGGCACGATCCGATGAATTCCGTCGGTTCGAACCACCTCGGTTGATTTCAGCCCGCCCGCCCGCCCCCGACCTACCCCCACCGGGGCTCGCCGCGCTCGCTGTTGGGGGCGGGGAATCACTCCGTCAACGACCCCAGCACCACCCGCGGGAACAGCTGTTCACGCGTGGGCGCGCCCGGGGCCTGCCAGTCGCGGGTGGCGTCCATGGTGCCCACCACGGTCTCGTAGTCGACCGCGTCCTCGGGGAACAGGGCCACGCTGTCGGCGGTGGGGTGGGCGGCCTTGAGCTTCACCATCAGATCCTGCAGCTCGCCGAACCGGTAGGACCCGTCCTCGGCCCGCCCGATGGTGGGCACGGCCTCGCCGTCCACCACCTCGGTCTCGTCGCCGAGCAGCTTGCTGTTGCCCCGGACGGTGAAGCCGCGATCGGTGATCACCACGCGCAGGCCAAGGGCGTCGGGATCCGGGGGCGCGACCCCCACCGCGGGCAGGGTGCTGTCCACGGTGGCCAGGTGCACGAAGGTCACGGACAGCAGCAGGAACGGGATCAGGATGGTGACCAGGTTCATGATCGGGACCAGGTCGGGGGGCACGATGCGCGCACCACGGGCGTCGGCCTTGCGGGTAGCGGAACGTTTCACGGGATCCTCCAGGACGCAGGGGCGGGCGCGTATGGGAGGAACACCGGCGGGTGGGGGGTGATTCCAGGTCAGGGGGAGAGGTCGTTGAACTGCACGGCCCGGTAGAGAATCTGTCCTTCTTCGGTGTCGGGCTGGATCTTCATCCAGGCGACGTGGGTGATGCCGTGCGGGTCGACGGCGACCGCGGCCTGCCAGTTGTCCAGGGTGCCGTCGGTGGAGACCTGGCGGGGGGACTCCCACGTGCCGGCCGTGGCGTCGCCGATCGCATAGAACACGGCTCCGCGGTCCCCCACGGTCTGGTGCCAGGTGGCGTGCAGGTCCAGGTCGTCGACCAGGGCCAGCGAGGACCAGGTCCAGTCCGTGGGGCCCGACGAGATCACGTGCTCGCCGCCCCACGCGCCGCCGGCCCGGTGGCGGGACTTGACGGCTCCGGTGGCGAAGCGGTCGGTGT
>CAZXHG010000398.1:0-6048 GCA_964639985.1 uncultured Rickettsiales bacterium
CGGGGACGGCTACTCCACCTGTGACGGCGACTGCGACGACGACCTGGACACCGTGTACCCCACGGCTGACGAGGATTGCGACGGGATCGACACGGACTGCGATGGTGCCCTCGGTGCGGACGAGATCGACGATGACGGTGACGTGTTCACCGAATGCGACGGCGACTGCGACGACGACGATCCGGCCGTCCACCCCGGCGCGGACGACATCTGCGACGACGTGTTGGACAACGACTGCGACGGCGTGACCGACGCCCTCGAAGCGGACACGGACGCGGACGGCTCGACCGGCTGCACCGGCGACTGCGACGACGGCGATCCCGATCTGAACCTGGACGACGCCGACGCCGACGGCGTGGACACGTGCTCCGGGGATTGCGACGACGCAGATCCGACCGTCTACGACGGCGCGCCCGAGCTGTGCGACGGTGTGGACCACGACTGCACCGGCACGGCCGACGACGACCCGGCATGCGCGCCCTCGATCACCGACCTGGACGGCGACGGCTCCGCCGATGCGGTCAACGACGTGGATGGCGAGACGGACGGGATCCCCGGCCTTGCTCCCGTGCAGCACCGCTTCCAGCAGTCGTGGCTCGTCACCGGCTCGCACCTGGACATCGTGACCGACACCGAGCTGGCCGCGGACGGCTGGCCCGGCCCGACGTATTCCGACGCTGATGGACTGACCTTCGATCTTGGAGGTACCGAGATGGAACGCACCCTCCTCCTCCCCCAGACCCTGGTCACCGGGGCCTTCCTGCTCACACTGACTACGGGCGGTGGCACGGCCCAGGCACAGGTGTACGTGCTGCAGGGGGAGGCCGGACTGGACGGCCAGGACGGCCAGGACGGGGCTGACGGCGCGGACGGCGCGGACGGTGCCGATGGAGTCGACTGTTGGGACACCAACGGCGACGGCGTCGACGATCCCGGCGAGGACACGAACGGCGATGGGTTCTGGGATGCCGCAGACTGCGAGGGTCCGCAAGGGCAGCAGGGCGATACGCTGCTGAACTGCTCGGGGGATGACTGCACGCTGACGGGGTACTCGAACTTGAACGTGAGCGGCGACATCGGTGCCGGTGGAGATGTCAGTGGAACCACTGCGACCTTCTCGGACGTCGGTTCGTTCGCCTACCTGGATGCGGGCGAGTTGACCGTGACCGACACCTACGAGCTGCCGGGTTGCCCGCAGGGATACATGGTGATGGGGTACAGCGCGGCCGGCGGTGCGATCTGCGAAGATTCGTTCACCGGCGACGAGATGGTCCAGGTCGGGGACTTCTGGATCGACCGCTTCGAGATGTCGATCTGGGACGATCCGGACTGCGCTGTATCCGGGATCCAGTACGGTGACGGTGTTGAGGCCTACGATGACGCCTTTTTCTATGACAACGGCAACTGGGACGCGCCGCTCTACGCTTGTTCGGTCGAGGGGGTGACGCCTTCCTGGAACATGACGTGGTTCCAGGCACAACAAGCGTGCGAGCTATCTGGGAAATCACTGTGCACCAACGAGCAATGGCAGGCCGCGGCCGCCGGAACCGCCGAGTCGAACTGCAACACGGCGGGCACCTGCAACGGCTCACCCGATCCGTGGCCGAGTGGTGACGGTCAATGCGGGGGGTGCGAAAGCGCCTGGGGTGCGGCCGACATGGTAGGCAACTTGTGGGAGTGGGTGGCGCTGTGGGAGGGACACCCCGGCGACAATGGCGTAGACAACATCATGGTTTCCGACTTCGGAGAGGATGCCTACACAGCTGGCGGGCCATCGTACAGCACTATGCTCCCCCATCACTCAGATGGGAGCTGGCGGACTTTCTCCCCGGCCTTCGACGGGAATGGCATCTCCCTGGACGACTACTTTGGACCGGCGGCGGCGATTCGTGGAGGAAATTGGGAGAACGGGGCTGACTCCGGGGTGTTTGCGATGAGTCTGAGTAGCGGTCCCTCCAGTGCGAATGGTTCCTACGGCGCCCGCTGCTGCCGCTCCAGATAGCCCACCGCTTTGACCATCCCCGCCCCACAGCTCCTCGCCGTCCGCCCAGCGGACAAGATCCGCGCCGAGCTGCGCGAGCACGCGCACGCGCACGCGAACAACATCCTCTTCGACCAACTGCTTCGCCGGTACGCGGTCGAACGCGTCCTGTACCGCATGTGCACCATGGAGAAGCCGCCGGACATGACGCTGCGCGGTGCATGGGCCATCGAGACGCGCCTGGGCGTTCCACACCGCCGATGGACCACGGTGCAACTCCAGGTCACCGAGGCACGACCGTACTTCGCCGAGGACGAGGCGGCCAAGGGCCTCGTCACCCGGTGCGCCTACCCTGGCGACGATGGCCTGGACTTCATGTCGAAGCACGTCCGCCATGCACTGCCCTCCACGGGGTGGCCGGCGTACGCCAGACCGCATCGGGTCAAGGCCGACGTCCGGCTGGACAAGGCCGTGATCCCGTTCGAGCTGGTCGTGGGGTTCAACGAGCCCGTCGTGCCAGACGCCGACGAGATGGAGCTGAACACGTTGCTTGACCAGCCCGCGCCGCGGCTGGACGTGGCACGGTTCGAGACGCTGGTGGCCGAGAAGCTCAAGCGCATCGTTCGCGAGGGCGTGCTGCGGTTCCGGGCCAAGGACTACTATGACGTCTGGCTGTTGGCGAACACGGATCCGCTCGACGAGCTGGCCGAGGCGATCGAGGTGGTGTTCCGGCACCGGCCCGCGTTGCGGATGCCGGACGGTGTGCCTGCTGGGTTGACCGACAGGTTCGCGGAGTCCGAGCACGCGGACTGGCACTGGTCCGTGTTCCTGGACCGGGGCGAGCCGCTGGAGAAGGTGGGATTCCGGGACGTGGTCGCGGGGATCCGGGAGCGGGTGATGCCGGTGGTCGAGGATCTGGGTGCGGGTGGGCGGTAGCCGGTCGCGCGCCATCGTCTGCTCAGCCGGGGATTCCGCAACGCCGCCTGCGCCTCTGGTATCCTCGCGTTGTAGGGAGGCTCCATGTCCATCCGCTTCATCGTCGCCGCAGCCCTGCCCCTGATCAGCCTCAGCCTTCTGGGGTGCCCATCGGGTGACGATGACGACGACACGATCCCGGCCGAGATCGAAGGCGACGAAGCTGGCGAGTGCGACGACGGCGTCGACAACGACCAGGACGGCCTCACCGACTGCGACGACGACGGGTGCGGGGCCGCAACGGCCTGCGTCGGTGACGACGACACCGGCGACGACGACTCGGCTGGCGACGACGACGACGACACGACCGGCGCTGGATGCGCGCCGTGTGGTGGAACCTACGTTGTCGAGAATTCCAGCCAACTGGATGAGGTTGCCCTCTGCGAGAGCATCTCGGGTTCCTTGACCGTCTCCCATGCGGACTGGTTCACGAGCCTTGACCTGCCGTGCCTCGTCACCGTGGGCGGCAACGTGGTCATCGACGACAACAGTGCAATGACCACGATCGAAATGCCCCTGCTCGCGACCGTCGATGGGGCTTTGAACATCACCGAAAACGCCGCCCTGAACAACCTCGACGGCCTACCTTCCCTGACGAGTGTGGGCGACGATCTGAACATCTACAACAACGACTGCCTGAGCCAGGACGAAGCTGAGGCGTTCGCAGCGGGCATCGCGGTAGGCGCATATACCCAGGTGACGCTCAACGGCGACAACTACCCCTGCCCATAGGCGAACGTCTCGCGGCGGTCTTTCCCCACCTCGACATGCCAGGATCTAGTTCTCCGGTGATTGCAACCGGGCCGTCCACAAACGTCCCCACCGCGTGTCACCCCCGTACTCCGTCCACAACCCCCGTCCACGCCTGTCCGTCATCGGTCGATTGCGGATGGCGGTGGAATTCGATTTCCGGGCTCTCCGGTCGAACTACCGCAGTCCCCTTGGCTACGATCGAAGCGAGAGTGGATCAGAATTGTGTTTATTTTTTTGTTCTGGCAGGCCATTGCTCCTTTCTGCGTGTTGTCAACGGATAGCCTCGCAGTCGTCCATCGGACGTGTGTCGAACCTAAGAAAATGTGGTCGGAAGCCGATTGTTGACGATGTCTTTGCTTCTTCCGCGCGAACACCGTGGAATGCTCGTGTTGCTTGCGACGGCGAGCCATGGTCGGGGGGGAGTCCCACGATCAAGATCAGCATCCACTACAACAACAGGGGCGCACGTGTGCCCCGCAGGAGGGATTGCATCATGGCAGGCAAGAAGCTCTTTGGACCGACCCGTATCGAGACCACCGGCGCGACATGGGTCATCACCCTCGATCCGCTGGCTGGCTACGGCCAGACCAAGGACGTGCTGTACATGCTCAAAGTTCACAAGGTGAAGGCCACGGGCACAACGACGGTAACTGTCGCGGTAAAGCACAGTCCAGACGGAGACGCGAACATGGCCGCGAGCCACTCGACGCCGATCAGCGCCTCGGTAGTCACGGCCGAGCCCGTGCTGGTCACGGGCTACACGAACACGGACACCAATGGGCCGCTGGGCGAGTACCTCCACGTCGACGTGGGCGTCGGTGGTGGCGCCGGCGAATGGGCCGTGGTGGAGCTGTGGGAGGTCAAGAAGCCGATCCAGTAGAACCGAGCGACGAGCCTGCTCTCGAAGCTGGGATCGCACTCGCTGGGCTTGTGTCGTAGCCGTTCCCACTCAGTGGTCGGCTGCGCCGCGCCCGCGGGGCACGTTTGGTTTGGTACGCAGAAGGCAGAAGGAATCGAGCGACCTGTACGAGACGGAGACGCCATGGGCATCGAAGAACGGCGAATGCGGGAGGAACAGTCTTCTGGTACCACTGGAGGCGGCGGAGACGGCGGCGAGGAGATGTCCACCATTCTCGACCACATCCAGCAGTTCGAGGAGGAGGTTGCTGCGGACGCCCAGCAGCAGGTCGAACCTGACGCGCTGTCTGACCTCTTGGGGGCGGACCACCCGCTGCACAAGGTGATTCGGGATGCTGAAGAGTCGCGGCAGGATTCGCCCAAGGACGAGCCCAAGGGATTTCAAGAGTCAACGTTCGAGATACCGGAGGTATTCGCTACGCGCAGTACCCAGTCATTCAACGAAGAGCTTGCTTCCCTAAATCCGGTCGGTTGGTGGCGCCTCGACGACGAGCCCGAACCTGGGCAAAATCCCGAAGCATGGGACCACAGTGGCCACGACCATCACGGCGACTATTCCGGCGATGGTACGGGCCCATTCTATCAGCAAAAACCCGGTGCCATTGCTACCGATCAAGATGACGTGGCAGTCGGTTTCCTGGCCGACGAACGTAATCTGGTTGAAGTCGCTGACAGCAAGCTTTTCTCACTTACTCGTGCGCACGACGACTTCAATCGAGACCATCCAGCGCCCGAGAATCCGTACGGCGTTGATTTGACACCATGGGACAGTGATTGGGCCAACAGTTGGGGTTCGTCCAGCGGCAGCGGCGAGTGGTATGCACAAGTTTCAACCGGGGCGTACTACCGATGCGTTCGCAAGGACTACACGGATGACAAGAATGGTAGAAATGACCCGGAACACCCCTACGGGTTTGCACAAATCGACCAACGCGGCGCGTCGGGAACCTTCCAGCAAGGGCTTGACACGAATCTTCTAAACGGTGATCTACAAGTCAGAGCATCGTGGGATGCACACCCTGCGGTCGAAGGTAGCTTCTTGAGGCCAGTAGCGCTGGTAGCAAGGATGCAGGACACAAACAACTTCTACCGAGCAGAAATCCGAGAGAACAGCGATAGTGCTCTTGACCTGCGTATATTACGGACATCAGGTGGCGTCACAACCGAGATGGGAGTGGTCACCAATATTGGCATCCATGAAATCGGTGATCGATGGTATTTACGGTTTCAGTTTGACGGCAACGTATTCCGAGCAAAAGCGTGGCGGATGGATGAATTGTTGGAAATGGAAAAAGAGGAGCGTTGGCCACTCATTTCCGAAAAAAAGAGAGGAGTTTCGGCCCAGCCAGCAGAATGGATGCTTACAGTCATTGAAGACTCTCGTTTGGATCTAGTGTGCGATGGTAGTATTGCGATTCGTT
>CAZXHG010000399.1:0-5993 GCA_964639985.1 uncultured Rickettsiales bacterium
TCACCTTCGACCGCAACCTGATCGTGGCCTACGTCAACGACAACGAGCTCGACGCGCAGTTCGACTTCCCGCTGTACGGCACGGTGCGGGCCGCGTTCGTGGACGACTCGGTGTCCATGGGCGATCTCGACGCGTCCATGGCGGCGAGCAACGACGCCTACGGCGGCGCGCTGATGAGCACCTTCCTGGGCAACCACGACGTGTCGCGGTTCACGTCGTACGGCCAGGAGGGCGGCTGGGCCGACTCGCTGGACTCGTCCTGCATCGTGGCCGACGTGGTCGCCGACACCTGGTGGTACGGCCGGCTCAACCTGGCCTGGACCTACCTGATGACACAGCCCGGGATCCCGCTGATCTACTACGGCGACGAGATCGGCATGCCCGGCTACCACGACCCGGACAATCGCCACCCGCTGGACTGGTATTCGTCCGCGCTGGCCGGCGGCACGGGCGGCGAATTCACGCTCGCGGACCTGGCCGGCGGCCTGTACCACCCGGAGATGGAGCAGGTGCTGTGGCACCTCGCCGACCTGGGCACGGCGCGGGCCGCGCGCCCGTCGTTCTGGTCCGGCGACGAGACCCAGTGGTGGCTGGACACCGACACGCTGGCGTACGCCCGGGTGTCGGGATCGGACGCGGTGCTGGTGATCCTGCATCGCGGCTGGTGGGATACCACGCTGGAGAATGGCCTGACGTTCGCCGGACTCGATGGCGAGATCACGTACACCGACCTGCTCACCGGCGAGACGTTCCAGGCGTCGGGGGACTCGATCTCGATCCCGATGGCAGGGAATTCCGCGCGGGTGCTGGTACCGTAGGGAGCCCGGAGGGACGTCATGGGTGTTGCCGAACTCATCATCACGCTGATCACCGTGGTCGCGTCGCTGTGCGGCGTGCTGCTCTCCTTCGCCATCCCGCTGGCCGTGATCGGGTTCATCATCTACCGCATCCGATCGGGTGGCGCGGTGGTCATCCAGTCCAACATCCCGGGCGTGGCCGAGGCCATCGCCGGTGCGGCGGCGCCGGCGCAACAGGCCAGCGCGAAGCGCATGAAGCGGGTGACCTGTGGCAGCTGTGGCGCGAGCAAGGTGCGGCCGCCCACCTCGGCCTACATGTACTGCGACTACTGTGGCGCGTTCGTGGACTGGGACTTCAAGATCGCGTGCCAGACGGCTGGCTCGGCCAAGCCGGGGCCGGAATACGAGCGGCTGAACGCGGCCGAGGCGCCGGTGCAGGAGCAGGCCCGCGTGGCCGGCGACAAGAAGACCTTCGGCAAGTCCCTGTACAAGGTGTTCGACGCGCACATGACCCACTGCCCGGCCAGCTACTCGCCGCGCATCGGCGACCCCGACTATCGCGAGGCGCTGCTGCGCTTCACGGTGCGGTCGTACCTGGCGGCTGCCTTCGACGCGGACGCCCGCGGCCGCGAGGTGGCCATGACCCAGGCCATGAAGGGCATGAAGTGGTTGCCCGGGTTCGGCACCACCCGCGCAGAGCCGCAGAGCTTCCGCGCGATGGTGGACACGTACAAGGCGTTCACCAATCGGTTCCTGGACCTGTGCGCGTCGTTCATGGACTCCCACCCCGACGGCATCACCCACGAACAGTCTTTCCAGATCTCGGCGTCCACCTTCCTGCAGGGCTGGCTGCCCTACCTGGACAAGCCGCAGCAGGACGCGATCATCGACGAACTCGGCCTCGGCGGCGAGTACGTGGACCTCCAGCCCGTGGAGACCGAGTCCCGCCACTGCGGCGGCTGCGGCTCGGAGCTGTCCGTGGTGCCGGGCGCCAAGAAGATGGTCTGCGAGTCCTGTGGTCGGATGAACGACGTGGGCCGCCCCGAGATCAGCTGCTCCTCCTGCGGCAGCCCCCTGACCCTGCCCGTCGGCAAGTCCATGTTCAGCTGCCCCAGCTGCCAGGCGGACCTCCGCGTGGATGGGGTTGCACCATCCTGATCCTCAGAACCTGACGCCCACGCCCGCCGTGGTCTGCAGGATGAAGGCCTGGCCGAAGCCCATCTGGGCGTCGAGCTGGATGCGCAGGTGCTTGCCCGGGTCGATGTTGAGGCCGACGATGCCCACGCCGCCGGTGTGGATCACGTTGTCCGCCTCGGTGCTGGGATCGCCGTCGCCGTCCGCGAGCACCAGGTGGAAGGCGCCGCCCACGTAGGGGCGGATTGGCCAGGGAGCGAGGTTGACCCGCAGGCCGAGGCGGAAGGTGGGCAGGCGCTGGTCCTCCAGCTCGCCGTTGCCCGGCGTCTGGGGCGCCCTGACCGGGACCCAGAAGCCGAAGTCCGCGGCCAGCACATCCCGCAGGGTCCACTCGAACAGCACGCCGAGGTTGGCGTGCGAGGATGCGGCCGGGGACGGGTTGTCCACCGGGTAGTAGAACCACCCGAAGCTGGCCACCAGCGCGCCGTGCTGGGGCGGCGTGGTCCTGTCGGCCGTGGCCGGCTCCACCTCACCGGGATCGTCCCCGGAGCTGGCCGTGGTCACCCCCTCGCGTGGTACTGGCTCGATCGGGGCGTCCTCGGCCGGGGCGTCCTCGACGGGATCGGGGTCGGCCGCCGGCTCCACCACCGGGTCTGCCTGGGCTACCCGCTCGGAGCGGTCGATCAGCATGGGGTCGCGGGTGACGAAGCTGTCGTTCATCGACTCCCAGCGGTACAGCAGCGGCTGCTCGCCCAGGATCGAGCCGACCACCGTGCTCACGCCGCGGTCCCTCGCCAGCTGACCCAGCGCGGTGGCGGCCGCGGCCTGGGCCGTGGGATCGGCCGTGGGCGCCAGCAGCGCGTCCACCAGCCCCTCGCGGGACAGCAGCACGGCCCGGCCCCCCTCCCTGGCCTCGAGCCGCAGGGAGGTGAACGTCCCATAGCGAGACGAGAACTGGATCAGGTGGATCCCGGGGCTGAGGTCCCAGCGGTTCGTGCCCGCGCGAACGGGCTGGCCGTCCACCCGCACCTCGATGGCCACCTGCTGGGGATCGCGCACATCCAGCATCAGCACGTCCGCGTCGGCCCAGCGCCGCTCGGCCGCGCGGTAGACCTCCTCGATCTCCGGTGGGTAGCCCGGGTCGAACTCCCGGCCCGGATCCGTGCTCACCGCCTCGAGGAAGTGCTCTGCCGCGCGGTCCGTGTCGCCCGCCACGTAGGCAGACAGCCCGCTGTAGAAGTGGATGTCGTACAGCAGGTCGCGCGGCACGAACCCGCCGGCGCACTCCAGGGCCAGCCACGCCGAGTGGAAGGTCTTCGCCGCCTCCTCCTCCTCGAGCAGGTCGGTCTGTTCGATACCGCGCTCGACCAGATCGCGGATCTCCGACAGCTCGCGCAGGCCACCCGAGCAGGGCCTCACGTGCACGTCGCCGGCCGCCCACATGGGTGCCGGTCCGAGGAAGGGGACCTCGCTGACGTGGATCGCCTCGGCCGTACGGCGGCCACCGCGCAGCAGGGGCGCGGCCTGGTCACGGGCGTCGGCCTCGGCCTCGGCCCCGGGCATGCCCGGGCCGTACAGCAGCACGGTGTCCGCGGCGCGCGCCTCGACGGCCAGCAGGCCG
Organism: uncultured Rickettsiales bacterium; assembly: GCA_964639985.1. Classification (GTDB taxonomy): domain Bacteria; phylum Myxococcota_A; class UBA796; order UBA9615; family CAYRNR01; genus CAZXHG01. The sequence continues at coordinate 3,553 of CAZXHG010000399.1, forward strand.
ATCAGCGAGCACAGCAGCAGCGCCGTGGTGGTCGTTCCGATCCTGGGATTCACAGCCTCAACCCGTCATCCGCGGGCACGACCCGCGAGCGCTCGGGTTTGTTCCACGCGGCGTGGGCGGCGTCAATCAAAACCCGGAGGATCAGGGGCGAGCGAGCAGGGCCACCACCTTGATCAGCTGGGCCGTGGCACCGAGCAGGCCGACCACGATCAGGGCCCAGATCAGCCACCAGGTGCGGCGTTGCAGCGTGGACGGACCCAGCGACTCCCACTGGGTGGTGTCCTTCAGCGACTCGGAGTGCCGGTCCTCGTCCATCAGGCTGTTGCGCTCGGCCACCAGCGCAGGGTGGATGTCGGACAGCTCGAAGTCCACGGCCGTCTGCCAGGCGCCCTCCCGCTCCAGCTCGGCCTTGCCGCGGGCGGCGAGGTCGGCGAGCAGTTCGTCCCCGTGCGCCGGCCCGGGCACGCTCTTGATCGCCTCCCACAGCGCCGTACCGTCCGTCAGCCGTTCGGCCGGATCCGCCACCAGCGCCTGGGACAGCACCGCGGCGAGTTTGGGGTGGCGCCGGTCGCCCGCAGCGAGTTCGTCGGCCACGTCGCCGGTGGTCACCCGAGCGAGGATGTCGCGCAGGGACGCGGCCGAGAACACCGGCGAGCCGGTGAGGAAGCTGAGGAAGACCAGCCCGAACGAGTACACGTCCGTGGCCTGGGTGGTGGTCTCACCCCGAGCCTGCTCCGGGGCCATGTACAGAGGCGAGCCGCGCACGTCGTCTCCACCCATCGTGCGGTAGAAGTCGGCCGCGAAGCGGGTGATGCCGTAGTCGGTGATCTTGGCCTGGCCCTCGGTGGAGATCAGGATGTTGGCCGGCTTGAGATCCCGGTGGATGGGCCGGATCTCGCGGCCGGCGATGCGCGCCTCGTGCAGCGCGCGCAGTCCGCGGGCCGTCTGCTGGGCCATCACCACGATCTCGTCGGCCGTGATCTGGCCGAACCGCTCCGATGGCATGCGCATCAGCTGCGACAGGTTGGGACCCTTGACCAGCTCCAGGGCGATGTAGAGGCGATCCTCCACGCGCCCGCATTCATAGAACTCCACGAGGTTGGGGTGGCGGATGCGTGCCCCCAGCTGCGCCTCGCGCAGGAACTCCAGCGCGTTGCGCTCGTCCATCTCACCGATGCCGCCGTGCAGCACCTTCAGCGCCACGGGCTTGCGGAAGCCGAAGTCCCCGCGTAGCTCGGCCCGGTAGACCGTGGCGAAGCTGCCCTGGCCGATGCGGGCGATCACCCGGTAGTTGCCGAAGTCGGCGCCGGGTTCGGGGCCGCCCAGGGCCCCGGTCGGTTTGGAGGAACGGGTCATCAACCCTGGATTGTACGGCCCCGCCGTTGCTTCGTGTAGGCGCTGCACGACGATCCCGTGCTGCGGGTGGTGACACCCCGCTCGCGGGGTGGCACGATCCGCGGTAGCCTATGCGGCGAGTCGAGGCATCACCCTCGTGGATGGGAGCGAGCATGTCCGGTCGGTTCAAGCAAGCGCGGCGGTATCTCTTCTGGGGCCTGGCCCTGGTATGTGTGGGCCTGGTGATCCGGAGCCAGGTCGAGCGGGCCGACGCCCTGGGGGGCGGTCCGGACGCGTTCGGCTACAACTGGCACGACAACGTGACCTACGACTTCGAGCAGGCGGCCAGCTCCCTGTCCATGGCCAACGACAGCTACGACGTCGTGGAGATCGGCTTCAACTTCGAGTTCTACGGCGAGACCTACAACGAGGTCACGGTGTCGTCCGAGGGCGGGCTGCACTTCGAGGGGGAGATCGAGCTTCCCATCAGCAACGAGACGCTGCCGTACACCGAGTGGATCGGCATCTTCCCCTTCTGGGACGACCTCAACGTCGAAGGGGAAGGCGATGTGTACTACGACACCATCGGGTCGTCGCCGAGCCGGATCTTCATCGCCGAGTGGCGGGGCCTCCCCCACTACGAGAACAACCCGCCTTACTACTACATCGGGAATGCGACCTTCGAGGTGAAGCTGTTCGAGGAGGACGACTCCATCGAGTTCCACTACTCGGACGTGGACTTCGGCATGGGCACGTACAACTCGGGCGCGTCGGCCACCATCGGCATCGCGGACGGGGACCAGGGTTTCTACCTCGAGGTCTCGTACAACGCCGCGTCCGTATCCGCCGGCTACGCCGTGCGCTTCGAGTCGCCGGGTGGCTGCGTGGACAACGACACCGACGGCTGGACCCAGTGCGACGGCGACTGTGACGACACCGACAGCACCATCCACCCGGGGGCGGCCGAGACCTGCGACGACGGCATCGACTCCAACTGCGACGGCGCCGAGGACGAGACCGCGGACAACGACGGGGACGGCTACTCCAACTGCGACGGCGCCTGCGACGACTCCGAGCCGCTGGCCTACCCGGGCAACGTGGAGGCC
>CAZXHG010000400.1:0-5961 GCA_964639985.1 uncultured Rickettsiales bacterium
GTCGTCACACTCGGCGCAGGCCATGTAGCCGTCGCCGTCCGCGTCCTCCTCCTCGTCCGCGGGCACGCCGTCGCAGTCGTTGTCGAGGCCGTCGCAGATCTCGGCCGCGCCCGGGTAGGTGGCGGCGTCGGCGTCGTCGCAGTCGTCGTCGCACGGCAGGTGGCCGTCCCCGTCCGCGTCCATGCCCTCGTCCACCTGGCCGTCGCAGTCGTTGTCCACGAGGTCACAGACCTCGACTGCGCCGGGGAAGTTGGCGGCATTCCCGTCATCGCAGTCCGCGCAGTCCACGGAACCGTCTCCGTCCGCGTCGTCCACCTCGTCGTCGGGCACGACCCCGTCGCAGTCGTTGTCCAGCTGGTCGCAGGTCTCGGCCGCTCCCGGATAGGTGGCCGGATTCGTGTCGTCACAATCTCCGGCACACGAGGTCACACCATCGCCGTCCGTGTCGAGACCGTCGTCGATCAGGCCGTCACAATCATCGTCGATGCCGTTGCAGGTTTCCGTGGCTCCCGGGTAGATGGTCGGATCGAGATCGTCGCAGTCCGCCGGGGTGTCGCAGGTGCTGATCCCGTCGCCGTCCATGTCCGCGTCCTCGTCCACGAGGCCGTCGCAGTCGTTGTCCACGAAGTCGCAGTCCTCGACCGCGAAGGGGTACGCGGTCGCATCGAAGTCGTCGCAGTCCTGGTCGCAGTTGGTGAAGCCGTCGCCGTCGTCGTCGACCAGCTCGTCGGTCTGACCATCGCAGTTGGAGTCGATACCGTCGTCGCACGTCTCGAACGCGGCCGGGTGGATGGTGTCGTCCCCGTCGTCGCAGTCGCCGTCGCATTCCGACCAGCCGTCGCCGTCGTCGTCCACCGGATCACATTCGCCGTAGATCAGCCAGTGCAGGCAGGCCCACAGGATGTCCGCGCCCGTGGTCGGGTCGGCGAACAGAGGGGTGAACGACGTGCCGAAGTACAGGGTACGGAAGACACCATCCTCCAGCCGGATCGCACCGATGCCCGTGTAGCTGCCGCCGTTGTCGAAGGTCTCCGTGGCCCCCTGGGGCACCAGGTCGTCGGCGTAGGTGTTGTAGGTCATCCCCACCGCGCCGTACGAGTAGGTGGGCGTGAGCCAGGGATCGCTGATGAAGTCTCCGCCGATGCCGTACAGTGGCTCGTCGCCCATGTCCGAGCCGTTGTAGGACTGGGTCGCGTTCATGCCCAGGTACTGCACCATGAACGGCGTCACGTTGCCCATGCCGTACAGGTAGTCCTGGGAACTCAGCAGGAGCTTGCCGCCCCCGTCGAGGTAGGTGGTCAGCTGCACCTCGTCGTAGCTGGCGGGGCCGCCGAAGTACTCCCCGCTGAACCAGATGACCACGTCGCCGCCGGCCATCTCGGTGGACGTGGGTCCGTTGCCCCCGCCCGTGGTGTACAGGGTGTAGCCCACGCCCAGTGACGCGAGGGCGTCCTCCCACAGGCTGGACAGCCCGGCCATGGCCGAGTCGTCCACGAGCACCACGGTCTGGGCCGCGGCCGGTCGGGACGCGACCAGCAGCAGCGAGAGAAGTAGGATTCTGCGCACGATGGCTCCCTCACCCGGCCGGTCAGGCCGGTGGAACCATCATATCCCAGCAGGGTGTCAGCGCAGCCAGCCCGTGTGCTGTGGATCGCCGCGGCCCTGGGGCCAGATCAGGCAGGCGTCGTCCACGCCGGGCCAGTCGTACACCCGCACCGTGTGGTAGCCGTCGTCGTTGACCAGCAGCAGCTCGGGCTGGTGGTCGCCGTCCACGTCGGCGAGGGTGGGCGTGGCGATGGTCGGGAAGTCCAGGCCGAAGGTCAGGCGCACGTCTCCCTCGCCACCCAGCACGGTGAGCGTGGACGCGGATGCGCCCGGGCAGGACGAGACCAGGATCGCCTCGGGCACGCGGTCGCCGTCCAGGTCGGCGATCAGCGGCTCGGTGCACTGGCAGTCCTCCTCGGTGGCCCAGGTCCAGGACCACAGCTCGGTACCGGAGGCGTCGTACAGGCGCGCCGTGCCGTCGAGGTGTACGGCCAGCAGCTCGAGCTCGGGGTTGCCCTGCAGGTTGCCGGCCACCACCGAGGGGCTGGCCGTGTGCCAGTCCCCCTCCTCGGTGTACAGGCTGGCCCCGGACTGGTGGTAGGGCACGAACCCCGGCCGCTGCTGCCGGCTGCCCTGGTAGACCACCAGCGCCGAGCCGGTGAGCGGGCCCGGAGCCGAGGGATCCTCCAGGTTGCCCATGGCGATGATCTCGGCGTTGCCGTCGTGCTCGAGGTCGGCGAGCAGGGGAGGGGAGAAGGAGAACTCGATGACCTGGCTGGCCGTGGCGCAGGTGACGTCGAACTCGGCGTCGAAGGGCACCATGGCGCGGACCTCGCCCCAGTGCAGGGTGTTGCCCTCGCCACAGTTGTCGAACGAGCCGTGCACGTCGCGGGTGGCGCCGCCCGCGTCGAAGATGCTGATCGTGGAGCCGTCATGGGTGAACACCAGATCGAAGACGCCGTCGCCCTCGAGGTCGCCGATGGCCACGTTCTGGTTGAATCCGCCGCAGTCGGGGCACGCCAGGTGCAGCTCGGGGTCGCCGTCGGTGTAGTGGGGCCAGCCGGAGGCCGGGCTGCCGTCCCCCTCGTACACGTGCATGGTGGCGGGCGCGGCAAGCGGGGTGAGCGCGGTCATCACCACGATCTCGTCCGCGCCGTCTCCGTCGAGGTCGGCGGCGGCCAGGGAGCGCAGCTCGCCGTGGCCCTCGATCTGGACGGGGAATCCGGCGACTGGCGGCCCGTTCGCCTCCCACACGTGGATCGCGCCGGCGCTGTCCGCGGCCACCACCTCGTCGTCGCCCTGGCCGTCCACGTCCGCCAGCACCGTGCCGGCCCAGGAGCGGGTGGCCACCGGGCCCTGCCACAGCACCTCGCCCTCCAGGGTATAGGCCGAGATCTGCTGGTTCTCCGACGCGATCACGTCCAGGTCGCCGTCGCCGTCCGCGTCCAGCAGCTGGTGGGAGCCGCGGATCCCGCCGTTGCTGCCGAAGGAGGTGCGGAACTCCGGCTCGGCGAGGGTGCCCGGGGACGGCTGGTTCGGCTGGCCCGGGCACGAGCCGGTGAAGTCCTGCTGGGGGCCGGTGTCGTCGTCGTCGCCCGGGTGGGTGTCGTCGTCGTCGCCCGGGCTGCTGTCGTCGTCGTCACCGGGATCGCTGTCGTCGTCGTCCGTGGCTGTGTCGTCGTCGAGGTTCGGCGAGTGGGTCTTGTAGGGGTTGTTGCAGGCGCCCACCACCAGCAGCAGGGCGGCGAGGCAGAACGGGATCGGGGTTCGCAGGCGTGTCATTCGTCCGGGATCACTCCCACGGGCGTGGGTATCGGCTGCGGATCCAGCCGCCGGTACTCCTGCCCGTACATGCGGTAGTTGTTGCTGTAGAGCTTGATCAGGCCCTTCTCACGGTCGCCGATCTCCTTCTTGACCTTCGCAGGGGCACCCACGATCAGCGACCCGGGAGGGAACTCGGCGCGCTCGGTGACCACGGCGCCGGCGGCCACGATCGAGTCGTCACCGATCTTCGCGCCGTTGAGGATCACGGCGCCCATGCCGACGAGCACCCGGTCGCCGATGGTGCAGCCGTGCACGCAGCAGTGGTGGGCGATGGTCACGTCGTCGCCGATCACGGTGGGGAACTGGTCGCGCATCACGTGCACCATGGTCAGGTCCTGGATGCTGGTGCGCTCGCCGATGCGGATGTAGTGCACGTCGCCGCGGATCACGGTGTTGAACCACACGTTGGACTCCGCGCCGATGACCACGTCACCCATGACCACGGCAGTCGGGGCCACGTAGGCGGTCGGATCGATGCGCGGGGGGATGTCGAGGTAGGGCAGGTCGAGCTTGACGTCGTCGTTCATCGGGTCGCTCCGTGTCGGGGTGGAGACCGCACCCTGGAATACCCGCCTGGATCATGTCAAGGTGCGGCGCGGTCGATGAAACCCGGGGTGAAGACGGAGCAGAACCACATGGAGAACACGCTGCGCTGGCTGGACGGGGAGCGCGGGGTCGCCGTGGGCAAGATCCTGTGTGTCGGGCAGAACTACGTGGAGCACATCGAGGAGCTGGGATCGAACCCGGCGGGACACCCCCTGTTCTTCACCAAGCCGGTCTCGAGCCTGGTGGCACCCCCGGATCCGATCGTGCTGCCCGCCTGGACCGAGGACGTGCACCACGAGGTGGAGCTGGCGTTGCTGATCGGCCAGCGGTGCAAGCACCTGCAGGCCGGGGACTGCGACGCCGTGATCGCCGGGTATGCGCTGGCCCTGGATCTGACCGCGCGGGACGTGCAGTCCGTGGCCAAGTCCAAGGGGCACCCGTGGGCCGTGGCCAAGGGCTTCGATACGGCCTGTCCCGTCTCCGAGGTGCTGCCGCTCACCTCCATCGAGGACCTGCAGGACGTGCGGTTGAGGTTGTGGGTGGACGGTGAGCTCCGACACGACGGCAGCACGTCGCTGATGATCTACGACATCCGGCGGCTGCTGTGCGATGCGTCGCGGTTCATGACCCTGGAGCCAGGGGACCTGCTGCTCACCGGCACGCCCAGGGGGGTGGCGCGGCTGGACGTGGGCACCCGGGTCCGGGCCTCGCTGGCGGACACGGAGGGTGAGCGACTGGCGATCGGCTTCGACGTGCTCGCCGAGGCCCCGACCTCGCGGCTCGGCTGATCAGGCGAAGGGCCAGGCCAGCAGGAACAGCACGACCAGCACCGCGAGCACGGCGCTGCCCATGCCGGCCGACCACAGGGCGATCCGGTCCCAGTGCACAGGGGAGTATTCGCGGAACGTCTCGCCGTCGTGGGAACGCCGGTGCTCCTCGTCCGACGTGATCCGCTCGACCGCGGCCTCCGCGAAGGAGGCGAGGGCGAGCTCCAGCGAGCCGGGCGCCTCCTCGTCCGGGTCGGGCTCGAAAGAGGCCCAGGCGACCTCGCCCTCGTCGTCCGGGTCCACGGACAGCGCGCGCTCGGCCGGGACCCCGAGCAACTCGGCGATCTCGCTCTGCGGCGTAGAGGTGAACTCGAACTCGACGCGTACGTTCATGCGCCCGTCCCAGGTCATCACCTGTTGCAGGACCAGGGCCACGCCCCGGAACCGTCGCCGGGTACCGTCGTCGTCGTAGTCGGCGGCCACGTAGACCCGTCCGCCGGGCACCGCGGTGGCGTCCGCCTCGATGAGCCAGTCGGGACTGTCCGGCTCGGTGGTGAGGAAGCCGCGGTGCCGCGGCGGATTGGTCTGCCCGTAGCGGATCGGAATGCGGCGGGGACGATCCACCCTGTCCGTCCCGTTCCGCCCATCCGTCTGGGTCGGACTCCACATGGCGAAGTCCCTTCTCCTCCCCGGAGATGTCGGATTCCCACTCCCCTGGAAAACCCAAAAACCATAAAAGACACATCAATCATAGCATCGAGCCGTCGTACCGCAAGGAAATGGGGCGGAGTACGGCTCTCTCGCGGGCTTGCAGCCCGCTCCCCCCACCCGCCCATCGCGTGGTATCCTCCGCCCCTTCCCGGCAAGGCCGGGCGAGAGGGAACCACGGCTGGCGCGGCCCGGCCTGAAGATATCGAGGAGCACCCCATGGGCAAGAAGGTCACCCTGCAGATCGGCTACAGCCAGGAACACATCCCCGTCGAGATCGACGAGGACCGCGTCGCTGGCGTGTACTACCCCAACGAGGTCGAGGTCGGCGACGAGGCCGAGACGATCCGCAACGCCCTGGCCAACCCGGTCGACGCGCCCACCTTCGACAGGTTCCTCGAGGGCGAGGGCAAGGTGCTGGTGATCGTCAACGATGGCACCCGGCCCACCCCCACGGCCAAGGTGCTCGACGAGATCGGCGAGCAGCTCGAATCGGTCAAGCCCGACTACATCGTGGCCACCGGCGTGCACCGCGCGCCCACCGAGGACGAGCTGGACTTCATCTTCGGCG
>CAZXHG010000401.1:0-5802 GCA_964639985.1 uncultured Rickettsiales bacterium
TGGCGCTGGTGCCCCGGGTGGTCGAGGAGGTCGACCTGCCGGTGATCGGCGGCGGCGGCGTGGGGGACGGTCGCGGCTTCCTGGCGCTGCTCGCCCTGGGCGCCGAGGGAGTGATCATGGGCACCCGCTTCCTGTTCGCCGAGGAATGCCCGATCCACCCGCGGATCAAGGAGGCGCTGTGCAAGGCCTCCGAGCTGGACACCGTGCCGATCATGCGCAGCATCCGCGCCACCCACCGCGCATGGCGCAACGAGGCGGCCGAGAAGGTGGTCGAGATCGAGCGGGAGATGACCGGCCCCGACGGCGTGGCCGAGGACCAGGGCAAGATGCTCACCACGCTGATGCCGTACATCGCCGGCCAGAAGGCCAAGGCCATGTTCGCCAGCGGCGAGTATGACGACGCGATCCTGTGCGTGGGCCAGGGCATCGGCCAGATGCGCGAGGTCCAGCCTGCTGCGGAGATCGTGCGCCAGGTGATGACCGAGGCGGCCGAGGTCCGTGACCGGCTGGTGGCCCTGGGCAGCTGACCCGACCGGCCGCGTGCCGCATCTTGCCCTTCCGCGTGCGCGCGATCTTTGCCAGGATGGCACCGTAGGAGAGGAGACACGACCATGACCCTGCGCGACTCGATCCCTCTGCTCCCCGTCTTCGCCCTGCTGGGCGTGCTCGCCCTGCTGGTCGGTTGCCCCACGGAGACCGACGACGACGACGTGGCCGACGACGACTCCGCCGCCGGTGACGACGACACCGGCGCGGACGACGACACCGGCGACGACGACGACGCCTCCTGCGGCGACCTGCAGCCGCCGGGCTACGGTGGGGCCAACGGGTTCCACTTCGTGGACGCCGAGGGAGCGGACGTGGTCGTGGACAACGAGCCCTACGAGCACGAGATCAGCAGCATCTCGTCCGGGCTGGCCGTGTCCCAGGACAACGGTGACCCGCCCGAGAGCCCGGTCATGGGCGAGGACTACATCTGGACGACCTTCAGCGGCTCGCCCTTCTCCGTGGTGCTGGCCGGTGAGCAGCCGCTGCAGTCCAACCACGAGGACGGTGCCCGGCTGACCCTGAACATCATCCCCGACTTCCCGGACGGCATGAACGACCAGCGCACGTACTCGGTGCATCCCTCGTTCAGCGCGTCGGGCGGTACGGCTACCTGCGCCCAGGCGCCCCAGATGGACGGCCCGTTCCAGTGCACGTACGAGGCCAAGCTGGTGTGGGTGGAGCAGGACGAGCAGACCGGCGAGAACTACGTGGCCGGCTGCATCGCCATCTCCGGCGCGTTCGACACCGTGCTGGTGTCCGCGAGCTGATCTCCCCCGGGATGCGCCTCCTCTGCCTCCTCCCGTGGCTGCTGGCGGCGGCCCTCCTCGGCTGCCCGGACGGCGATCCCTGGATCACGGACGACGACAGCGCCGACGAGCCGGGCGACTGCAGCGAGAACGACGACCCCTACGGGGACGGCGAGGACACCGATTGCGACGACTGCCCCGAGGACGCACCCGAGGGCGCGGGCGACGGCATCGACCGGGACTGCGACGGGTACCCGGCCAACGCGGACCTGGCCGAGGAGGACCAGCCCCTGTTCGACTGCGACGACGGCGACGCGGCCGTGCACCCCGGCGCCGAGGAGGTGGCCAACGACGGTGTGGACAGCGACTGCGACGGGTCCGAATGCACGGACGCCGACGGCGACGGCTACTGCGCCGAGGTCGAGGACTGCGACGACAGCAGCGCGGCGGTGTACCCCGAGGGCAACGAGGTCCCGGACGGGCTGGACAACGACTGCGACGACACCGTGGACGAGGGGACCGAGGCCTTCGACGACGACGGGGACGGCTACTGCGAGGGGTACGACATCACCGGGCTGGGGCCCGAGTGCTCGGACGGCGCGGCGGTCGGGGACTGCGACGACGCGGATCCCGCGCTGAGCCCGGCGGACGGCGATGGTGACGGGTACGACTCCTGTGGCACGCTCACCGGCGAAGTGGACTGCGACGACACCACCACGCAGGTCCATCCGGGCCGCACGGAGACCTGCGACGGCCTGGACAACGACTGCGACGAGTCCACGGACGAGCTGGTGGATGGCGACGGCGACGGCCAGGCCATCTGCCAGGGGGACTGCGCGGACGATGATCCGGCCACATCGCCGCTGGCCTCGGAGCTGTGCGACGGCCTGGACAACGACTGTGACGGGGCCATCGACGAGGCCTGCATCACCTGCTCGGCGCTGGTGCCGGACGACGCGGCCAGCGTGTCCGCGGCCATCGCCCTGGCCAGCAGCGGCGACCAGATCTGCGTGCGCGCGGGCACGTACACCGAGAATCTCGACTTCGTGGGCAAGGGGATCGAGGTGATGGGCGTGGCCGGACCCTGGGCCACGGTCATCGACGGCGGCGGCAACGGCTCGGTGGTCCGGTTCGCCAGCGGCGAGGGCTCCGACAGCGTGCTGAGCCAGGTCACGTTGAGCAACGGCAGTGCCGAGTACGGCGGCGGGATCTACGTGTCCGGCGCCTCGCCGGTCCTCAGCGGCGTGGTGGTCACGGACTGCTACGCGTCCGCGGACGGCGGCGGGATCTACCTGGATGCGGCCTCGCCACAGCTGCGCGAGGTGACCCTGACCGGCAACGAGTCGGGCGGCCATGGCGGGGGCCTGGCCGCGCTGGACTCGAGCCCGGTGGTGTTGCGCGCGACGATCAGCGACAACTACGCCACCGGGGTCGGCGGTGGGGTGGCCATGGAGACCTGCACCGGCAACCTGTCCGACATGGTCGTCACGGGCAACGAGGCCGGGGTGGTGGGGGGCGGCCTCAACCTCGCGGACACGGACTGCACGCTGCGCAACCTCACGGCCAGCGGCAACGCGGGTGACTCGGGCGGCGGCCTGCGCATCTCCGACTTCTCCAACGCGGTGATCCTCAGCGCCGCCCTGACCGGCAACATCGCCGACCAGGGTGGCGGCCTGTTCGTGTTCTCGTCCAACCCCACCTTCGAGGACGTGCGCGTGTCGGGCAACGAGGCCACCTGGGGCGGGGGCGTGATGTTCGACGCGTCGCACCCGGTGGTGACGAACATGCTCGTGGCCGACAACCACGCCTCGTTCAGCGGGGGCGGGCTGTACATGAGCGAGTCCTCGCCCACCCTCACCGGCCTGCGGGTGGCGGGCAACACCACGGACGCGGGAGCGGGCCTGTTCGTGTACGCAGGGGAGCCGGTGTTCGCGCACGCGACCTTCGCCGGCAACACGGCCACGACCGACGGCGGCGCGGTGCTCGCGTCGGACAGCACCCTGACGTTCGGCTCCAGCGTGTTCACGGCCAACGAGGCGGCCAGCGGGGGCGGGATCGACCTGCTGTCCGGCTCGGCGTCGCTGAGCTGGTGTGACGTGTACGGCAACAGCCCGGACGACTTCGTGGGTATGAGCGACCCCACCGGCTCGGACGGCAACCTGTCGGTGGACCCCATGCTGCTCGACCTGACCGCGGCCGATCCGCTGGAGTGGGACCTGCACCTGGACGAGACGTCACCGCTGGTGGACGCCGGGGACTCCTCGGCCGTGGATCCGGACGGCAGCCGCGCGGACATGGGCGCGTTCGGCGGCGACCAGGCGGATCGCTGGGACCTGGACGACGATGGCTGGTACCTGTGGTGGCAGCCCGGCCCCTACGACCCCCTGTACTACCCGCCCTCCGGCCTCGACTGCGACGACCTCGACCCGATCGTCACGCCAAGCAACGGCTGCTGAGCGCGCGCGAGGCGCGTGCCCGCCTGCGCCATTTCGGACCGCACACGCACGATTCCTTTACACAAACTTTTCATCCAGGCGGGATGAGCCTAAGCTTATGAGGCCCGATCTGTCGGCCTCGACGGCTCGGGCACTCTTCCACGGGAGGTCTCGCATGCTCTCCATCTCCACTCTCCGCCGTCACCTGCCCGCGCTGTTCGGTCTGACGCTGCTGGCGTCCTGGACCGGGTGCGTGGATCCGGACGTGGATCTCAGCGTCACGGTCTCGCAGGGCCAGGTCGACTTCGGCACGGTCTACGCGGGCGGTCCGGCGCTCGAGTCGTCGGTCATCGTCTACGGCATGACCGAGGAGAACGCCACCCTGCTCGAGGCGGAGCTCGAGGGCGACGTGGACGTGTTCACGGTGACCACGGACAGCGGCGGCGAGGTGGCCCCGCCCATGGAGGTGCGTGCCGGCGGAACCCAGACCCTGGTGATCTCCTTCGTGGTGCCGCCGTATGACGGCAGCTTCTCGGCCAAGCTGACCATGCGCTTCGCCGCGGCCGGGTCGGGCGGGGGCTGCAACTGCGACGCATATGCCCAGGACTTCCAGACCCTGACGGTCAACATCGCCGGCATCGCCTCGTGCGACATGGACGAGGACGGCTGGGACGGCGAGGGCTGCGAGGGCACGGACTGTGACGACAACGACGACACCGTGCACCCCGACGCCGAGGAGATCTGCGACGGCATCGACAACGACTGCGACGGTGAGGTGGACGACGGCCAGGACGCGGACGGCGACGGCTACCTGGCCTGCGAGGACGACTGCGACGACAGCGATCCGGAGACGTACCCGGGCGCCGAGGAGCTGTGTGACGGGCTGGACAACGACTGCGACGGTGCGGTGCCCGAGGACGAGGTCGACGTGGACCTCGACGGCTGGATGGGCTGCGACGGCGACTGCGACGACCTCGACCCGACCTCCTACCCCGAGGCCGAGGAGATCTGCGACGGCATCGACAACGACTGCGACGGCCTGCTCGGCCCGGAGGAGACCGACGACGACGGCGACGGCTACTCCGAGTGCGAGGGGGACTGCGACGACGCCGAGGCCCTGACCTATCCCGGCGCGCCCGAGCAGTGTGACGGGCTGGACAACGACTGCGACGGCGTGGTGGACGAGGACGTGGACATCGACCAGGACGGTGACGGCTACACCCCCTGCGATGGCGACTGCCACGACTACAACCCGGCCGTGTTCCCCGGCGCCCTGGAGGTCTGCGACGGGTACGACAACGACTGTGACGGCGTCTACGGGCCGGGCGAGGAGGACGACGACGGGGACGGGCAGATGGTGTGCGAGGGGGACTGCGACGACACCCACCCGGACATCGGCCTGGGCTTCCCCGAGCTCTGCGACGGACTGGACAACGACTGCGACGGCGTGGTCGACGACGGCACGGACCAGGACGTGGACGGGGACGGCTACACCCCGTGCGACGGCGACTGCGACGACCAGGACGTGACCACGTACCCCGGCGCGCCCGAGCTGTGCGACGGCGTGGACAACGACTGCGACGGGGTGGTGCCGGCGGACGAGGCGGACGCGGACGGCGACGGCTGGGCCGGGTGCGCAGGGGACTGCGACGACGCGGACGCGGACGTGCACCCCAGCGCGGATGAGCTGTGCGACGGCATCGACAACGACTGCGACGGCGTGGTGCCCGCGGACGAGGCGGACGGCGACGCCGACGGCGTGACCGGCTGCGACGGGGACTGCGACGACAACGACGCTGCGGTGCACCCGGGCGCGCCCGAGGTCTGCAACGGCGTGGACGACGACTGCGACGGGATCACCCCCGCGGACGAGACCCTGGACGCGGACGGCGACACGTACGTCAACTGCGAGGACTGTGACGACACGGACGCGACCAGCTACCCGGGCGCGGCCGAGGTCTGCGACGGCGCGGACAACGACTGCGACGGCGTGATCCCGGCCGACGAGACCGACGACGACGGCGACGGCTGGAGCCTCTGCGCCGGCGACTGCCACGACGCGGACGCGGACG
>CAZXHG010000402.1:0-5757 GCA_964639985.1 uncultured Rickettsiales bacterium
AAGCGGCCATCCGGGTGCCTGCACCAGGGATGTCCCCCGTGGAAAGCACCAGCAGCCACGTGCCGTAGCTGGCCTCGAAGTATGTCTCGATGTCGATGTCGGTTCCGAACATAGTCAAGTCGCTGAGACGGACCGAGGTGGCGCCGTTGACCTCCGCGAAGACGAACAGCTCGTGACCCCACGAGATGTAGGGCTCACCGGACTCGATGTCCTCTTCGGACAGGTACCGGAACACGACCACGGCCGCCATGTTGATGTCCGCGTCTGGGACGAGCGGAGCACCGTGCATGTCCTCGGTCAGCGCACTCCAGTCGATGGTGAAGTCGGACAGCTCCGGGGCCGGGTAGCTGGTGATGTCGAAGGTGTAGTCGTAGGCGAAGTTGTCCTCGTCGGTGAGGGCGATGGTCTCGTCGGGGGTGTCGGTGATGGTCGAAGCGCAGCTGGTGACCAGCAGCAGAGCGGCGAGCAGCGGCATGGTCCAGGCCGGCCTCATCGGTTTTCCCTCCGCGTCCAGGATAGCAGGGCTCCGTGTTGGGACCGAGAGAAGCCGTCCGCCCGACGGTATTGCCCCGGGGCGGCACCATCGAGAAGCGCCAATTGGCGCATCTGGCTCAGCGGGATCCGCGACGATCGGTGCCTTCGGTGTCTGGCGCGCTGGGGCCGGTCGGGCGCGTTTCTGCGATCGCCCTGAGTTGGCGGTAGTACGCAGCGAGGTGGTGGGATGCCGCATTCAGCTTTGGGCCGAGAGCCGATGCGCGGGCACCTCGCTGAACCGTGACGGTGAAGCAAAGGAGATCGAGCACAGAGACCAGCCGCGGGAAGTTGTGTGCGTCTCGGTACTCGTCATCGGGGAACACGCCATGGAGAATTCCGTTTCGGTTGAGAAAGCCTGCGTCTTTGCACTTTGCTGAGGGTGCATAGAGCCGCTGATCGACGAAGCCACGGAACGACCGAAGCATCGCGACTCTCTCGTCATTGTGGTCTTCATCCCCCCGCGCTCGTTCCATGCTGATCGCATCGTCGATCCAACCCAGCAGCTTTCTGCGGCCAGTGTCACGTGGTCCGCCGCCCCCGTGTTGCCTCAGGACATCTTCCACGACAGGCAGCAAGGCGACGATCGCGGCTCCATTGATGCCGAGAGCATAGGCCTCGAAGGCTTCCGAGATGGATCGGAGCCTGTCCCGCAAGAAGGGGACGCGAGCGTATAGGTCGAGCAACATCGCGGCGAGATGCTCTTCGTCGTACGTGGCCACGAGGGCTTCGCGGAGCAGACGGCGCCTCTTGTATCTGGACTGCTCGTGGTCCAGGTCGAACGCAAGGCGGCCTAGGAAACCTAGAGGCACGTAGGCGGGCATGAACCAGCCGTGATGCTCGAAGACTTCCGCGGCCTTCAAAGGTCCATACTGGTTCGTCATTTTCACGACGATCGGTTCCATCAACGCCTCCCCCGTCTGTTCGCGGACATGATGCCGAATGCGGCACGCCACGAGGGTACTCGGTGCATGGGCCTTTCCTCGGCTTTCTCCCTGGCCACCCAGTCGGTCCCTGCGAGATTCACGACAGATCCTTGATCGTCTCGGCGATGGAGGTCATCCGCGCGTAGTGGTCCGAGAACAGCAGGATGTGGTTGTAGATCATGTCCCTCGACACGACCTCCCCCGTCGGGTGCCCGGCGTTGTTCCGAAGCTTTCGTACGAACAGCAGGGATGGACTCAGGCAGAATTTCGCCCACTCGTGGTTTTCGCGCCCGAGATCGCGACGCAGTCCATGTAGTAGAACTCGATCGACCATCTGGGCGAGGGGATCCGCCATCACAGGATCACCGGCGTTGATCCGCCTCAGCAGTTGGCGATCACCCGAATTCGCGCCAGGAGCCGAACCACCGCGTCGCTCCAGCAGGCCTGCGATCTCCGATGCCACTTTGCGGAGGCCCAACTCGTAGCAGGCGCCGATCATGACCATCGCTGAGAGGTCGAGCCCGGCCCGGTAGGCATCGAGGGCTTCGCGGTAGTGGATGACGAGGAGGCCGAGATCGGGTTCCCCGCCGAAGCGTGCCTTCAATGCGTCTACCCACTTCTCGGACAACGGGGACAGGCGGCGATCATCGACTTCGAGGCACTTGGCGCCGTGGGGTGTGATGAAGAAGTGGGCCTCTCGCTCGGATTCGTGATCGGGTCGCAGGATACCGAGATGGACCAGCTCGTAGACCTCCTCGATCAGGATTCGACCTTGCTGAGCCTTGTCGGCATGCCAAGGATCGCTGGCGAAGACGCCGATCAAGCAGCTGATGAGGGTGGTGCCTCCCGTTCCGAGGTGCACATCCGTGGGTGATTCACCACCTGCGGCAGGATTTCCATTCAGAAACGGCCGTTCACGGCCTTTCAGTTTGTCCGAACGAACACCGAGGTCGACACCCTTGGCGCGTCGGTCGCGCAGCCGGTCCTGCAGGTGTTCCCACAGAAGTTCGCGTAGCTCTTCGCGCTCGGTTGGGAAGTCCATGTTCCACCTCCTCGCGACGACGATACGCCGACGAGGCGACAGCAACTGTCGTCGGCGGTGCTCGCCGTTGCCCCCCGGGCAAGCCCGAGCGATCATCCCCCCGGGGAGGAGATCCCGATGACCAAGCTCACCCTGCTCAAGGACGATCCCGAGCGCGCCGCGCTGATGGGCGGCAACGACCTGCTCGGTCAGGATGCCGCCGTCGACACCCTGATGACCTCGATCGAGTCCCTGCCCGCACCGGCCTGCATCGCGTTGTACGGCTCTTGGGGTAGCGGCAAGTCCACGCTGATGTACAAGGCCAAGAAGCGGTGGACCGATGGACCCGACGGTGAGCAGAAGCGCCGCTCGATCTGGTTCGATCCGTGGGAGTACGAGCGGTCCGGTGACCTGCTCACGCCGCTGCTGTACGCCCTGGTCGAAGAGGTGCGTGGGGACGGCAGACTCGATGCCGATGCCGTGAAGGACCTGCTGGTCGGCGCGGCCAAGGTGCTGCTGGCCCTGTCTGTGCGGCTCGGTGTCGCGGCGGCCTCAGGCGGCCTCGTCAACCTGCCTGCCGATTCGATCAGCTTCCTGAAGGATCTCAAGCCGGAGAAGCTGGCCGAGCTGTTCGACGAACGCGCGAAGCTCCACGACGAGGTCAAGCACGTCAAAGCGCGGTTCAAGGAGCTGGTCGACAAGACGCTGCAGGGTCGGTCTGGCCCGCTGGTCTTCTTCCTCGACGACCTGGACCGCTGCCTGCCGGACTCCACGGTCACGCTGATCGAGGCGGTGAAGCTGCTGTTGTGCGGGGACACCGGCTGCAAGGCCGTATTCGTCTTCGCGCTGGACCGACAGATCGTCGGGGAGGCGATCCGGCATCGGTATCCAGGCAGCGCGTCGTACACGGGCGAGAACTACCTGGAGAAGATCTTCGACCTGTCGCTGGAAGTGCCGCCGATCAGGGAGGACGACATCGAGGCGTTCATCCAGTCGGTGTTCGCGCAGACAACGGAACCGATGGAGTGGATGAACGAGGCGTTCGGAGCCAAGGGCATGACCGGATTGGCCAACATCCGCGATGTGCTCGCTCAGCCGTTCTTCGCCAATCCCCGCGTGATCCAGAGGACGCTGAACAGAATGGCGCTGCTTCTGCAGGATGAAAAACGTAGGCGGGTGCTTGGGGCAGTAGCAGACTGGGAGTGCCTCAACAGGTTCATTGCGTGGACGGCCGGCACGGAACGGTTCCGGGAGTTTCGGCACTTCTTCTTCACTACCACGGACATCGAACGCGCAACGCTCCACGCGGCGATGTGTCAGGCAGAGGGCAAGGCCACGCTTCCATCCCGTCCAACACAGAACGAGTTGGCCTCGATCGCCACGCAGCCGGGATTCCGCGGGTACTACGACTTCCTGATCGTCGCCAATCAAGCGACACGCTATGAGGAGCAGCTCCCTCCCACTGGCGGGCTCAAGACTCTCCGCGACTTCGACGACCTCCTCCGCTCTGCGGGACTGTAGCTGCAGCGCTACTCCGCCTCTCGACGGTCCGGGAACGGATCGACCAGGAAGTGACCGCGCTTCCACACGTGGGCGATCAACTGGTCCCTGAGATCCTCGGCATCCGACCACATCAGGATCTGGTACTGCCGCGTGTCGAAGTGGATCTGCTTGGTCCACGCCATCTGCTCGTGAGCGGGCACCTCGTCCATCTCCGGCGTCACGCCGTCCACGGCCAGGAACGGCCGGAAGCTCTCGTTGCAGGTCCAGACGACCGGGATGCCCTGGCCACGAGCGAGCCCTGCCTCGTAGTAAACGCCGCCGCGGTGGCCCGTGAGGTCGGCCACGAGCAGCCGGCTGCGCTTGATCTGGGCCTCGATCTCGGCGTCGATGCGGTTGTCATGGTGGACCTTCCCCATGTGCAGCGGGCGGTAGCCGAGGGCCTGGAGTGCAGGTGCGATTCCATCGTCGTAGATCGTATCCATGTCCTCGTGGAACCACATCGCGACGAACGCCTGATCGCCCTTGCGTGGTTCGGCTTGGAGCTGTGCGACGCGTTCCCATCCTTTCATGGTGAGGCGGTACCCCTCGCGCTGGTTCTGCTGCTTGGTGGGGCTCTCGATCAGCTTCCGTGCCTCAGCTTCCTGGCGAATACGGTCGAACGCTTCGCGTCCTGTTGCCGGGAGAAACAGCCGCGCCGCCCAGACTCCCACGAAATCCACGGACGAGGACTCGTGCAAGTAGTTGATCCGTTCCGCGACTGCTCGGAGGAAGGCATCGAGCTGCTCGGGTACAGGCATCCACAGCGGACCCGACGCGATGATGTCTTCGATGTCGGTGGGGATGATGCGCCCTGGGTATCTGCCGAGGTTGGGGTTGTCCGTCGCCTCGCGAATCAGACCGGACAGGACACGGCGATGATCGTCGGCTAGCGACCGCATCCCGATGTCTTCCAGCGAGCTGGGTTCGCCAGCCGAGAACACGCCGCAGCGGGGACAGTCGTAGGAAACGAGCGATGTGTCCTCGAAGGGGGCCGACCGCCACACGGTCAACTGCGCGGTTCCCTGGACGCTCGGCATCTGGCACACGGGACAGGCATCGACGAAGTGGCCCCTGGGCATGGTTCACCTCCCGTGCGGCATCGTACCAGCGTCGCGGTCGCAGACGCACTTCGTCATCATGATCAGTGACCGTCACGCCACGGCCGCTGGGGGAGGCCACCAGAATTGGCCTTGCCGGAGTTCGGGGCCGCGAAGAGGGCAGCCGAAGCAGGCCGTGACGGAGGTGCACGGCTCGGCGCACCCGCGAGGGGCAAGAAGGCCCTCCCACCAGCGCCACAGGCGCTGACTGACCAGTTGCTCGCTGATCCGTAGAACGGCGTGCACGAGGAAAACGACGGCGGGTGTCAGCAGGTGGATCGCGGGGACGATGTCGAGAATAAGAGGGTCCATGCGTAGTCCTCCATCAGGGGTAAATACCCCAATCATGATCTTCTTTTTTCGCTGGGTGGCCGATGAGTTGTCGGACCGCTTTCCGATGCTGATCTCCATCTGCATCGTGTCCATATGCATACCTCCGTTTCGGACCTTTTGTCAAGTCGGCATGAACGATTACCTGTTGTAATTACTGGGTTTTTCTCACTACCGCTCCGCCGCGATACCGCTTCGCACTACCCCTCCCAGGTACCGTTTCGGGGTGACGGCATCTCATTGCTGTACTACCCCTCTCGCTAGCAGGAAGATGAGCGTTTCCCAGCTACCGTTCGGGCTGGCCCCGAGC
>CAZXHG010000403.1:0-5749 GCA_964639985.1 uncultured Rickettsiales bacterium
GTCTTTGTGGTGATCTTCTTCGTCGGGGAGGTGGACGACGACGACGCCGAGTTCGCGGACGCGGACGGCGACGGCGTGGGCGCCTGCACCGACTGCGACGACGCCGACGGCGCCAACTACCCGGGCAATGCCGAGGTCTGTGACGGCGGCGACAACGACTGCGATGGCCTCGTGGACGGCGACGACTGGGACATCCCGGACGCGGACGGCGACGGTGTGGACCAGTGCGACGACTGCGACGACACCGACGACCTCAACCACCCGGGCAACGACGAGACCTGCGATGGCCAGGACAACGACTGCGATGGCGACGTGGACGAGTCCACGGCCGTGGACGCGGACACCTGGTACCCGGACACGGATCTCGACGGCTACGGCGACGGCGGGCAGGGTGAGGCGTCGTGCGACCAGCCCCCGGGGTATCTGGCCGATGGCAGCGACTGCGACGACGCCGACCCGGCGGTCAGCCCGGCCGCGACCGAGGTGACCTGCGACGGGGTGGACAACGACTGTGACGGGGGCACCGAGGACGACCCGGACGGCGACAACGACGGCTGGGGCGTGTGCTCCGACTGCGACGACGACGAGCCGACCGCGTCCCCCGGGGGCAGCGAGCAGATCTGCGACGGGGTGGACAACGACTGCGATCCCGCCACCCTGGATTCTCCCGACTACGACGGCGACGGCTGGGGCTACTGCGAGGACTGCGACGACGGCGACGCGGCCATCTTCCCGGGCCAGGAGGAGGTCTGCAACGGAGGTGTGGACGACGACTGCGACTCCGACACCAACGAGTTCGTCGACGGCGACGGCGACGGCTACACCATCTGCGACGGCGACTGCGACGACGGCGCGGCCACGGTCAACCCCGACGCGGTCGAGACCTGCGACGGTATCGACAACGACTGCGATCCGACCACGGACGAGGACGGCGATCTCGACGGTGACGGGCACACCCTGTGCGAGGCCGACTGTGACGACGGCGACGCCACGGTCTACCCGGGCGCCCCCGAGATCTGCGACGGGGTGGACAACGACTGCGTGGCTGGCCCCGGTCCCACCGAGGTGGACGAGGACGGGGACGGCTACCTGGCCTGCGGCGACGACTGCGACGACGCGTCCGCCGACGTGTACACCGGCGCGCCCGAGCTGTGCGACGAGGTGGACAACGACTGCGACGAGGTGGTCGACGAGGACGTGGACGAGGACCTAGACGCCGACGGGTTCAACGCCTGCCAGGGGGACTGTGACAACGAGGATCCCGATACCTGGCCCGGCGCCGAGGAGCTGTGCGACGGAGCGGACAACGACTGTGACGGCGAGATCCCCGACGAGGAGGTCGACGACGACGGAGACGGCTGGTTCCCCTGCGATGGGGACTGCGACGACGGCGACGACGAGGCCACCCCCGTGGACGAGGACGGCGACGGTTACTCCTCCTGTGACGGGGACTGCGACGACGGAGACGCGGACCTCAACCTCGACGACCTCGACGGCGACGCCTTCGACACCTGCGAGGGGGACTGCGACGACGGCGAGGCCGAGGCCTCCCCGGCCGGGCACGAGGTCTGTGATGGCCTGGACAACGACTGCAACGGCGAGGTCGACGAGCTGGACGTGGACGAGGACGGCCACGCCCCGCTGGAGTGCGGCGGCGACGACTGCGACGACCTCGACGACACCGTGCACCCCGACCGGGAGGAGCACTGCT
Source organism: uncultured Rickettsiales bacterium (assembly GCA_964639985.1). Classification (GTDB taxonomy): domain Bacteria; phylum Myxococcota_A; class UBA796; order UBA9615; family CAYRNR01; genus CAZXHG01. Next base: position 1,712 of record CAZXHG010000403.1, read on the forward strand.
CCGACGGGGTGGACAACGACTGCGATGGCCTCGTGGACGTGGACGACGAGGCCTGCCACCTCGAGGAGGAGCCCGAGTACGAGGAGGGCTGCGAGTGCCGCTTGGCGGACCGCGGCGCCTCCCCGGTCGGCCTGCTCGGTCTGGTCGCCCTCGCCGCGGCCCTGAGACGCCGTCGCCACTGAGCCCGGCACCGCCCCCCCGCCCCCCTCCTTCGGTTATGCTTCGTTCGAGGGAGGAACCATCCATGCGCGTGCACACGACCCTGCTCGTGGCCCTGGCCAGCTGCCTGCTGCTGGCGAACTCCGCTGCCGCCCAGTGTCACGACCTCGACGGGGACGGCTTCGAGGATGACGCCTGCGGTGGGCTCGACTGCGACGACGGTGATCCAGCCGCGTACCCCGGCGCGGGCGAGCAGTGCAACGGCGCGGACGACGACTGTGACGGCGTGGTGGACGAGGGGCACGTCAGCGCGGACTGGTACCCGGACGGGGACGGCGACGGCTACGGAGACCGGGCGGCCACGCCGATCCCGCACTGCCTGGTCGTCGTCGGGCACGTGCTCAACAACGGCGACTGTGACGACACGGATCCGGCCGTGCACCCGGCGGCGGTCGAGCAGTGCAACGGAGTGGACGACGACTGCGACGGCGCGCTGAGCACCGCCGAGGTGGACGCGGACGGTGACGGCGTCAGCGTCTGCCAGGGGGACTGCGACGACGGTGATCTGCTCGTCCACCCCGGCGCGGCCGAGGTGTGCAACGGCATGGACGACGACTGCAGCCCCACGACCAACGAGCTGTGGGACGGTGACGGCGACGGCTTCACGCCCTGCGACGACGACTGCGACGACGGCGAGCCGCTGGTGTACCCGACCGCCCGGGAGTCCTGCGACGGCCTGGACAACGACTGCGACGCCACCACCGACGAGACCGTCGACAGTGACGGCGATGGCCTGTCGGTGTGTGACGGCGACTGCGACGATGGTGACTTCGACTCCCACCCCGGCGCGGTCGAGCAGTGCGATGGGGCGGACAACGACTGCGACGGCGCCATCCCGGTGGACGAGGACGACAACGACGCCGACGGGTTCATGTTCTGCGGCAACGACTGCGACGACGACGATCCGCTCACCTGGCCCGGCGCCCCGGAGCAGTGCGAACGCCAGGACAGCGACTGCGACGGTGGCGTGGACGAGTGCGAGCACGAGGACCTCGACGGCGACGGCGTCAACGCCTGCCAGGGGGACTGCGACAACCTCGACCCCAACGTACACCCGGGGGTGAACGAGATCTGTGACGGCAAGGACTCCGACTGCGATGGCGACATCCCCTCGGACGAGGACGACGTGGACGAGGACGGCTGGATGATCTGCGAGAACGACTGCGACGACGGCGATCCCGAGCTCAACCTCGACGACGCGGACATGGACGGCCACCACAGCTGTGGAGGGGACTGCGACGACGGCGACCCGGACGCCCACCCGGACCACGAGGAGGTGTGTGGCGACTACGTGGACAACGACTGCGACGGCGTGGTCGACGACGTGGACGGCGACGGTGACGGGTTCGTGGCGAGCGGGTGCAACGGCGACGACTGCAACGACACCGACGCGGACGTGCACCCGGACGCGCTCGAGGTGTGCGACGACTACGTGGACAACGACTGCGACGGGACCATCGACGGCGACGACTCCGACTGCGCCGTCGCGGACGACGACGACGATGCGGCCGATGACGACGACGACGCGCCCGTCACCTGTACGTGCACGGTCACGGGCCGCGAATATCCGGCCGCCGTGCTAGCCGTGGTGCTGGGCCTGCTGGGGGTCGTGATCCGCCGCCGCCGCACGATCTGAGTCCCGCGGGCGCGCCCCCCCGCGCCGCCTCGTATGCACACGGGCGCGCGGCGCGCTTGAATCTGCCCCCCCGAGTCCCCGATACTGTCAGGCAAAGACCCTTGCGAGCGGGGAAATCAAAATGCCGAGACTCACACCCTTCCTGACCGCGTGCGCCCTCGTGGCGCTCCTCCCGATGCGGGCCTGGGCCGATCCGGACGCCCTGGTGATCTGGGACGTGGACAACTCCGACACCGACGCGCTGATCACGGCGCTGGAGGACGCCGGGTTCACCGTCACGGCGAGCGACACCGCCGAGACGGGGTACGACGGCACCAATCCGGCGCTGGACGACTACGAGCTCGTGTTCCACCTCAACGGCACCACCCTGACCGACGGCATGCCCGGCGGTGGCCAGACGGCGCTGGTGGACTACGTGGACGCCGGCGGCGGGTACGTGGGCATGGAGTGGCTGGCCTACGAGTACTCCGTCGGCCGCTACCAGGACATGCGTGACCTGATCCTGTTCGACCGCACGGACGGCGACACCGGCACGCTGGACTACACCGTCGCGGTCGGCCAGGAGGCCCACCCGGTGGTGGCCAACGTGGCCAGCCTCAGCTTCACGTCGGGGTTCAACATCGGCGCGGTGCACACCTTCGGCGTGGATGAGCCCGAGGTGCTGATGACCGACCAGAACGGATCCGACGCGGTCGCCGTGCGCGAGATCGGCTACGGCCGCGTGGTCAACTTCAACAGCGCGGGCAACTACAACGCCTACGGCGTGCTGGCGGACGCCGACGTGCAGGACCTGCTGGTCGACGCCGCCCTCTGGGCCTCGGAGGCCGACCGCGACGGTGACGGCGTGGCCGACTACGTCGACAACTGCATGGAGACCTACAACGACGACCAGGCCGACCAGGACGGCGACGGCCTCGGCGACCTGTGCGACGACTGCACCGACCTCGACCTCGACGGCTACGGCCTGGCCGACCTCGACGACTCCGGCTGCACCAACGGCACGGACGACGACTGCGACGACACCCTCGACACGGTCTTCCCGGGCAACACCGAGGTCGAGTGCGACTTCCTGGACAACGACTGCGACGGGGTCCTGCACGACGACGAGATCGACGCGGACGAGGACGGCTACTCCATCTGCGACGCGGACTGCGACGACTTCGAGGCCACGGTGTTCCCGTTCAACCCGGAGGTCGAGTGCGACTTCCTGGACAACGACTGCGATGGACTCCTGCACGACGACGAGGCCGACCTCGACGCGGACGGCTACTCGGTGTGCGACAACGACTGCGACGACGCGGACGCGGCACTGAATCCGGGCGCCACCGAGGATGCCTGCGACTACATCGACAACGACTGTGACACGTTGCTCCACGAGGAGGAGGTGGACGACGACGGCGACGGCTACGACGAGTGCCAGGGCGACTGCAACGACGCCAGCGGCGACGTCAGCCCGGCCCACGCCGAGGCCGCCTGCGACTTCGTGGACACCAACTGCGACGGCATCTTCCACGACGACGAGTCCGATCTCGACGGAGACGGCTTCGCCACCTGCGACGGCGACTGCTACGACGACGACGCGCTGGCCTACCCGGGCGCGGTGGAGGTCATCTGCGACGGCTCGGACAACGACTGCGATCCCACCACCCTGGACAACTGGGACGACGACAACGACGGCTACTCCCAGTGCACGGACTGCGACGACAACGACATCACCCTCAGCCCGGCCGACAGCGACGGCGACGGCGTGTCCACCTGTGATGGCGACTGCGACGACTTCGACGCGGGCGTGTACCCGGGCAACCTCGAGATCTGCAACGGCGGCGTGGACGACGACTGCAACGCGCTGACCAACGAGTTCGGCGACTACGACGGCGACCTGTTCACCGTGTGCGGCGGGGACTGCAACGACGAGGACCCGGACATCTACCCCAACGCGCCGGAGCTGTGCGACGACCTGGACAACGACTGTGACGAGTTCACCAGCGAGTACGACGATCCCGACGGCGACGGCTTCCACGCCTGCGAGGGTGACTGCAGCCCGGACGACGCCTCGGTCTACCCTGGCGCCACCGAGATCTGCGACGGCGCGGACAACAACTGCGACGGCCTCGACGACCCCGCCGAGGCCGACGCCGACGGAGACGACTGGCTGGTCTGCCAGGGCGACTGCGACGACACCA
>CAZXHG010000404.1:0-5719 GCA_964639985.1 uncultured Rickettsiales bacterium
GATCTACCTGCGTTTTTCGGATCCATGTGCGTAGCACCTGTCAAACAGGGGTGGCGCTGCGTTCGGTCAACTCGGTCCTCCGACTCCCCTTTCACTCCTCGCTCTTTCGCTACATTGATAGCCGTCGTGGGGTGGATCGCGGTATCGACCCGACTGCGATTCTGCTGTCGGTTTTCGTGACGGGCGCACGTAGCAGATTCTGCTAGGCGTGCGTGTTTGGCGGTGTTCGATTCCCGGGCGTCGAGAACGCCTTGCGAGCGGTCTGTCAGCCGGTGGCGCCGGCCAGCCGCTGGAAGTCGCTTCCCGACGGGCTCTGGAACACGCGCAGGTCGAACTCGGGCACGGCCGCGAGCAGGTGGTCGAAGATGTCGGACTGGATCCCCTCGTACTCGACCCACGCCGTGGTGCGGGTGAAGACGTAGACCTGGATCGGCAGGCCGTGCTCGGTGGGGGCGAGCTGGCGGATCAGGAAGGTCATGCCCTCCTGGTAGATGTCCTCGTGGTGGTGCAGGTAGGCCGCGACGTAGGCGCGGAAGGTGCCCACGTTGGTCAGCCGGCGGCCGTTGACCTTGAGGCTCTCGTCCACGCCGTGCTCCGCGTTGTACTCCGCGACGTCCTTCTCCATGGCCTCGAGGTACTCGCGGATGTACTCGATCTTGCGGAACCGCTCGAGCATCTCGGGCGTGCAGAAGCGGATCGTGTTGACGTCGATGTTGAGCGAGCGGCAGATGCGGCGGCCGCCGGACTCGGACATGCCGCGCCAGTTCTTGAACGAGTCCGAGATCAGCGAGTACGTCGGGACCGTGGTGATGGTCTTGTCCCAGTTCTGCACCTTGACCGTGGTCAGGGTGATCTCGGTGACGTTTCCGTCCGCGCCGAACTTGGGCAGCGCGACCCAGTCGCCGATGCGCACCATGTCGTTGAACGTCAGCTGCAGCCCGCCGACCAGGCCCAGGATCGGATCCTTGAAGATCAGCATCAGCACCGCGGTCAGGGCGCCGAGGCCGCCGAGGAAGAACTTGGGCGACTCCCCCATCAGGATCGACAGCACGAAGATGCCGACGATGAAGTACGTCAGGATCTTGACCACCTGGGCTACACCCCGCATGGGGATGCGCTGGGAGATCTCGAAGCTGCGGTAGATACCGTGCACCGCGTTGATCAGCGAGTCGATCACCAGCGCGGCCACGATCAGCATGTAGATGTTGGCCGCGGAGTGCACCGCGTGCACCGCGCTGTCCCAGCCCTCGAACGGGATCTCGGCCATCAACGAGATGACCACGGCCGGGGCGAGGTGGGCGGCCCGGTTGAACAGCCGCTTCTCCAGCAGCTGGTCGTCCCACTTCGTGCCCGTCTTGCGGATCGCCGAGGTCACCACCCGTAGCAGCACGCGCTTGGTGATCGCGTTGGCCAGGTAGCTCAGTAGCACGATGCCGAGCGCGAGGATGGCGCGGGCGGCCCAGTTCGCCAGGTCTTCGGTGACGCCCAGGCCGGTCAGCCAGTCGACGAGGTATTCGAGCATCGGGATCTCCTTCGCCCCGCGCTGCTACGGGGCGCGGCGATGCTAGCACCCCAGCGTTTTTTTGCAGGCGGGGTTGTAAATCGATGGATATTCGAATATGCATGAACACTGGAGCCACGATGCTGGACGCCATCCCCACCCTCGATCCTGCCCTGGCCAACCTGCAGGCCGAGCTGTGCCGCACCATGGGCCACCCCGGGCGCCTGATGATCATGTACGCACTGCGCGGCGGGGAGCGGTGCGTCAGCGAGCTCGCCGAGGCCCTGGACATGCCCCAGCCCGCGGTCTCGCAGCACCTCGCGGCCCTGCGCAAGGTGGGCATGGTGGCCATGCGGCGGGAGGGCCAGCACCGGTACTACGAGCTGGCCGATCCACACATCGGCACGGCCTGCGACACGATCCGCGGCATCCTGCAGCGCCGGATCCAGCGACGCTCCGACCTGTTCAGCGAGTAGGACGACGCGGGGCGCTCCCCGCGGAGCGCCACCGCTGGAGGATACGATGGGACGCACCTTCAACCGTCGGCAGTTCATCAAGATCGGTGGCGCGGCCACGGCCGGCGCGGCCGCGGTCGCCGCGGGCAGCAACGCGCTGTTGCCACCCCGGCGGGCCCACGCCGCCCATGACCCCACACCCCCCGAGTACACGATCAAGAACTCGTACTGCGAGATGTGCTTCTGGAAGTGCGCGGTGCGGGCCTACGTCAAGCCGGACGGCCAGCTCTGGAAGCTCGAGGGCAACCCCGACGACCCGCTGACCAGCGGCCGGCTGTGCCCGCGCGGCACCGGCGGGATCGGCATGTATACCGACCCCGACCGGCTGACCACTCCCCTGATCCGCACCGAGGCGCGGGGTGAGCAGGTATTCCGCGAGGCGTCGTGGGACGAGGCGCTGGGATACATCGCCGACAAGCTCGAGCAGATCAAGGTCGAGCACGGGCCCGAATGCATGGCGATGTTCTACCACGGCAGTGGCGGCGGCTGGTTCAAGCAGCTGCTCAAGGCCTACGGCTCGGTCAACGTGGCCGCGCCGTCCTATGCCCAGTGCCGCGGCCCGCGCGAGGTCGCGTTCCAGGTGACGTACGGCCAGGGCGTGGGCTCGCCCGAGAACACCGACATCGAGAACGCCCGCTGTCTGGTGCTGATCGGCAGCCACCTCGGCGAGAACATGCACAACTCCCAGGTGCAGGAGTTCTCCCGGGCCGTAGGCAAGGGCGCCGAGGTCATCGTCGTGGACCCGCGGTTCTCCACCGCGGCGGGCAAGGCAAAGCACTGGCTGCCCATCCGGCCGTCCACCGACCTGGCGCTGCTGCTGGCCTGGATCCACGTGGTCATCGAGGAGGAGCTCTACGACGCGGACTACGTGGAGCGGTACACGTACGGGTTCGAGCAGCTGGCCGAGTCCGTGCGGGGCAACACCCCGGAGTGGGCGTGGCCGATCACCGGCATCGAGCCGCACGTGATCCGCGAGACCGCCCGGGCCATGGGACGCGCGGCCCCGGCCGTGGTCGTGCACCCCGGCCGCCACGTGACCTGGTACGGCGACGACACCCAGCGGTCGCGGGCCGTGGCCATCCTCAACGCGCTGTTCGGCGCGTGGGGTCAGCGGGGTGGGTTCTACGAGTCGGCCCGGGCCAGCGTACCCAGGTATCCCTACCCCGAGGTGGCGCCGCCCGAGCGCGACTGGCGCACGGCCCTGGGGGACAGGTACCCGATGGCGTCCCTGGCGCTGGCCCACGAGCTGTGCGACGCGGCCATGCCGTGGCCGGTGGAGCCGTGCGACCTCAAGGGCTGGCTGGTGTACGGCACCAACCTGCCGCTGACGCTGCCCGACTTCCGCGCGGTCGAGGAGAAGATCCACGAGCTGGACCTGCTCGCCGTGGTGGACGTGCTGCCCGCGGAGATCACGGGCTGGGCCGACGTGGTGCTGCCCGAGGCCGCCTACCTCGAGCGGGGCGACGACCTGCGGCTGTCCACCTACAAGGTGCCGAGCATCGCGCTGCGGGATCCGGTGGTGCCGGCGGTCGGGGACAGCAAGCCGGGGTGGTGGATCGCCAAGCAGCTGTCCGAGAAGATGGGGCTAGGCGAGCACTTCCCGTTCGAGGACCTGGACGAGTACCTGAGCACGCGGCTGGCCGGCACGGGCGTCACCCTGGCCGAGCTGCGGGACAAGGGAGTCGTGCAGACCGCGCAGCCGCCCATCTACTGGGACGAGGGCGTGCCGCCGGCGTTCGCCACGCCCAGCGGCAAGATCGAGCTGTACTCCAACCTGCTGGCCGAGCAGGGGTTCGACGCGATCCCCACCTACACCGACCACGAGAAGCCGCCGCCGGGCATGTTCCGGCTGCTGTACGGCCGCTCGCCGGTGCACACCTTCGGCCGCACGACCAACAACCCGATGCTGCTGGAGATCGAGGACACCAACCAGGTGTGGATCAACGCGGACGCAGCCGCGGACCTGGGCATCGCCCACGGCGACTGGGTGACCCTGGAGAACCAGGATGGCGTGGTCTCCAACAGCGCCCGGGCCAAGGTGACCCAGCGCATCCGCGGCGACGCCGTGTACCTGGTGCACGGCTTCGGCCACCGCCAGCCGCAGATGGCGGCCTCGTTCAACAAGGGCATCGACGACGCCCAGCTGACCACGCGCTACGCGCGTGACCCGATCATGGGCGGCACGGGCATGCGGGTGAACTTCGTGTCCGTGCGCAAGGAGGTGGCCTGATGGCCCGCTTCGCCATGACCATGGACACGCGCAGGTGCGTGGCCTGCTCCGACTGCGTGCTCGCCTGCAAGGCCGAGAACCAGGTGCCCCACGGCCTGGCGCGGGACTGGATCGTGCAGGAGACCGGCGGCCGCTTCCCCGACCTGTGGATGGAGAACCGCTCCGAGCGCTGCAACCACTGCGAGGACCCGCCCTGCGTGCACACCTGCCCCACGGGCGCGTCCCACGTACACCAGCCGGGCGGTGTGGTGCTGGTCACCCCGAACAAGTGCATCGGCTGTAAGGCGTGCATCGCGGGCTGTCCGTACGACGCGCGCTACATCCACCCCGAGGGATACGTCAGCAAGTGCACCTTCTGCATTCACCGCACCGAGTCCGGCGAACAGCCGGCCTGCGTGTCGGTCTGCCCCACCTATTGCCTGGAGTTCGGCGACCTGGACGATCCGGACTCCGCTGTTCGCCGCAACCTCGAGTCACGCAAGTACAAGGTCCTGCTGCCCGAGTCCGGCACGGAACCGAAGATGTACTTCCTGCTGTAGGGAGGAGGTGACGCCATGGAACGCGAGATCGAGATCATCTCGGGCCGGATGAACCACGAGATCGACCCGCACCTGGAGGTCTGGGGCTGGGAGCTGCCCGCCTACTTCTTCCTCGGCGGGCTGGCTGCGGGCATCCTCGTGCTGTCGGGCCTGCTGCTGCTGATGCGCAAGCAGGACCGCTTCCCCGCGGCCACGCGCTACGCGCCGCTGCTGGCCGCGCCCGCGCTGGGGCTGGGCCTGATCTTCCTGATGCTGGACCTGTCTCACATCGCCTACTTCTGGCGGCTGATGCTGACCTTCGAGCCCACGTCGCCCATCTCCTGGGGCACCTGGCTGCTGACCTTCGTCTCTCCTGCGGCGGTGCTGTACTCGTTCCTGGTGCTGCCGCGGTCGACCTTCCTCAACTGGGTGCGGGTCCCGGTGCTGGTGCCGATCCACGACCGGCTCCAGTGGCTGGCGCAGCCCCTGGCCGTGTTCCTGGTGATCACGGCCGCGGGCGTGGGCGTGTACACCGGCGTGCTGCTGTCCACCCTGCAGGCGCGTCCCTTCTGGAACTCCAACGTGCTCGGCGCGCTGTTCCTCGCGTCCGGGCTGACCGCGGGCACCTCCTTCGCGCTGTTGATCGCGTGGAAGGAGGAGGAACAGCGGTCTCTGTCGTGGGTGCTGGCCGGCACCATCGCCGCGGAGCTGGTGCTGCTGGGGCTGTTCGTGCTGGGCCATGCCACCGGCGGGGCCAAGGGCCAGGAGATGGTGCACCTGATGCTGAACGGCGAGCTGGCCGTGCACTTCCTGGTGTTCGACATCGGCGTCGGCCTGGTCGCGCCGCTGGGGCTGCTGCTGGTCTACCTCGGCGGCCCTGCCCGGTTCACCCGCATCGCCCCGCTGCTGGCCCTGTTCGGCGGCGTGATGCTGCGCTTCACCATGGTCCACGGCG
>CAZXHG010000405.1:0-5674 GCA_964639985.1 uncultured Rickettsiales bacterium
GTCATCAGCTCGGTGTAGATCATCGGATTATTTGATGACAGCGGACGCACCGAGTCCTACACCAGCAGGATCACCCGCACCATGCCCTGCTCGCAGTCGTGGTCCACGTTCCAGCGGTCCTCGACCAGCTTGATCGCCGCCATCAGGATGCGGCTGTCGCCCGACCACACGAACACGTGCCGCAGGGCCGCCGGCTCGAAGTCCCGCAGCACCTCCCGCAGCTCCGGGCTGTCGTAGGCCAGCACCACCACCGGCGTACCGTAGCGGCTCTTCACCGCCTGCGAGAAGGCCACCACGTCCATGTCGGGCAGCCGCATCGTCGTGATCACCAGGTCGAAGCGCCGGTTGCCCAGCAGGGTCATGGCCTTGCGGGCGGTGGACACGCGCGTCACGCGGGGCGCGTAGCGCAGGTGCAGGTCCACGTAGTCGGCGAGGATCCGGTCGCCGAGCTGACCGTCCTCCTCGAGGATGAACGAGTCGTACAGGCTGGACACCACCAGGATCTCGCCCACGCGGTGGCGCATCAGCGCGTAGCGGCTCTCCAGGCCGAACTCGTGTTCGCCGTCGAACAGCTGGTGCGCGCCGAGGTCGTCGAAGCGGTCGGTCAAGGATTCCTCTCTTCCACTCAGAGCATCACGGCTCGCCAGATCGGTCAGTCTAGCGCAGGGGCCGGCAATGGCCCAGCACACACCCGCAAGCGCGTGCAGCTTGCGCGCACAGGTTGACGCCCCCCTCGCGCACGTGATAGGCCGCCTCCACTTTCGGTGGAGGATGCCATCACCCTGGCTCAACCCATCTCCCTCAACTTCCCCCAAAATCCGTAGGAGACAGGTACATGTTCGACGAGATCATGGCGCAGGTGAAGCAGCGGGACCCGGCCCAGCCGGAGTTCCACCAGGCCGTGACCGAGGTGGTGGAGTCCATCATCCCGGTGCTCGACAAGCACCCCGAGTTCCGCAAGGGCCGGATCATGGAGCGCATCATCGAGCCCGAGCGCGCCATCCAGTTCCGCGTGCCCTGGGTCGACGACGACGGCAACGTCCAGGTGCAGCGCGCCTTCCGCGTCGAGTTCAACAGCGCCCTCGGCCCGTACAAGGGCGGCCTGCGGTTCCACCCGTCGGTCAACCTCAGCATCATCAAGTTCCTGGGCTTCGAGCAGGTCTTCAAGAACAGCCTGACCACCACCCCCATCGGCGGCGGCAAGGGCGGCTCGGACTTCGATCCCAAGGGCAAGAGCGACCTGGAAGTGATGCGCTTCTGCCAGAGCTTCATGAGCGAGCTGTTCCGTCACATCGGCCCCAACACGGACGTCCCGGCCGGCGACATCGGCGTGGGCGGCCGCGAGATCGGCTTCATGTTCGGGCAGTACAAGAAGCTCACGAACCGCTTCGAGGGCGTGCTCACCGGCAAGGGCCTGAACTGGGGCGGCTCCCTGGTCCGCACCGAGGCCACCGGCTACGGCTGCACCTACTTCGTCGACGAGATGCTCAAGACGCGCAACGACTCCTTCGAGGGCAAGAGCGTCGTCGTCTCCGGCTCCGGCAACGTGGCCATCTACACCATCCAGAAGGTCCACCAGCTCGGCGGCAAGTGCATCGCGTGCTCCGACTCCAAGGGCTACGTGGTCGACCCCGAGGGCCTGGATCTCGACCTGATCCGCCAGATCAAGGAGACCGAGCGCGGCCGCATCAGCGAGTACGCCGACCGCCGGCCCAGCGCCGAGTTCCACGCCAACTGGCGCGACATCTGGACCGTGCCCTGCGACGTGGCCATGCCGTCCGCGACCCAGAACGAGATCGACGAGAAGTCGGCCCAGATCCTGGTGGACAATGGCGTCAAGGCCATCGGCGAGGGCGCGAACATGCCGTCCACCCCCGACGCCGCTAACCTGTTCGTCGACAGCGGCGTGCTCTACGGTCCGGCCAAGGCCGCCAACGCCGGTGGCGTGGCCACCTCCGCGCTGGAGATGAGCCAGAACAGCATGCGTCTCTCCTGGAGCTTCGAGGAGACCGACCGCAAGCTGCACGACATCATGATCAGCATCCACCAGCAGTGCGTGGACGCCGCCGAGGAGTACGGCACTCCGGGCAACCTGATCAACGGCGCCAACATCGCGGGCTTCACGAAGGTCGCGAACGCCATGATGGCCCACGGCGTGGTCTGATCCGCTGGCCTGCGCGGCCCCGCTCCGGCATGGTCGCGTGACGGTCGAACGAACCTGGCCCCCACGCTTCGGCGTGGGGGCCTTTTTCGTAGCGCCTTGAAAAGGCGTGCGCATCGGTTCATAAGATGCGGTCGCACCTCGAACTGGAGGCTCCCGTGAAGATCGTGATGGCCTACTCCGGAGGTCTCGATACCTCCGTCATGATCCCGTGGCTGCAGGAGAACTACGACGACGCCGAGATCATCGCCTACACCGGTGACCTCGGCCAGGGCGAGGACCTCGCCGCGATCCGCCGCAAGGCGCTGGCCACCGGCGCGGTCGAGGCCGTGGTCGAAGACCTCACCGAGGAGTTCGTCACCGACTACGTCTTCCCCGCCATCCAGGCTACCGCGGTGTACGAGGGCATGTACCCCCTGCACACCGCGCTGGGCCGTCCGCTGATCGTCAAGAAGATGGTCGAGCTGGCCGAGGCCGAGGGCGCGGACGCGCTGGCCCACGGCTGCAGCGGCAAGGGCAACGACCAGATCCGCTTCGACGTGGGGTTCATGTCCCTGGCCCCGCACCTCCAGATCATCGCTCCGCTGCGCGAGTGGGAGCTGGTCACCCGCGAGGACGAGTTCGAGTACGCCGGTGCCCGTGGCATCCCGCTGCCGATCACCAAGGAGAAGCCGTTCTCCATCGACGAGAACATCTGGGGCTGCGCCATCGAGTGCGGCGAGATGGAGGATCTCTGGAACGAGCCGCCGCCCGACGCCTGGCGCATGACCAAGGACCCCGCACAGGCGCCCCGCGGCTCCGTGGAGATCGTGATCGGCTTCGACCAGGGCATCCCGATCTCGATCGACGGCCGTGAGATGGGCGGCGTGGAGCTGATCCGCTACCTCAACGACCTGGCCGGCACCTTTGGCGTCGGCCGCATCGACATGGTCGAGAACCGGGTGGTCGGGCTGAAGTCCCGGGAGGTCTACGAGGCCCCGGCGGCCACCCTGCTGAACATGGCCCACACCGAGCTGGAGCGGATCTGCCTCGACCGCGCCACCTTCAACTACAAGCGCAAGGTCAGCCAGGACTTCGCCAACATCATCTACGACGGCTTCTGGTTCGGCCCCCTGCGCGAGTGCCTGCAGTCCTTCGTCGAGGAGTCCCAGCGCACGGTCACCGGAGACGTCCGGGTCCGCGTGTCCGCCGGCCTGGCCCGCATCACCGCGCGCCGCTCGCCCTACTCGCTGTACGAGGACGGCCTGGCCACCTACTCCGAGGGCGACACCTTCGATCGCACCACGGCCCGCGGCTTCGTGGAGCTGTACGGCCTGTCCAACCGCACCGTGGCCGCCAAGCGCCGGTTGCAGGGCAAGCCTGCCTACCAGCGGCGGCGCAAGGAGGACTGATGGCGCTCTGGGACGGCCGGTTCGACGACGACCCCGCCGAGGAGATGGTGGCCTTCGGCCAGTCCCTGGACGAGGACCTGCAGCTCTTCGAGGAGGACATCGCCGGCTCCATCGCCCACGTGACCATGCTGGGCGAGGTCGGCCTCCTGGCCGAGGCCGAGGTCAAGGCGATCCGCACCGGCCTGCTCGAGGTCCGCGCCGAGCTGCGGCGGGGCGCCTACCGCCCCGGCCCCGAGCTCGAGGACGTGCACATGGCCGTGGAGCACCGTCTCACGGAGCTCGTCGGCGAGGTGGGCGGCAAGCTGCACACGGCCCGCTCCCGCAACGACCAGGTGGCCGTGGACGTGCGTCTGTGGCTCAAGCGCAGCCTCGACTGGCTCGACGCCACCCTGGCCCGCCTGCTCGGCGCACTGCTCGACCGGGTCGAACGCGATGGCCGCACCCTGATCCCGGGCTTCACCCACCTGCAGCGCGGCCAGCCCATCTGGCTGGGCCACCACCTGCTGGCCTACGCCTGGATGATCAGCCGCGACCGCGAGCGCCTCGCCGACGCGATGAAGCGCGTGGACCGCTGCCCCCTGGGCGCAGGCGCCATGGCAGGCACCAACCACCCCATCGACCGGGAGCGCACCGCCGAGCTGCTCGGCTTCGCGGCCGTGGCCGAGAACGCCATGGACGCCGTGGCGGCCCGCGATCACCTCCAGGAGGTAGCCTCCGCCTGCGCCATCACCATCACCCACCTGTCTCGCATGGCCGAGGAGCTGGTCCTGTGGTCCAGTCGGGAGTTCCGCCTCGTGCGCATGGCCGAGGCCTACGCCACCGGCTCGTCGATCATGCCCCAGAAGCGCAACCCGGACGCAGCCGAGCTGGTCCGTGGCAAGGCCGGCCGCGTCTACGGCGACCTTCAGGCCCTGCTGACCATGGTCAAGGGGCTGCCCCTGGCCTACAACCGCGACCTGCAGGAGGACAAGCGCGCCCTGTTCGACGCAGTCGAGACCACCGCCGCGTGCGCCTCCATCTGCGCCGGCATGTGGCAGACCCTGACCGTGTACCGCGCCCGCTACGACGAGGAGCTGCGCGGCGACTTCCTGCTCGCCACCGAGCTCGCCGACTACCTCGCGGCCAAGGGCGTGCCCTTCCGCGAGGCCCACCACGTGGCCGGCCGGCTGGTCCGCCACTGCGAACAACGCGGCGAGGGCTTCGACGCCCTCACCCTCGACACCCTCCAGGACCACCACCCCGCCTTCGAGGCCGACGCCCTCGACTGGCTCGATCCGGTCGCCGCGGTCGAACGCCGCACCTCCCGAGGCGGCACCGCCTGGACCGAGATCGAGACCCAGGTCGCCCTGTTGCGCGCCACGCTCTGATCACCAGCCGAATCACGCTGCCCCACCCGTTCGAAATCCGGACGGTGCGTTCGATTTCCGGACGGTTCCCCCGGACGCAACCTTCCCTACCCGCCCTGAGAAGGCCGTATTTCGTCTGTATTTCCAGTTAGTTACCAATCAAGCATCTGAGTTGGCACACCCCATGCTCTACCCCCCTGCATGGCACGTCCCCTCCGCCACCACCCCAAGGGTGCCGTCGTCGAGATCACCACCCGCTGCCTCGGCAGCCGCTTCCTGCTGCGCCCCTCCCCCCGCATGGTGCTCATCATCCAGGGCATCCTCGCCCGCGCCCTGGCTCGCCACGGCGTCCGCCTGCACCACTTCTTCTTCGCCTCCAACCACTACCACCTCATCGCCTCCATCGACCACGTCGACGACCTCGCCGGCTTCGTGTGCTACCTCAACGGAAACACCGCCCGCGAGGCCGGCCGCCTCGTCGACTGGCAATACCGCTTCTGGTCCCGCCGCTACCGCTCCATCGAGATCCTCGACGAAGACGCCCAGGTCGAGCGCATGGCCTACCTCCTCGCCCACGGCGTCAAGGAGGGCCTCGTCTCCCACCCCACCGAGTGGCCCGGCGCCACCGGCGTTCACACCCTGCTCGACAACGCACCTGTCCCCGGGATCTGGGTGAACCGCACCGCCCTGTACCAGGCCCGCCGCATGGGCGAGGACGTCACCGAAGCCGACTTCACCGAGCACACCACCTTCCAGCTCAGCCCCCTCCCGGCCTG
>CAZXHG010000406.1:0-5557 GCA_964639985.1 uncultured Rickettsiales bacterium
GTCGCCGTCCTCGTCCGGCTCGTCCTCGGTGGCCTCGTCGCAGTCGTTGTCGATGCCGTCGCACACGTCCTCGTCCGCGTCCGGGCTGACGTCCGGGTCGGCGTCGTCGCAGTCGTCCCCGCCGCAGTTGGCGTCGTCGAACCCGTCCCCGTCCTCGTCCGAGCAGCAGATGTCGTTCTCCATGCCCGGGGAGCCGAAGTCGCCGCCCGCCCAGTCGTAGGGGGCATTGCACCAGGCCGCCGGGTCGTCGTTGGACGTGGCGTCGGTCAGGGCCGGGTCCAGGTTCATGGAATAGCCGGCGTCGTCTGGCCAGTCCGAGCCGATCTCCACCTGGTCGAGCACCACACCGCCGTGCTCCAGCACGATCTCGTCCTCGGTGTTGCCCAGGGAGAAGCCCTCGTACTCGTAGGCCACGTCAACGTCGCCGTTGGTGGCGCTGTCGCCGTTGCGGCCCAGCACTGCGTACGCGCCCGCCGCCACGAGCACGTCGTCCTCCACCGTGAAATCGTCCGAGCCCAGGTCGTACACGTACAGCCCCTTGAGGTTCATGTCGACGGCGGTGTTGTTGAGCACCTCGAACCACTCGCCGTCCGCGTCGGAGACCGCATCGGGATCCCGCAGGATCTCGGTGATCACGATCGCGCCCGCCGTGAGCGCGCCCTCGTCGGTCAGGCCATCGCAGTCGTTGTCGATGCCGTCGTGGGCCTCGGCCGCGCCCGGGTAGATGGCCGCGTCACCGTCGTCGCAATCTTCACAGACCGAGCTGCCGTCGCCGTCGCCGTCCGATGCGTCCTCGGTGGCGGCGTCGCAGTCGTTGTCCACGCCGTCGCATTCCACCTCGGTCGCGCCGGGGAAGGCCGTGGCGTCCGCGTCGTCGCAGTCGGTGCACACGGTGGCGCCGTCGCCGTCCGCGTCCGGCTCGTCCTCGGTGACGGGATCGCAGTCGTTGTCCACACCGTCGCAGACGATCTCGGGCGCGCCGGGATAGGCCATCGGTTCGTTGTCGTCGCAGTCGACGCAGACCGACATGCCGTCACCATCCGCGTCCGGCTCGTCCTCGGTGGCCGGGTCGCAGTCGTTGTCCAGGCCGTCACACACGTTCTCGCCCTCACCCGGATTCACCAGGGGTTCCATGTCGTCGCAGTCGACGCACACGGAGAACCCGTCTCCGTCGTCGTCAGGCTCGTCCTCGGTGGCCGGGTCGCAGTCGTTGTCCACGCCATCGCAGACCACCTCGTTCGCGCCGGGGAACACGCCGGGATCGCCGTCGTCGCAATCGTCACCGCCGCACGTCGCGTCGACGAATCCGTCGCCGTCCGCGTCACCGCAGCAGGTCGGGTTGAGCGCACCCGGGCTGCCCAGGTCACCGTCGCCGTAGGCCGCGGCCGCGTCGCACCAGTTCTCCGGATCGTCGTTGGCGGTCACGTGGTACGCCCCCGGGTCCAGGGAGATGGCCACGCCAGCGCTGTCCGGCCAGTCCACGTCGTCGTACACGACGCGGTCCAACTCCACGCCGCCGTGGGTGAGGATCACCTCGTCGTCGCCGGTGTTGCCCAGCTGGAAGTTCGTGTACAGGTAGTCCAGGGTCACGCCGCCGTTGATCGCGGGATCCTCGTGACGGCCGAGCACCAGGTGCTCGCCCGGAGCGATCCACAGGTCCCCGTCCACCGTGAAGCTGTTGGTCCCCAGGTCGGTGACCTCCAGACCCACCAGGTTCAGGTCGCTGCCCGAGGTGTTGTAGACCTCGAACCACTCCCCGGCCTGGTCGCTGACCGCGTCCGGGTTCTTCATGATCTCGGTGACGATCACCGCACCAGCGGGCACCATACCGTCGTCGGCCAGCCCGCTGCAGTCGTTGTCCAGGCCGTCGGCCACCTCGGCTGCGGCCGGGTTGATCGCGGGATCGATATCGTCGCAGTCGCCCCCCCCGCAGATCTCCTTGTCGTGGCCGTCGCCATCGTAGTCACACCAGCCCTCGAACATGTTCTCCCACAGGGTGAAGTTGCCTGCGATGTTGGTGCACCAGTTGGTGAACGGCCCCGAATCCGCGGACAGCACCACGCCGCCCTCGTAGGCCACCAGGTCCTGGCCGGACTCGCCGGTGAGCAGGAGTTCGCCGACGCCGGCGACCACGACCGCGGAACTGGCCGCATAGTTCAGCGTGCCCACGCCATCCACCAGCGGGTTGCCCGGCACCTCGGTGGCCGTGTGAGGGCAGGTCGGGTCGTACATGCCGTCGGTGTGGAAGCTGTCCAGGCCCAGCTGGGCCAGCACCGCGTTGAGCCGGTCGGCCTCGTCGTCGTAGTTGTCGTTGTCGGCCACGGTGACCAGCAGCCCGCCGCGGTCCATGAACGCCTCGATCTCGGCGAGCTGGGTCGGGTCGAAGTCGTGGTCGGGCAGCACCAGGAACACCAGCCGGTAAGTGCCCAGGTCGGCGGGCCACACGTCGGTGTCCTCCACGTAGGGCGCGCCCAGGCCCTGCAGCGTCGAGTCCAGCTCGCCGATGTCGAAGGCGAGGTTGGAGGTGTTGTACCAGAGCACGCCGTCGGCGAACTGGGCGCGGGCGGGCGTGGCCACGGCGAACGACGCACTCAGCAGCGCGCAGGTCAGCCAGGCGAACGGACGGTGGATCGAAGTCATGGTGCTCCCCTCAGTACACGAGGTCGTCTTGTGAACGCGGCGCGAGCCGCGACTCGTTCCAGCTGTAGTGCAGGATCCCGGTGATCGAGGTCAGCTGCTGGCCCACGGACGGCAGCGACACCTCCACGAGGTCGTCGTCGATCCACAGGCAGTCCTCGAGCAGGAACTCGTGGTGGTCGGTGTCCACCTCGGTCACGGTGTAGGGGCCGCCGTCGATCACCGCCACGAGCAGCCCCTCCTCGAAGTGTTGCTGGACACCCCAGGTGGCCAGCGCACACGGATCGGCGTGCTCGGCCGGAGTCGCGGGCACGAACGCCCCGGTCACCTCGACCGTGCCGAAGGCGACCTCGCTCTGGCCGTAGTACTCGTCGTACTCGCCCGAGATCGTCACCTCGTCGCCCACGGCCACCGCGTCCCCTACGAGGTGATAGGCGAACAGGCCCCAGTACCCCCACTGCTGCGCGTAGAAGTTGGTGTACCCATCGTCGTCCACCTCGATGGCCGTGACCTCCATCGCCGGCATCACGACCTGCTCTCCCTCGTAGGGGTGCAGCCAGTGGTCCCACTGGCGGATGTGCACGGCCTCGGTGCACAGCAGGTCCGGATCGGACGGACATCGGTCGCAGTCGTCGCCCAGGCCATCGCCATCGGTGTCGGTGTACGCGCCCGGGTTGTGGTCCCACGGGCACGGATCGGTCGTGTTGTCGACTCCGTCCCCGTCCCAGTCGTCGGCGGTCACTCCTGTGGGACCGCTGTGGCTCGGCTCCCAGGGATCGGGATCGCAGGCATTCCCCTGGCCGTCACCGTCCTCATCCCGCTGATCCGGGTTGAACACGCGTGGGCAGTTGTCGTGCGCGCCGAACACGTCCACACCGTCCAGATCCTCGTCATCGTCGCCGGGCCCCCCGATCACCGTCATGGCGCAGCGTTCGGGCTCGTACCCGGGGTCGTCCGGACAGAACAGCACCTCGAACAGGTCGCTGCCCAGCGCCTCGACCAGGTCGTCCCGCAGGTCGTGGTAGCCGGGTTGGTCCTCGGCTGCCCGCAGACAGACCGTCCGGGTGGTACCGCAGAACTCGATGTCGTCGCACAGCTCGTTGGGATACGGCAGGTGACCTGGGAACAGGTCGAGCACCTCCGCGTCCCCGTACAGGGGGGCGCCGTCGACCGTCACCAGCGCCACCTGGGTCTGGTCCGCGGTCAGGACCGTCGTGTAGGGGCTGAGCTGGTCGCCGGTCAGCACCAGCAGATCCGCGCGCACTCCGGGCGTCAACTCCCCCAGCACACCGCCCAGCCCCAGGGCGTCCGCAGCACGGTGGGTCGCCATGCCGACCATGTCCGACAGGCAGAAGGTGCCGTGGTAGGCCTCGCGGTTGAGGCGCGCGGCGCACTGCAACTCGAACAGCTGCCCGGCCGTGCCCGACAGGGTCCAGTCCGGCCCGATGGCGATGGGCACCCCCAGGTGGTGGGCGGCGGTGATGTCCGCGGTGCGTCCGTACAGGTGGATGTTGGACTGGGGCGACCACACCAGGTGGGTGCCCGTGGTGGCCATGCGCGTGAGCTGCATCGGGTCGAGATCGGTGCCGTGGATCACCGCGGTCTCGGGCCGCAGCAGGCCCGCGTCGATCAGCGGCTGGAACTCGGTGCGCACGGTCCCGTACAGCCCCTCACCGACGTGGGGCACGTAGGCGTCGAGGTCGCCGCTGTCGAGGTCCTCGCACCAGCCGACGAGGTCCTCCTCGTCCGACCCCGGGTCGTCCGTACGAAGCTTCAGCTCGTACCCGGCGAGGCCGTGGTGCTCCTCCTCCTCGTCGAGGTTGCGCACGAGGATCGGATCGCAGCCGTCGATATCGCTGCCAGCCACCGATGCGGTGCCGGTGGCGATGGCGCGCACCTCGGCCCAGGCCATGGCCGTGCAGTCGTCCACCTCGTAGACCTGGTCCCGGTAGTCCCGGTAGTCCGAGTCACCTCGCCACGCGTAGCGGTTCTCCCACAGCCGCCCTGCCTCCCAGGGCCCCAGCACGTTGTACTGCATGTGGTCGTGGGGATTGACGAACGCCGGCAGCACCACGTCGCCGCAGATGCGGGTGGCGTCCGCGTACCCCTGTTGACCCGAGCAGTCCGCGTCCGCGCACAGCAGCTCGCCGGTCGTGGTCGACCACAGCACCTCGGCGTCGGCCAGCGGGCCCGACGGCAGCAGGGCCGTGGCGTTGACCAGGACCAGCTCGTTGGTGCCCTCGGTCGGCGTGCAGTCCACGATCACGTCGCCCTCGATGGGCTCCTCGCCGCACGGGTCGTCCAGGTCCACGTCATCGGCGCTGTCGTCGTCGTCGGCCGTGTCGTCGTCGTCGGCCGAGTCGTCGTCGTCGGACGTGTCGTCGTCATCGGCCGTGGTGTCGTCGTCATCGGCCGTGGTGTCATCGTCATCCGCCGGGGCGGTGTCGTCGTCGTCACTGCCGGGACAGCCGGCCAGGCACAGCACGAGACAACTCAACCACAAGATCGGTACGCGCACGGGATTTCCCTCCTGGGCAGGGAGGATACCGCGCCTGCGGGGATCTGGGGCCCAGGATCTCGAGACGACGCCGTAGGTCCAGGCGCCGCGAGGGTGGTACGATGCACGTGGCCCGATCCGGCCGAGGGGAGGTCTCCATGTCACGTGTGCTCTACGCGTTCACGGCCCTGTTGATCCTGTCGTGGGGGAGCGGCTGCTCGGTCTGCGATCCCGGCGAGACCCAGCCGTGCACCTGCGTCGACGGAGGCGACGGAGCGCAGGAGTGCTCTGACGATGGACAGGGCTGGGAGGACTGCGTCTGCGCGGGAGGTGAGGACGACGACACCGGCGACGACGACACCGGCGATGACGACGACACCGGGGACGACGACGACACCGGGGACGACGACGACACCGGGGACG
>CAZXHG010000407.1:0-5531 GCA_964639985.1 uncultured Rickettsiales bacterium
CTACAGCAGCAGCCGGACCTTCAGACGATCGACGTCCGCCAGTCCGCCCTGGTCGAGGAAGGTCTGCGAGACCTGGATCACGCCGGAGCGCGCGTCACCGCCGGCAGCGAGTCCGTGCGCCGACCGCCAGCCCGACTGGATCAGGCCCGGGTGGGTCAGCAGCAGCAGGTCGCCCTCGCGGGCACCTGTCGGCGCCAGGTCGTCCGGGTGGATCCGCACCGGGTGACGCACGAGCCCCAGGAACCCCTCGTGCACGGCCTCGGCCGGATCGGGCAGCGCCGAGTCGTGCACGACCTCCACGGCCAGCGTGACGGCCTTGCCCAGGGCGTGGTTGGGCTCGGCGCCCTTGAACCGGCGGCGAGCGTCGTCGACCGTGCCCCAGACCAGCCCTCGGATCTGTTCGAGGTTGGCCCGCGGACACAGGAATCCGGCCACGATACCGAGCGTGAACGTGCAGCAGAAGCCGTAGGCCGCGCGCTGGAAGCTCCAGGCCTTGAAGCCCTCGCCACCCTTCTCCACGCCGAAGGCGAACGGCTGGATCACCTCCGGCCAGATGATCGACACGATCATGATCACGATGCCGCCGCCGAGGGTGATCAGCCCCGCGCCGGTGCCGAAACGCTTCCAGCAGATGGCCAGGATCACGGTGACGGCCATCGGCGGAGTGATCGAGGCCGTGAATGCACCGTGCGCCTGGTAGATGGACTTGAAGCTGTCGAACACCGGCACCAGCGCCATGCCCACCAGGGCCGCGCCGATGGTCACGAAGCGGGCCACCTTGAGGTAGTGGGAGTCCGGGGCGTTCGGCCGCACATAGGGCTTCCAGATGTCGTTGACCACCACCGCCGAGGTCGCGTTGATCAGGGTGTCGGCCGTGGACATCAGCGCGGCCGTGACCGCGGCCATCAGGAACCCGAAGATCGCGGGGTGGAACAGGAAGTCCGTGACGATCACGAACACGTCCTTGGGGTTGGTCACCGGGTCGATCAGCCCGGCCTTCTCCAGGGCGATGCCGAGCCAGCCGCCGCTGCACACCGCGATCATGGAGACGAACATCAGCACCAGGATGGTGAACGCCATCGCCTTGCGGCCGTCCGCCTCGGAGCGAGCGGCCAGGAAGCGCATGATCATGCCCTGGTTGATGAAGTAGGCGAACATGGTCTGGCTGACCCCGTCTTGCCAGAACACGCCCACGAAGTTGAATTCCGGTGGGTCGTTGTAGGGTCTGAGCGGGGCGCGCAGCTCCACCGGGATCAGGTCCCAGAACTCGCCGAAGCCGCCCAGGTACCAGACCCCCACGCCCAGCAACGCGAGGCCGGCGACCAGCAGGATCATGCCCTGCAACAGGTCGGTCATGATCACCGACGTCTGGCCCCCGGCCGTGACGTAGATGGCGCAGATGATCGCCACGATCCAGGCGGCCGTGGTCACCTTCCAGCCGAGCATCGCGTGCAGCGCCTGGCCCATGGTCACCAGGTTCACGCCGATGTAGCCCAGCAGGTACACCAGCATCACGATGGTCACGAGGTTGCGCACGCCACGGCCGAAGCGCCGCTCGAAGAATTCCGGCACCGAGGTGACCCGGGAGAAGTAGATCACCGGCAGCCAGATGAAGAAGAAGAACGGCATCCAGAACCAGTCGTTGGTATACGACATCGACGCGCTGGTACCGTGCTGATAGGCCACCTGGGAGTACTTGATGAACGAGTACGAGCCAACCGTGGTGGCCACCAGCGAGAACGCGATGATCCACCACGCGAACCGCTGGCCCGCGAAGAAGAAGTCCTTGGTGCTCTTGGTGTGCCGACCGAAGATGGCGCCGAAGCCCAGCACCACCACGAAGTACACCACCAGCACCACGTAGGTGATGGCGCTGCCCGCGACCTGGTGTTCGTCACCCATGGCTACAACCCCGGCGCCACGAACTGGAAGAAGCCGTGCACGGCCGCGTACAGGAAGAACCCTCCCGCCAGTGTCAGCAGGTTTCGGCGCTTGCGCGCGTCGGACCAGCCCACGTCACCCTGGCGCCAGGCGTAGAGCATTCCTATCCAGAACACGGCGCCGAAGCCGACGTAGAGGTAGAGGTAGCAAAGCAGGTTCTCGGACATGGCTCTCCCGGGACTGGGCGGGAGTATATCGGATGGGCTCGCTCGGGGCCGTCAGGCGATCAAGGTGGGGCAGGGGGCGTGGCGGACGAAGAGTTCGGACGTACCGCCGACGAGCTTCTCCTTGAAGGTGCGGTTGGTCTCCCGTCCGATGATCAACAGGTCAGCCTGCACGTCCGCGGCGTAGGCGGCGATCGCCTTGATCGGGTTGCCCTGGATGACCTCGGTCACCAGGGACCAGTCGGCGGGGACCACGCCCTCGGCGCGGCTGACGAGTTCCCCCTTCAGCTTGTCCTTCTGCCGCGGGTTGACCTCGTAGGCGTACGAGATGCCACCGGACTCGGCCGTCGCGCGCGGGGCCTTCATCTGCACGGTGTTCACCAGGTGCACCTCGGGCGCGTACGGGGCGAACCTGGCCACGGCGAACGCCAGCGCGCCGGCCGCGCTGTCGCCGAGGTCGTCGGCCACGACCACCCGGTCGAGCTGGACCGCGCCGGTGTCGGGATCCACGAAGTCGCGGTCCCCTCGCTCCACCACCAGCACCGGACAGGGGGCGTAGCGGATGACCTTCTCGGCCACGGACCCGGTCACGGCCTGCGACAGCGGGGAGTTGCCGTGCAGCGCGATCACCAGCAGGTCGATGGGGTGCTCCTCGGCGTAGCGTACGATGCCCTCGTGGGGGTTGACCGATCGCTGCACCACCCGCTCGACCGTGGCCTCGGCCATGCCGCGGTGATCCACGCCCGCGTCGAGCTTCGCGCGCGCAGCGAGGTCCGCCTTCTCGAGGAAGGCTTCGAGATCGGGGAAGTCGTCCGTCGACCCGTCCGCGTGCACGTCGCTCGCCGTGACCACGTGCACGAGGTGGATCGTCGCGCCGAACCGTTCGCCCAGGCTGGCCGCGTACAGCAGCGCGTGGTCCGCCGGGGCCGAGAAGTCCGTGGGCACGAGGATGTGTTCGATCACGTCGCTCATCACTTGTTCCTCCCCGGGTCCCGATGGTCCCGGCGCTTGTGCTGGCGGATGGTGTAGATCGGCAACCCGGCCTTCTCGCGGATGCGGCGGTCCCGCTCCCACAACCGCGCGGCCGCTTCCTGCACCTCGGCAAGAGCTGCGGACGCCGTGGAGAGCAACGCCAGGTCCACGTCGAACCCGATGCGGACGAGGTCCAGCCGGTCGGCGTCCCAGCAGGCACCCAGCGTGGCGTCGTGGCTGATGTCCCCGTCGGTGTGCCGCAGGATGGCCTCGAGCAGGCAGCTGAGCTGGTCGTCGCGCAGGTCGAGCCGGGGTGCGATCGTGCGGTGGATCTGCTTGGCTGCCCGCGGACCGTGCTCGAAGTCCCTGCCATCGTGCACCCGCGCCACGTCGTGGCAGGCACCGAACAGCGCGGCCACCAGCAGGTCGCCACCCTCCCGCCGCGCCAGCTCCAGCGCGAGACGCACGACGCGCCGCCAGTGCGGTGGCCCATGGATACTCTCCGCGGTGACGGAGGTGGTGGCCCGGGCCCACTCCCACGCCACCTCGAACGTCTCGAGGTCGACGGCGGACAGGACGTCACTGGGGCGGGGCAGGACCAGGGTCACGCGCCCATTCTACCGACCGGCGCACACCGCTGCTCGGGTGTTGGTCTCGCAGGATCGAGAGGGCGGGATCAGGACAGGATCCTGCGGACCTCGTCGAGCAGCTGATCCACCGGAACCGGCTTGGTCAGCACCGCGGCGACCTTCTGGCGGATGTCGGGACGCTGCTCGAGCTTCTCGTAGTAGGCGGTGCAGAGGATGACCGGGATGGTGACCTCGGCCTCCTGCACCCGCTCCAGCACCTCGAACCCGTCCATGCCGGGCATGTGCACGTCCAGCAGGATCAGGTCGGGCCGGAACCGGGCCACGGCCAGGCCGGCGGCGAATCCGCTGCGGGCCGTCTGCACCTCGTAGCCGCCCTCGATCTCCAGCACGTCGGCGAACAGCGTGACGATGGCGGGGTCGTCGTCGACCACCAGCACACGCTTCTTGCCGCCGCTGGGGCGCATGTCCTCGCCGTCCAGGGGCATCTCGTAGTGGTGGGCGAACGCGACGAGGTCGTCACGCAGGATCCGGCGATGCCCGCCAGGCGTCTTGTGCGCCTTGAGCTTGCCGTCGTCGATCCAGTTGACCACGGTGGCCACGCTGACGCCGAGCAGGCGAGCAGCCTGGGCCGTGGTGAATGTGTCCCGTTGTCTGGCCATTCGTGAGCGCCCCAGGGGGTGATCTGAATCCCCGAGAATGGGCAAAAATCCAAGAACAAGCTAGCAAACGCCCTTCCCGTCGGTCAAGCACAGGCGTGGCTATCGGTGCGACGCGGCAACGGCCCGGCGAGCCCTCGATCACCCTCCCTGGCGGGGCTCCACCGGCTCGGTCAGGGTGGCCTCGGGATCGCTCAGCGGCGCGAGCAGTTCCAGGATGCGTCGGCCGACCTCGTTCGCGCCCAGCTCGCCGAGGTCCATCATCGACAGCACCCGCTCGCCCAGCTCCTCCTCGATCGACGGGGGGCTCTCCCCCCGCAGCAGCACCACCACGTTGGGCCGCTCGTCGTCCTCCATCCCGTCGATCGCATCGAGCAGATCCTTGACGGTGATGTCCGGCATCTCGTCACAAGCCACCACCAGCGGAACCTCGCTGCGGCCGATGAAGTCCACGGCGCGGGACCCTCGCAGCGCGCGCGCCACGGCGAATCCCTGCTGGCGCACGGCCGTGGCCACCGTGTCCAGGGCCTCGTCCTGGGGGCCGACCATCAGGATGCGACGCCGGTACTGGCCGATCAGGGGCCAGACCATGTCCGCCACCTCGGCGCCGTCCGTGGGCACGCTCACGTACCCGTCCACGGGCAGCTCGTGCAGCGCCGACTTCAGCTGCCCCGGGCCCACCAACACGATGGGGATGTGCGCGGTCACCGGATCACCACGCACCAGGGTCACCAGGTCGGCCGGATTGGCCCGGGCCACGCCCAGCAGGTGAACGATCGCGGTGGGTAGCCGCGACCGCGCCTGGTCCAGCCCATCCGCTGCCGAGTGGGCCTCGAGCACCTCCAGCCCCTCGGCGCGCAGCCCCTCCAGCACACCGACGTATCCCTCGCCCGCCTCGCCCACGGACAGCACGGTCGGCGCGCGACGGGGCGGAAGCCGCAGGCCGGTCTCCACCGACTCGGTCTCGGCGGCGTGCACGCTCGGCTCGGGCCCCACCTCAGGCAGGTGCAGGTAGAACGTGCTGCCCACGCCCAGGCGGCTGAGCAACGTGATCCGACCGCCCATCTGCTCCGACAGCCGGCGCACGATCGACAGGCCCAGCCCGGTGCCGCCGTGGAACCGGGTCGAGCTGGCCTCCACCTGGTAGAAGGCGTCGAAGATCGCGTCCTGGTCCTCCGGGGCGATGCCGATGCCGGTGTCGCTGACCG
>CAZXHG010000408.1:0-5460 GCA_964639985.1 uncultured Rickettsiales bacterium
GATTCCTAAGTGATCCTAATCGTTTGGGAATCGAGTTTCCCCGAAGACTGCTAGGAGGCACCCATGGCTGTCACCTGGATGGACGAGGACGAGTACAACGAAACGCCGCTGTACCGCTTCTACAAGACCCACTCGTTCGTCAACGACGTGCTGCTGATCCCCATGTTCACCCTGCTGATCATGGAGTTCGCGCGGCCGCACATGTACGCCGAGCTGGGCTTCGGCGCGACCGTGAACTACCTGTTCTGCTTCACGTTCGCGCTGGAGTGGTTCACCGGGTTCTACCTGGCGCCCGACCGTCGCAGATACCTCCTGCGGCCGGACAAGATCGCGGACCTGGTGTCCTCCATCCCCTTCGGCCAGGTGTTCCGCTCGGTGCGCGTCGTGCGCGTGCTGCGCGTGCTGCGCGTGTTGCGCGCTGTGTGGCGGGCCAAGCGCTACCGCGGCCCGGGCACCAAGCTGCTCAAGGTGCTGGCCATCGTGCTGGCCACCATCGGCGCGGGCGCCCTGGCCATGCGCGTGGTCGAGCCGGGCATCGTGCCCACCCTGAGCGACGCCCTGTGGTGGTCGGTCAACACCGTGACCACGGTGGGCTACTGGAGCGACCACCCACGCACCGAGGCCGGGCGCATCGTGGCAGCCGTGCTGTGCACCTGCGGCGTGGGCGTGTTCGGCTACGTGGCGGGCTTCCTCAGCACCGTGCTCGAGGATCCCGAAGAGGTCGAGCTGCTCGACATCTGTCGCCGGCTCGAGGCGAAGGTCGACACGCTCTCCACGGAGCTCGCCGAGCTGAAGGGCGAGGAGGAGTGAACTCCCGTCGGTCCCGAACGGACGTTCTGACCAGCGCGCACGTCGGCCCGTTCGTAGCCGCAACGAACGGACGAAGAGGGATCTCTTCGCGATGAAAGATCCGGGTTCCCCGCCCGGATCGCGCCACGTCGGCCGATCACTGCCGAGGTCATTCCCGCGAGTGCCGTGGATTCGATCTTTTTGAAAGAAGAAACGCGCGCAAATGCTGGTGGTTCCTGGGGGAAATCAGGCTCCCGAACTCCCTCGCGATCGCTCGTTGACGGTCGTGAATCGGCGGTCTAGATTGCTTCTCGAAGGTTGATGCTCTTTCACAGTTTGAAACGAGTCCTCGTGGCTGGCAGGCCAGTCGCGACGAACGGGAAGTGCCCACCCCCTCGGGGGAGGAGAACGGACCGGGAGGCGCGAGTGGTGGAAGCCAGCAGACGCGAACGGGTCGCAGCGCGAGAGCGCGGCGGATCGGGAGCGCAGCGGGTCTGAAAGGGCCCGTGCCCGACGGGACCGACCCGGGGGTGCGGTAACACGCAGTCCAGGGTTGGAAGCGCACGGGAGAGGCAACCCCTGAGCGGGGTCGAGGCGAGCGGGTTCGGGCGGGACCACTTCGGTGGGACGGCGCGGATGGCCGGACGGGGCAACCCGGACGGAGACGACGCAAGCGACGGTCAGCGGACCACCTTCGGGTGAGACGCGGGCGGGCGGCGGATGCACGCAGCGACGGACGAGCAGGAGAGCTGGAGCCGGACCGGGAGCCTTCGGGCGAACGGAGCGGCGGTCTGGACGAGCGACGCAGCTTCGGCGGCGACGCGAGCCCGGAACGACCAGGAGCCTCCCGGGTGGAACCCGTCCCCTCGGTACGGAAGGGTCGGCCGCAAGGCCGATGTGGATGCACCGGATGAGGGAGCAGGCGAGACGAACCCCATGGGTGTGAGTGGTTGAAACACACCGCAGGGCATGGAGAGGGACAAACCGTCAGGGTCGTGAGAAACGGCGAAGGCGGACCGAAGCGGGTGTGGAAGCCCGCGACGAGGCGACGCAGGAACCGAGACGAGAGTCGAGGGGAGCGCGACGCCGGGAAGTGGATTCTCCATGCTGAGAGCGCCGGAGGGGCGAACAAGCTCAAAGGGAGTGGATGTCCGGAAGGAAGGCTGAGCGAATCGCAGCGAAGCCAGGAAGTCGGACCGTGAAGCGGACGAGGTCCTCGAGGGTGAGTGCAAGGTCATGAGCGGTACCCAGGTCGGCATGTAACAGTGACGGCCGGCAGGTCGCTGGAAGACGTCAGGGTCCACGCCGCAAGGCGAGAAGGGCGAAGGCGGAGCCGGGAAGCCGAACGAACGGCTACAGCGACCGGTCAGACGCTGAAGACACGTACAACACCGCGGAGGGTCAGGACGTCGCAGTCACCGCAAGGGACGGCCGCAGCTCGAGAGAGCGGCGGAGAGGCCGAGCGGAGGGACGGACGGACAGCGAACGCGGAGCGAGATACTCCGGAAAGCACGACGGGGACGGATTTGAGACTGGGAAGGCGTCAGCCTTCCTTTTTTTTTGCCTTTTCTTCCTGCTATCCTCGCAATAGATGCGGGGGAAGCATGATGACTCGTTCCCTACTCCGTCTCCTCGCCCTGATGGCCTTGCTCGTCCTCGGTCCGGCCCTGGGCTGCGACGACGAGGAGCCGGCCGACGACGACGTGGCCGACGACGACGTGGCCGACGACGACGACTCCGCGGTCGCGGACGACGACGACTCGGCGACGGACGACGACGACTCGGGGGATCCCTCGGGCGCGGACGAAGATGGCGACGGCTGGCCCGTGCCGGACGACTGCAACGACTTCAACGCCGCGGTGTACCCCGGCGCCGAGCAGGCCTGCGACGGGATCCTGGACAACGACTGCGACGGCGTGATCGACCTCAACGAGGTGGACAACGACGCGGACGGCTTCGACGAGTGCCACGACGACTGCGACGACGGGGATGCCGGGACCTACCCCGGCGGCGCCGACATGTGCGACGACGGCGTGGACAACGACTGCGACGGGCTCGTGGACGAGGGCGGCTACCTTTACGGCGACTCGGGCCGCGACCACTCCTGCGGCGTGACCTGCGACCAGGAGCTGCTGTGCTGGGGCTACAACCAGTACGGCCAGGTCGTCGTGCCCGAGAGCGGCCCCTGGATCGCCATGAGCGCGGGCAAGTACCACACCTGCGGCATCAAGGACGACGGCACGGCGCGCTGCTGGGGGTACTGCAGCGACGGCCAGTGCAACGCGCCGCCCGGGACCTATGTGCAGATCTCGGCCGGCTGGCACCACACCTGCGCCCTGGACGCGGCAGGCACCCCCACCTGCTGGGGCAGCAACGACTACGGGCAGCGGAATCCCCCGGAGGGCGAGACGTTCCTGCAGCTGGAGATCGGCTACTACCACACCTGCGGCCTGACCCCGGACGGCCGCATGCTGTGCTGGGGCGACAACAGCTACGGCGCGGTCACCGTGCCGCCGGGCACGTTCCAGCGGGTCGCGGCCAACGGCTACCACAGCTGCGGCCTGACCACGGCCGGCGAGGCCCTGTGCTGGGGCTACGTGATGTACGGCTCGGCCCAGCTGCCGGACTTCACCTACGTGTGGATCGACTCGGGCGTGGACTTCAACTGCGGCATCACCGACACGGGCGACACCTGGTGCGCGGGCTACTGCAGCGTGGGCGTGTGCGCCGTACCGCCCGAGGACTTCATCGGCGTGGCCGGCGGCCACGACCAGGCCTGCGCCTGGACCACGGGCGGCACGCTGCTGTGCTGGGGGGACAACAGCTACGGGCAGTGCAACGTGCCCACGCCGTAGGTCTCACCGGGTCCAGTCGTCATCGTGGGGTTCGAAATCGAGGGGTGAGTCGATGGTCCCCTGCTCGAGGTCGGTGTTCATCTGGTCTTCGGTTTCGATGGACCGCAGCGATTCCAGCCGCTTCCACACCACCTCTCCGTTCAGCCGGTGGTCCCCCTGCCCGATGTAACGATCACCCGGTTCGAACGCGTAGAAGGACCGGGGGGTGTACGTCGGCGAGGGTGCTTCGGTCGCGCCACCGGCGAGGGCGAGGACCGGCAGGGCGACGAGGACCGATATCAGCCGCGACACGAGGTGCACGGAGTGTCCCTCCCGTGGTTCGCTCACCAGCGTACTATGGCAGGTTGCGAGATGCGGATCGGAATCCAGGCCACCCCCGGGGGTTGTCTGGTCATGGTCACTGGTTGCACGAGACCGACGGGAGCGATGCTCTGCATTGGGATTGCGACGCTGGTGCTGTCGGTCACGCCGGTCGATGCGCGGGCCTGTTGGTGCAACTTCTGCGGCGGCGCGACGATCCGGGGCTGCGTGGTCGACATCCGCGAGGACGTGGACATCGATCACGCCGAGTCGGGGCAGTGGGTGAACATCAAGTGCGGGAGCGACGGATGAACGGGCGGGGACCGGTCCTCCTGGGCGGCGCGGCCGTGCTGCTACTGGTGCTGGGCTTCGTGGTCGGCGGCGCCTGTTTCGTGATCCACGGCCTGGGCTACCTGGCCGCGTTCCCGTTCTGGGTGCTGTCTGCGCTGTGCGGGCTGGCCGGGCTGATCTGGGGGCTCCTCCGGCGGCCGCCGGCGCCGGCCGCTGATCGTTCACCCGCGGAACGCAGCGTCACGGCGCTGGGATTCGGCCTGTCCGGCCTGGCCGTGGTCGTGGGCGGCGGGCTGGCGCTGATCCTGGCGGCCGTGCTGGGCCTGGCCGCGTTCGTGGCCGTGGCCATGCTGCTGTCGCACCCGCTGTGATGGGGGATCAGTACCCGCCCTTCCACTCGTAGTAGACCTCGATGTCGCACGCGGTGAACGTGCCAGCGCCCTCCACCGTGCCCTCCCGCGCCTCGGGATCCGAGTCGGCCTCCAGCTCGGCGTCGATCGTGAACGACCAGGTGTCCGCGTCGACCGCGGTCAGGTCCAGGGTACCGGCCACCAGGTCGGACTCGAGGGGCAGCAGCTCCTCGAAGTCCTCGGGCCACATGTCCCCGTCCACGGCCGCAGCCTCGCAGTCCAGGCTCTCGGCGACGTGGGCCCAGTAGTTGCCGGTGTGCAGGGCCAGGCTTCCGTAGAAGGCGAAGTTCTCGTCGCTGTCCCGGCCGGCCGGATAACTGTGTTCGATCGGGGCCGCGCCCA
This sequence comes from uncultured Rickettsiales bacterium, assembly GCA_964639985.1. Classification (GTDB taxonomy): domain Bacteria; phylum Myxococcota_A; class UBA796; order UBA9615; family CAYRNR01; genus CAZXHG01. The sequence goes on from CAZXHG010000408.1 coordinate 4,988, forward strand.
GGCCGTCGTCGTCGCCGACGTAGATCGACAGGTAGGCCGCGCCGTCATACCACGACGAGGCCGTGAACTCGGCGTACGCCGCGTAGAAGTCCCGCCAGGCTTCGCAGGCGGCGCCATGGTCCCCCTCGTCCCACAGGGCCTGGGCCTGCTCCTGCAGGTCGGCGAAAGGGAGGTCGCCGAACTTCTCGGCAAAGTACACGTCGTACACGTCGTCGCACCAGCTGCCCGTGTTGGACAGCACCAGGTCGTGGGCGGTCGACTGGTACACGCCGTCCATGTGGATCGCCGTGCGCACCCACTCCCCGTCCGCCGACAGGTCCAGCCCCTCGACCGCGTCCCCGCCGATCCACTCGATGGGATCGTCGTCGTTCTCCGTGGGCGGGCAGCCAAGGACGAACGCAAATATCATCACGAAAATGAGACTCCTGGCATACGGAGGATTCAGCCAAGGCCATTTCCTGATGAACTGATCT
>CAZXHG010000409.1:0-5423 GCA_964639985.1 uncultured Rickettsiales bacterium
AGCGCCATCGCGCGGCTGTTCGTCACCGGGGGGCTGCTCCTCTGCTATTCCTTTCCGAATACCAGGATGCCCTGAGCCATCAGCTGCCACATAAGCTGTCGAATGGACTCGGAAACGACCGCCTCTTCGCCGGGCGCTATCGGCCCAGCGGGGAGGGTGTGACGAACTGGTCGTCTACCGGGAAGAAGCCCCTTCTGTGCTGCTAGGTTGATCACTCCACGGACAGCGGTTCCATGTTGACCAGACTTGTCGCCTTTTATGGAGTCCAGGTATTCGAGCAGCAGGCTTTTAGTCAGTTGGTGTGGGAATGCCATGTTCACCTCATCGCAAAGGCAGTTTGTCATTCTTCTTCCGAGTGACCCCATCGATGAATCGAGGAGCGACCCTGGAACCACCGCCCGCAGTCCCAGCAGCGGCGGAACCTGCCGATGAAGCCAGTGCTGCGGGTGACGACGTGGACGTGCCAGGACGGCTTGCCGTCCTGCAGTTCGCTGGATAGGCGGCCCAGTTCGCGGGGCCAGTCCTCGAAGCGATCAACGATCAGGGCCACCCTCCGAGGTGCCTCCGTCTTGATGACCACCAAGTCGTCAGGGGCTGGCTCGTTGGAGTGCCACTCGGCCTTGCCGCTCTGGTAGTAGCTCGTGCAGGCGTGTTCGTGACCGACCAGGTGTTTCGGGTCGTAGCCGCCCCCGAACCCGAACTGTAGGGCGATGGGCTCCAGCTCATCGGGCAGCCCTGCTTCACGGAAGGCGGTACTCGGGGCGGAATCGGATACCTGCTTCGGATTCGTCCAGGCCCACCAGGCCAGTGAGCCCAGAACGTCCCGCCCCCACGCCCGACGGAGCATCTCTGCCGGGCCGTCCAACTTGTCGTGATCCCCGAATAGGTTGGCGAAACCGGAGGCGATGTCCCGCCACCCCATGATCGCCCGCATCACATAGAAGGGGGCAAACCAGAAGTCCACGTTGAACTTCCCATGCGGGTAGGCCAGGGCGAATGGCTGCGATTCGTCCCCGTTCAGCCAGCGATGGACGTTCGGGATCTGAGCGTACCAGTCGTCGTGGAACAGGTACTTGTCCAACTCGTCCATGACTCCCCCTACGTCTACTCCTTCTCGAATCCGTGGCTGTCGAACTTCAACGTGTTGGCGTTCTCGGTCACGGTGCGAACCACGTCATCCTCGATGCCCTCGGGCACCTGGACGTGGATCTCGAGGGTCACCTCCACTTGCGCCCCCGACAGGGTAGACACGTGCTGGATGACCTCCTCGGCCACCCGTCCGGCGTCCCTACCAATCCGGTTGCCATCGAGCTTGACGGAGCCCACGAACAGGGTCGGCTTCCGCTGCTCCGGGGGCGGCCACTCGGGGCTTGGCGGCACACCGCTCAGGCGTACGTGCCCACCACCGTCATCGCCGCACCCAGGTTGTTCGGGCTGGTCTGTCGGCTGCTTCTCCTGCTGCCGCCGTCGTTCTTCCTCTTCCTCCTCGTCCCGGTTGATCTGCGCCTTTGCCACGTCGGGCTTCACCAGCAGCGTGCCGTGGTCGTAGACGGTGGACTGGGCGGCCCGCATCTGGAGGCCGACGTAGCGGCCTTTATCCTCGTCGTAGCCTGAGGCGAAGGCGAACGTCTCGTCCACCAGGAGCAGTCCGGCACCGTCCTTGACGGCCCCGATCAGGGTGTCCCTGGACACGATGCGGGGCAAATACAGGTATCTGGGAAACCACTCGGCCAGCTGGCCGATGGCTACGTGGTACTTGTCCGTCCAGAGGTAGTCGTCCAGGTCTTTGCGAAGCCGGATGCCGCCCATCTGCGGCACCAGCAGTTCATCGTGCTTGAGCTTGCTGCTGGTGCGCTTCGCTAGGGTGTCCTGGCCGGAGATGCGGATCTCCTCCCAGGTGATGTCGGCTGTCGGATCGGCCTGCATCGGAACAAGGGCGTGAACCCAGGTCTCCCCGATGCGGAGGTTGACCGCCTCCTCCCCGTCCTTGACCTTGGTCTGCGCCTGTCGTCGCCCGAAGCTGTCCAGGTTCAGGCTCTCGCGGTCGTCCCAGATGGACTGCCAGGCCCGGTAGTAGGCCGCAGCGGACATCAGCTCTTCCAGTCTCTGCACGTCGGGGGCCAGGAAGACCAGGGTGTTGCGGTTGATGCGGGGGGAGGTGCCCCGATTCTCCAAGATGGCCTGGGCCTCCCCCATCGCCGCCGACTCGTCCTGGCCCTTCCGATGCGGGTACTTGGGGCCGAGGATGACCAGCCGGGCTTCCGTCTCGTCGCCCACCTCGCTGGAGCCTTCGGGACAGACGTGGACGCCCCGGAAATCGCCACGAGTCCTGTCCTTGCGAAGCCAGCGCACTAGTTCGGCGTGCAATTCTTCCGGCTGACGTAACAGGTCGGCGGCCCGATCTTCGGCCACCCTGTTGAGGTTGGCCTTGGTGGACAGCCAGTAGCGGCTACCGTCCTGGTGGATGTGCTTCGCCTTCTCGCTGACCCGGCGCAGGGCGTCTCCAAAAGTGGCCGGGCTCTCACCGGGCTGGGTGCAGCCCAGTCGCACGGTGCGGTCGTCTATGCCGGGGTTCTTGCCTTCTGAACCGGGGGCGGTGCCCATGTAGAGGGTTCGGGCGACACGGCGACAGGCTGAGTACCGCTGGAGAGTCGGGGTGGCCCGGTCGATGTCCACCGGCAGCGAGTTCGCCCCGTCCACGTCGGCGCTGATGATCGGCTCCCACACGTCGGGCAGGTAGCGGGTTAGCTCGGACTTCACCCCCGCGTCGTCCATCGGTACTGACGAGGGCATGATCATCAGCCCACCGTGCTGGCTCTCCCACAGCCGGTGAATGACCTTGGCGAGCAGGCGCAGCACGCCCCTCGTGCGCTGGAACTTGTCGAGCGTGGACCACTCCGAGTACAGGCGGTCGAACAGATCCGGGTGGATGGGATAGGCCGCCTCCAGCTTCCGTCTGTATGAGCCCTCCCCGCACCCTGATGGGAAGTCGGCGGACGACTGCCTGTACATCTTGGCGAAGCCGTCCACAACGGCGTCCCGGGCGGCGAAGGCGTCCTTGTCGGTGATTGGCTCGAACAGGCGTCGGCGGACGATCTCGAAGCCCTCGTCGGCGCTGGCAGGTCGCCAAGGGGTGCCCAGGCGCTCGAACACGTTGCGGAGGGCTTCCAGAGCGTACTCACCGTGCTCGCCGCCGATCTCAATCTTGGACGCCGGGATGGAAGCTACGACCAGGGTACGGTCGGCGGCCTTGGCGGCCTCGGTGAGCGCCTGGGCGAAGCTGGCCTGGGCCTCGAAGTCCCCCGCAGGGAGCCCCCGCTTTCCGACGAGCTGGCGACCGTAGGCCACCCACTCATCGATCAGCACGACACAGGGGGACAGGGCGCTGAACATGGTCGCCAGGGCTTCCGAGCCTGGGCTGATGCCATTGGTGTCCGACTCGGCCACCATGTCGTAGGCGTCCTTGCCGCCGAGCTGCCAGGCGATCTCGCCCCACAGGGTTCGGACTTCGACCCCGCCCGGTTTCTGACTCACTTCGCCAGGGGACAGCGCCGTGCCGACCAAGACAGCCCTGCGGGCGGTCGGGGCCTGCTCTACGTCCACATCCTTGAGGATCGCCTCCATGCCCGGCAGCGACGAGCTGGGGGTGTCACCGAACAGGTGGTACAAGGCCAGCATGGAGTGGGTCTTGCCGCCGCCGAAGTTGGTCTGCAGCTCGACCACGGGATCGCCCTCCCGGCCATCGAGGCGCAGCAAGGCCCCGGACAGCAGCTCCCGCAAGCCGTCGGTGATGAACGTGCGCCGGAAGAACTCGGTCGGGTTGCGGTACTCGTCGCTGCCCTCGCCACGGGCGACCTGGGCGAGGTCGGCGGCGAACTCGGCCTGGACATAGCGGCCCGTCGCCACGTCCTTGTGAGGCATCACCACGTCCCGCCAGGGCTTGAGCCCCGAGGCGGGCTTGCCCTCGATCAGCGGGACGTTCCGGGTCTGCTGTCGGGCCTGCTCCGCGAACACCGTCCGCTGCAGCTCGACCTTGATCTTGTCTACCTCTTTCGCCTGGGCGTGGGCGGACACGGCGGTCAGCAGGCGTCCTATGGAGTCCAGGGCACGCAGGGTGTCCTCGGAACTGAACGTGCGCTCGTGGGCCCAGGCGTTCCGGGTTTCCAGAAGCTCGCTGACCAGCGACCGCTCGAAGTGGCCCAGCGTCCGCCCGAAGATGTCCCGCCAGTTGCCGATCATCGCCTTGAGCAGCGAGGGCGTGTCCCACTCGTAGCTCCCGTCGGGCAGGCGCTTGAGGTCACGATTCATCTTGTAGGACACGTCGTTGACCCATAGGTCGCCCATCTGGGCCTTCAGCTCCCGTTCCACGAAGGGCATGAGCCCTGCCCGGAGTTGTTCAAGGCCGCGTTGGACACGTTCTCGATTGGTGATCGCCATGGTCGTTCCCCTCGTCCGCTATTCCCCGAACAGGTCGGCCTGGGCAGGCCCCTTGGTGGTTCGTGTCTGCGCCGCCAGCCGGGCCAATTCAGGCCAGGCGACGACGAGTCCGTTGTAGGCACGGGCCTCGTCGGCCCACTTCTTCCGCTCGCAGGTGGTGTAGAGCCTGTAGGCCAGATCCCGGGCAGGCTCGGCCTTGCTGCCCAACCGGGCCAGTAGGTCGGCTGCGGCCTGCTCGCCCTTGTTCTCCAGGCGCTTGATCAGGTGCTGTACCGCCTCCCAAACGGTTAGCCGGGGGTCGGTGGTCGGGTCCCAGTGGTCGGGCAGCTCGTCCCGCGTCAGGAGCCGCACCTTGCCCGCCGCCGAGTGGAGGATGCCCGCCTGCTGGACGCCTTCCACAGACACGTTACGGGCCATGGCGAGTGTCTCCGCCTCCCCGAACGGCCCGGCCTCGAACCCCCGTGTCTCGAACCAGGTGACGGCGAACCGGGTGTCCGGCCCGAACTCCCCGGTCTGCTCCGCCAGGTACTCGTCCAGGGCCTCATTGATCATCTGCAAGGCGGTTCGGACGGGCATGGCCGACCCGTCGGCCTCGATGACCTTGGAGTGCCGGGAGAAGATCGCCATGCCCGGCCCGATGGATGCCTGAGCCATGTCCACGGGGGCGATGTTGCCGCGCTGGAGGGCCTTCAAGGCCGGGGGAAGTTCCTGCCGCAACAGGCGGCGGAAGTCAGAACGGGTAACGGATACAGCGTTTGGTGAACGCTTGCGGCAGACCAATACCACCGAGGAGGCTAGGGCGTTTGTCCCGATGCTGACGGTCCGGGCTCCCCGTTCGGTTCTGACTGGCCAAGTGCCATTCACAGCGAGCCCTGCTGTACTCAAGGCATTTAGGAACGTCTCCCAACCGGTCGAGGCAGTGCCGCTTGCACTAGAGCAGCCGCAGGAACTCAGAAAGCCAGTTCCCGCCAGCGATCGTGACCTCG
>CAZXHG010000410.1:0-5380 GCA_964639985.1 uncultured Rickettsiales bacterium
GGAGTCTTTGACGATCGAGGGGGAGGCCCGCCATGCGGGCCAACATGGCATCTACCTTGGGCGCCGCTTGCCACGCTTGGGGCTGGGCTTGCGCGGGCCGCGGCCCGGCACGGGCTTGCGGCCGCGGCCGGGTCGGGGCTTGCGGCCACGGCGCTTGCGCGTGGGCTGGCGGTCCACGGGCCGGGCGGTCTGGCTGACCAGCCAGCGCTCGAACAGGGCCTCCCCCTCCCCCTCGGTCAGCGCGCGCAGCCTGGCCACCTCCTGGCTGGGCAGCACGCGGAACGCGCCCCGCTCGAGGTTGCCCAGCTCCACGCTGCCGAAGGCGGTGCGCTTGAGCCGCAGCACGCGGTGGCCCACGTGCTCGATCATGCGCCGGATCAGCCGGTTGCGGCCCTCGCGGGTGACGACGCGCAGCCACGAGTTGCGGACCCGGTCCTCCTTCACCTCGATCACGGCCGGCTGGGTGCGGCCGTCCGACAGGGGCACGCCACGCCGCAGCAGCGCCAGCTTCCTCGCGTCGAGCGAGCCCGTGATCTTGACCATGTAGGTCTTGGGCACGTGGTACCGCGGGTGGGTCAGCCGGTTGGCCAGCTCACCGTCGTTGGTGAACAGCAGCAGCCCCTCGGAGCCGAAGTCCAGCCGCCCCACGGGCTGGGCTGCGCCGTGGTAGCGGGTGTCCTCCAGCAGGTCGAACACCGTGGACCGGCCCTGGGGATCGTGGGACGTGGTCACGAAGCCCGCGGGCTTGTACATCGCGAGCATCAGCCTGCCCGGGCGCGCCGGGAGGATCTTGCCGCGCACCTTGACGTGGTCGCCGTCCACGTCCACCGGGTGGCCCGTCGCCGTGATCACCTCGCCGTTGACGGTGACATGACCCTCGCCGATGATGCGGTCGGCCTCGCGGCGGGAGGCCACGCCGCGCTCGGCCAGCAGCTTGTTCAGGCGCATGGTGTCACTCTCCGTCCCGGGGCTCCGGATGGTCCGAGACATCGTGGTCCGACACCTCGGCGGATTCCACGGGCTCGCCGTCGTCCGGCTCGGGGGGGTCATCTACCTCGGATCCGAACGCGCTGTCCACCATCATCGGATCCCCGCCGAACAGCTCCTCCTGTTCGCCCACGGCCAGGTCGGCGAACTCCCGCAAGGACGGCATGTCACCCAGCCGACGCAAGCCGAACACCTCGAGGAAGCGATCGGTGGTGCCGTACAGCATGGGCCGGCCCGGTTCGTCCTTGCGGCCGGTGATGCGCAACAGGTCCTTCTCCAGCAGGGACCGCAGGACCACGGACGAGTCCACGCCGCGGATGGCCTCCACCTCGGCGCGAGTGGCGGGCTGGCGGTAGGCGACGATGGCCAGGCTCTCCAGGGCGGCCCGGCTGAGCTTGACCGGGCGCTTGCCCAGGAAGGCCTGCACCCAGGGGCCGTTGTCCGGCGCGGTACGCAGGCGGAACCCGCCCGCCACCTCGAGCAGCCGCATGCCACTGTCGGCCGCGGCCAGGTCGTCGCCGATGCCCTGCAAGGCCGAGGCCACGCGGTCGGGCTCCACACCGAGGAACCTCGCCAGCGTGTCGCTCCCCAGCGGCTTGTCCGCCACCAGCAGCAGGCTCTCCACCACGGACATCAGGCGAGGGGTCTCGGCCAGCGCCTCGGGATCAGGCACACCCAGGGCTCCGTCCAGCACGCCTCGCTTCCAGGCCGGCTCGGAGGGCTCGGCCGCGGCGGGCACGGCGAGGTCGACGACCGCGTCGTCCTTCGGGGTCTCGTCCGGGGGATCGGCGCTCACGCCTCCGCCTCCTCACCGGGCACGGGCAGTTCCTCGGGTGCGCCCACGTAGTCCAGGCGCAGTGCGATGGGGCCCAGGTGGTCCGGCTGGGTCACCGAGACGTACCGCATCTTCACCATCTCGAGCAAGGCCAGGAAGGTGACCACGATCTTCTCCCGGTCGTCGCCCGGACCGAACAGGGCGTCGAACCGCAGGCGCCGCCGCCGACGCATCTGCGCCGCGATGTCGCGCATGCGACCGGCGAGGGTATACCGCGACGGCGACACCCGGTGTTCCAGGGGCGGCGCGTCGCGGCGTGCGAGTAGGTCGCCCAGCGCGTCCAGCAGCAGGAACAGGTTGCCCTCCACCGGGCGATCCTCCTCCCTGGGCTGCTCCGGGGGCGGGTGGGGCTCGAAGCTGTCCCGGTCCAGCACCTCGCCCGCGGCCAGCAGCTCGGCAGCCTCCTTGTAGGTGTCGTACTCCAGCAGCATGCGCACGAGGTCGTCGCGGGGATCGGGCCCGTCCTCCCCCGGGTCCTCGACGCGGGTCACCGGCAGGATCATCTGGCTCTTGACGTGGCACAGGGTCGCGGCCATGGCCAGGTAGGAGCCGGCCACGTCCAGGTCGAGCTGCTTCATCAGGTCGAGGTACTGCAGGTACTGCTCGGTGATGGCCGCGATCGGGATGTCGCGGACGTCCACCTCCTGGCGGCGGCACAGGTGCAGCAGCAGGTCCAGGGGGCCGTCGAAGATCTCGAGGCGGACGCGGTACGGGGCCTCTGGGCTCACCAGATGTCCAGGGGCAGCATCAGGTTCAGCACGATCAGGATGATGCCGATCGGCAGGAAGATCGCCCACTTCAGCGGCGTGAAGAAGATCGCCAGGAAGAACAGGAAGCTGTAGCGGCTCAGCGACATGTACTTCGCGCGCAGGTTGATGGGCAGGAAGTAGTACAGGATCTTGGAGCCGTCCAGCGGGGGGATCGGCACCATGTTGAACACCGCCAGGATCACGTTCCACAGGATCCCGGCGCCGGCCATGCGGTACAGCGCGTGGACCGTGGGGTTCATGTCCGGGCCGAAGGTGTGGCCCAGGGCGAAGGCGATGGCGAAGAACAGGGGGATCAGCAGCAGGTTGGAGGCCGGGCCGGCCAGCGCGATCAGGGCGAGGTCCCTGGACGACACGCGCGGGTTGACCGGCACGGGCTTGGCCCAGCCGAACATGAAGCCCGAGCCCGACAGCATGAAGAAGATCGGCAGCAGCAGGGTGCCGATCGGATCGATGTGCGGCACCGGGTTCAGCGTCAGCCTGCCCATGTGCTTCGCCAGGTCGTCCCCGCGACGCAGGCCCATCCAGGCGTGGGCATACTCGTGGAAGACCAGCGAGAACAGGAACACCGGGAAGGTGAGCAGCAGGTTGGTCAGGTTCTCGGTCGTGATCAGGCCGCCCATGGGTTCATCCTCGCCGCGCCCGACTCGCGGGGCGCTCGGTCATCGTACGCGGCACCCACCATCGACATTTCCCCGGCCAAGTCAACGGCCCCGCGGGTGGGCCTTGCGGTGGATGTCCCGCAGGCGCTCGGTGGTGACGTGGGTGTAGATCTGCGTGGTCGAGATGTCGGCGTGGCCCAGCAGCGCCTGCACCGCGCGCAGATCCGCGCCCCGCTCCAGCAGGTGGGTGGCGAACGAGTGACGCAACTTGTGCGGGCTGAGCGGCGCGTCGATGCCCGCGGTCAGGGCGTGGCGCCGGATCATCTTCCACATGGTCTGCCGTCGTAGCGGCCTCCCGGAGGGCCCGGGGAACAGGGCCCGTCCGCCGGCGCCCGGCAGCTCGTCGCGCGCCCCGCGCAGGTACACGCCGATGGCCTCCATGGCGGCCGCCCCCAGGGGGACGAGCCGGTAGCGGTCGCCCTTGCCGTGGACCAGCAGCAGCTGGGCGCCGTCGCGCAGGTCCTCCAGCCGCAGCGAGCACAGCTCGCTGACGCGGATGCCGGTGGCGTACAGCAGCTCCAGGATCGCCCGGTCGCGCACACCCCGCGGCGACTCGCAGCAGGGCGTGCCCAGCAGCGCCTCGACCTCGTCCAGGGTGATGGTGCGGGGCAGGGTCCGTCCCCACGAGGGCGCCTTGAGGGTCTCGGCCGGGTCGTCGACCAGGTGACCATCCTCCAGCAGGAAACGGAAGAACCCGCGCACCGCGCTGACGTGGCGGGCCACGGAGCGGTTGCACAGGCCGCCCTCCCCCAGGTGCAGCAGGAAGGCGAGCAGGTCGTCACGGGTGAGGTCCACGGCGCGGGGGGTACTCCGGCCGCGGACCCACACCACCAGCTTGCTCAGGTCGCGGCCGTAGGCCGCGCGGCTGTTGGCGCTGAGACCCCGCTCCACCCGCAGGTGGTCCAGGTACACGTCCAGGGCGTCCTCGAGGTTCACGGCGCGGTCCCCTCCCCCATCGGATCGGGTGGGGGCAGGGTGCCCTGGTCTCGAAGGAAGCCGATCAGCCCGTCGGCGACGGCCTGTGCCACCTCCACCTGGTAGGCGCGGGTGCGCGCACGCCGCTCCTCGTCCGGATGGCTGAGGAAGCACAGTTCGAGCAGCACCGCGGGCATCTTCGCCCGCACGAGCACCGCGAACAGGGCCGTGCGAACGCCGCGGTCCCGTACCGCGTCCTCGCCGTACAGCTCCTCGAGGCGCTCCAGCAGCTCCTCGTGCACGCGCATGGCCAGGGCCCGGCTCTGCTCCACGTTGCCCGCGAGGTGCAGGTCCGAGAGGATCACCTCGAGGTCGGTCGGGGCATCCTCGACGTTCAGGTTCTCCCGCCACGCCAGCCGCTCGGCCGCCTCGTCCGTGGCCGTGTCGAGATAGTACGTCTCGATGCCGCTCGCCCGCGCCGACTCCGACCAGTTCATGTGCAGGCTGACGAACAGGTCCGCGTCGGCCGCGTTGGCCATGCGGGCCCGGTGTGGGGTCTGCACGGTCGCATCGTCGGTGCGGCTGAGCTGCACGTCGACCAGGCCGGTGGCCAGCAGGGCGTCGCGCAGGTGGCCGGCCACGGACAGCACCAAGTCCTTCTCCACCGCGCCGGACACCCCGACGCCGCCGTCCTCCTCGCCGCCATGGCCCGGATCGATGAAGACCAGCGGCTTGCGGGGCTCGGCGGGCACGGTGGTCTCGGGCGCGCCGGCCTCGTCGACCGATGGCTCGCCGCCGCCCCCGCACGCCGTCAGCGCGAGGCCCAGCAACAGGATCGCCGCCGACCTCATTCGGGATCCCCGCCGGCCAGCTTGCGCAGCCGATCCAGGTGGTTGATCGCCTCCAGCGGCGTGAGGCGGGCCGGGTCCAGGCTGCGCAGCTCCGCGGTCAGCAGCCCCTCCTTGTCGCCGAACAGATCGAGCTGCCGCGACGGGGACGCGGACTGTCCCTTGTGCCGGGCCAGCTTGGGGCCGCCCACCTCGTCGATGGCGTTGTGCTCGAGGTTGGCCAGGATCTCCCTCGCCCGCTCCAGCACCGCGTCGGGCAGGCCGGCCAGCCGGGCCACGGCAATGCCGTACGAGCGGCTGGAGCCCCCCTCGCGCAGGGCGCGCAGGAACACCACCTCGTCCCCCCACTCGGCCACGGCCACGTTG
>CAZXHG010000411.1:0-5374 GCA_964639985.1 uncultured Rickettsiales bacterium
TCGATCACGACCGCCTGGCCAAGCTGCGCGGCAGCTACCTGCGCGACGCCATCGCGCACTTCCGGCGCGAGGCGGCGCTCGCCGACCAGGAGAAGCGCATCGAAGATCGCCAGGAATGGCAGGACAGGCTCGAAGAGGCGGAAAGCCTCGACCGGCGGCTTCAGTGGGTACAGGAGGGGATCAACGGCTACCCGGCCGAAGGGGACTGCAGGATCCGCACGTCGTGGAAGACCGACGACGAACTCCCCAACGGATGGCGGCCCGATCTGGACGACGGGGTAGCGGTCAACATCCAACCCCTGCAGACCGCTGGTGTCCTGCGGATCGCGAAGGTGGTGTGATGCTCCTCGAAGCTCTCGCCAGCCAGCTCCACCAGCGCTTCCAGCATGAGAAGCGAGCCCAGGTCTGCCTGTGGTTCGACGAAAAGCGAGAGTTCCAGCGGCTGTTGCCGGCGTTCCGCGCCCACCTGCAAGCGATGAAGGCTTCCCCGCTTCAACTCCTGGAGTACGATCCCTCGGCCATCCACGGCCAGATTTGGCTCAAGCACCGCATATACGCGGAGCTGGCGAAGACGGGTGCAAAGCAGGCCGTGAAGCGCCGGTTCGTCATCTACCTCCCGCTGTCCGAAGACCGCCTCGACTCGGCAGACGACCAGGGGGAGCACCATGTGGATCTGCTGACCGAGTTCAAGGTCGCCGGGGTCCTGTGGCGAGTCGGTGGCAAGCGCCCGAGCCTGTTCACCTTCCTCCGGCAGGCCGGCGTGAAGTTACCCACGAACCCCGCCGATCAGCGCAAGCTCTACGACGGCAGCGCCGACTCGCTTCTGGCCAAGTACGTGCAGAAGTTCGCGGATCGCCCGGCAGAGTACTGGGCCCAGCTGCTCTCGCCCGAGCTCGCCCAGTCGCGACTGCTCGGCGATGTGGACCGAACGCTGCTTGACCTGGCGGTGGCTCCAGATCCGTCCTGGGAGTCTCTCCGGGAGAAAGGACTCGAATCCGAGCTGCTGGAGGCCGTCGAGGAGCGCTACGGATACGCTCACCCCACGGGTTCGCCGGTCGACTGGATCGAGAACTTCGTGGCGGCGATGGCGTTGACCGAGACCTACCTCGCCTATGGCGAGCCGGATGACTTCCCGTTCGCGGATCGCTTGCCCCTTCCGCCCCTTCGAGCGCACCACTCGGAGCTGCTCGCCCGCTGGCTGCGCGATACTGAGGGGCGTCCCGCCTGGGACCGCTGGGTGCGCGAGGTCGAGAAGAGCATCGACCTGACGGCGTGGGCGGCGAGTCGTGACGGCGCGTCCTACGGCTTCCCTCACCTGGTCGTGCAGCGCTGGGAGTCGTTCCTGGAGGAGTTCGAGGGGGCGGCCCCGAAGTCGTCCACGACCGAGGCGTTCTTCGACGAGCACCAGGACCGGATCAAGCAAGAGGCCGAGTTCAGCAAGGCGAGCGACCGACCCCCCGGGGCCTGGTCCCTCATGGCGGCCCTGGTGGATTTCGCCGACTCCTGTCGCAGCGCGGTTCACGTGGTCTGCGGGGCCAACGAGGCCGGCGACCTCGCGCGGGCCTACATCGACAACGCCGGTATGGTCGATCGGTGGCACCTGAGGATCCGTCGCGACGCGGACGAGCACCAGCTACCTGTGGTGGCTGCCGTAGCCGACCGCCACTACGCGAGCTACACCAACGGCCTCAACGGCAAATTTTTCAAGGCGTTCGCCAGCCAGTCGAGCGCGGACATCGACGGCCTTCCCCGGATCACGGAGAAGTTAGCGGATGCGTTCTGGCACAGCTCTGGACGGCGCGCGCTGGTGATCATCGATGCCCTCCGCTACGACTGCGCCATCGACGTGCGGGAAGCCCTGCGCGGCCACGAGGTCGATCTGTCGGCGGCGAGGGCGGAGCTGCCGACGATCACGCCCGTGGGCATGACCGCGCTGATGCCGCTGGGGTCGGCGGAGATCAAGCTCGAGGTGAAAGGCAACGCGTTGCACCCCGTCGTCAGCGGCGCGGACTGCGCGCAGCGGGCCAAACGGATCGCGTTCATGTCCGAGTTCGGCGCCGATTGCCGGGGGTTCGACGATATCGAGTCCGAGTCCAACGCCCCGGACGACCTGGGGGAGCTGCTCGTGGTCGTCGGCCACGACGAGGTGGACCACATCGGGCATGGCAGCGGCGACAACCTGGCACGCCACGTGGCGGTCGAGACGCAGCGTGTGGCCCGCTTGGTCCGCAAGCTCCACCGCTGGGGCTTCGAGGAGGTTCACGTGGTCACGGACCACGGCTTCGTCCTGCTCGAGGAGTCCAAGCTGCCCGAGCTGGTGTCCTGCGACAAGGACTGGTGTCACGTTCGCAAGCAGCGGTACGCGCTGGTACCGGCCTCGGCCGACGTCCCGCTGGCGACGTTCCCGTTCGCCTGGGATCCGAACGTCCGTGTCGCGGTACCGCCTGGCCTCGCCTTCTTTTCCGCCGAGAAGTCGTTCTCCCACGGCGGGGCAGCGTTGCAGGAGATCGTCATCCCGCACCTGGTCTCCCGCAGTCGTGCGCACAAGGAGAAGCGCGTCGGCGTCGAGGTCGTGCTGCCCGCCTACGAGTTGATGCAGACCTCCGTCAAGCTGGTGGTGAGACCAAAGGTGTCCGTGTCCAAGCCGGGCCAGATGGCCCTGTTCACCGAGAAGGGACGTACGCTGGGCTTCCACGTCTGGCGAGCAACCGGAGGTGGCAGCCACGAGTCAGTCCTCCCGAAGGGCAAGGTCAAGGAGATGCGCCTGGAGGCAGGTGACGGAGAGAAGAGCATCACGCTGTTCTTCCACACGGCGATGTCATTCAAAAAGGGCGAGCTGCTCGACCTCGAAATCCGCGACATCGACACCACCGAACAGTTCCCGCCGGGAGGCATCAAGCTCTCCGTCGGGAGAGACATGTGAGAGAGGGGTAGACGATGACCGAGCAACCCATGGTCCTCGATGACCTCGACCAGCTAGCCAACGAGGTCTTCCCCGGTCTCGTCGTCCGCAAGGACCTCCTGCGACGCATGCGGACCGCCTTCGGCGTCCCCGCCTTCGTCATCGAGTTCCTACTGGGCAAGTACTGCTCCTCGACCGACGAGGACACGATCAACGAGGGGCTGGAGTTCGTCCGGGAGACCCTGGCGTCCAAGTACGTCAAGCCGGACGAGCGCGAGGCGGTGAAATCTGCCATCAAGCAGCACACGACGTTCGAGGTCATCGACAAGATCACCGTCAAGCTCGTCGAGACGCACGACAAGTACTGGGGGCGCCTGGCCAACCTGAACCTCGACTACCTCAATGTCGACGACGCCGACGTGCGTGCTCACGACCGACTGCTGCTCGGCGGAGTCTGGGCCGAGATCTCGCTGCGCTACGACGACTCCTTCGTGTTCAAGGGCCAGAATCGGCCGTTCTTCGTGGATGCGATCAGGCCCATCCAGCTCTCGAATCGGGATATCGGTGGGTTCATGGCTGCGCGGAAGAAGTTCACGCGCGACCAGTGGCTCGACCTGCTGATGCGTTCGATGGGCTACGAGCCGGAGCACCCGTACTACACGCAGCGACGGAAGCTGCACTACATCCTGCGCCTGGTGCCGTTCGTGGAGAGGAACTTCAACTCGGTGGAGCTCGGGCCGCGCGGGACAGGCAAGAGCTTCGTCTACCAGCAGATGAGCCCCTACTGCCACCTGGTCTCCGGTGGCCAGACCACGACGGCGCAGATGTTCGTGAACCTCTCGTCGGGCCAGCGTGGGTTGGTCTGCCTCTGGGACGTGGTCGCGTTCGACGAGGCCGCCGGGATTCGCTTCAGCGACAAGAGCGGCATCAACATCATGAAGGGCTACATGGAGGACGGCATCTTCAGCCGCGGCCGGGACATCATCACGGCCGAGGGCTCGGTGGTCTTCGTCGGCAACATCGACGGCGACATCGAGACCATCGTGCGGACCTCCAACCTCTTCTACCCCATGCCCGATGAGATGGACCCGGCCTTCTACGACCGCATCCACGCGTACATCCCGGGCTGGGACTTCCAGAAGACCTCCGACGCCGCCTACACGGACCACTTCGGGCTGGTCACGGACTACCTCGCCGAGGTCTTCCGCGAGCTGCGCAAGAGGAGCTATGGAGACTATGCCGAGCGCCACTTCCGCTTCGGCAGCCACCTCGGCGGGCGTGATCAGAAGGCTGTACGCAAGATCGTGTCTGGCCTGATCAAGCTGCTTCACCCCGATGGAGAGGTCGAGAAGGAGGAGGTAGAGGAGTACCTGGCCTACGCCATGGAGATGCGCCGCCGCGTCAAGGAGCAGCTCAAGAAGATGGGCGGCCTGGAGTACTGGGACACGAGCTTCTCGTACATCGACAGCGAGTCGGAACAAGAGACCTTCGTGCGCGTACCCGAGATGGGCGGCGGCGCAATCATCGCGGAAGGGGGCCTTCCCCCAGGCAGCGTGTACACCATCGGCACCGACGCGGCCGACAACCGCCTGGCCCTGTTCCTGTTGCAGGCCCAGATGAACCGAGGCTCCGGCCGGATCATCCCGCTGGGCAACCTGTCGGCCAAGATGAAGGAGGCCATCAAGACCGCCGACGCCTACCTCAAGGCCAACCTCCGCAACCTGGGCATCGACCGCGATCTTAAGGGCTACGACTTCAGCGTGCAGGCCATCAACCTCAACCAGGCCAAGGAGGGCGCGGAGACGGCCGTGGCCTTCTTCGTGTGCATGGTCTCATCCATCCTTGAAAAACCCGTCCAGGACCAGACCGTCGTCCTCGGCGAAATGAGCGTCCAGGGCATGCTCCTCAAGGCGAGCTCGCTCCCCGAACGGATGCAGCTCGCCGTCGAGTCCGGCGCCAAGCGCATCCTCATCCCGAGCGAGAACAAACGGGACCTCGCCGAGGTGCCAGACGCCATCCTGACGGCCATCCAGTGGCAGTTCTACGACTCCCCGACCAAGGCTGCGATTATGGCGATGGGGATGAGCTGAGGAGGGCCTACGAGATCATGACACGCGACTGGGAGAGCGACTTTCGAGCGTGGAGCAAGCCGCCCACGGCCACCGAGGATGAGCGGTGCTCCAATGCCGAGTCCGTTGTCCGCAACGCCATCCGGAGCTACGTCGAGTTCGCCACGAGGAACATCGAGGTGTTCGCGCAGGGGTCCTACAGGAACGGCACCAACGTCCGAGCGGACAGCGATGTGGACGTGTGCGTGCGGTGCATGGACGTCTGCTACTACGCCCTCCCTGACGGGGTCACCAGCGCTGATGTGGGTCTCGTCGATGCCACCTACACCTACACGGCGTTCAAGAACGACCAGGATGGGTCGTTTCGGGCTGCGCGCACAGTTCGAATGCGCGCAGCCCGGAG
>CAZXHG010000412.1:0-5190 GCA_964639985.1 uncultured Rickettsiales bacterium
CAGGAAGATCATCACCGCGCCGTGCAACGTGAACAGGTGGTTGTAGGTGTCCGCCTCGACGATGGTCTCCCTGGCGGTCAGCAACTCGGTGCGCACCAGCAGGGCGAACACCCCGCCGAGGAAGAACGCGAACGTGATCGAGCCCAGGTACATCACCCCGACCCGCTTGTGGTCCAGGGTGAAGAGCCAGGAACGGATTCCGCGCGTGTGGTTCAGGTAGTTGTCGGTACCCACGACAGGCCCCCTACTGCCCCTGCAGCTTCTTCATGTAAGCGATGATCGCCGTGATCTCCTCGTC
Organism: uncultured Rickettsiales bacterium; assembly: GCA_964639985.1. GTDB lineage: Bacteria > Myxococcota_A > UBA796 > UBA9615 > CAYRNR01 > CAZXHG01. The sequence goes on from CAZXHG010000412.1 coordinate 299, forward strand.
CTTCAGCCTGCCCTGATAGGTGGGCATCACCGGCTCGTAGCCGGCCGACACCTGGGCCTGGGGATCCAGGATCGACTCGCGCACGTAGTTCTCCTCGACCGTGACCGACGAGCCGTCGGCCAGGGCGTGGGTCGAGCCCCACAGCCCCTGGAAGGTGGGGCCGATGCCGGCGGACCCGTCCACCGAGTGGCACTGCGGGCAGCCGCGGGCCACGTACAGCTTCTCGCCCGCCTCGTCCGGAGGAAGGGTCTCCAGGAAGTTGGCCGCGGCCTCCAGCCAGACGTCGAACCCGCCCGGCTCGTGCACCACCACCGAGGCCAGCATGTCCGAGTGGCCGGTGCCGCAGTACTCGGTACAGAAGATCACGTACTCCCCCGGCTCCGTCGCCTGGAACCAGGTGGTCGTGTAGCGGCCCGGTACGACGTCCATCTTCACGCGGAAGGCGGGCACGTAGAACGAGTGCAGCACGTCGTCGGCCTGCATCACCAGCTTGACCGGACGGTCGAGCGGCACGTGCAGGTCCGCGTCCACGTACCCGTTGGGATAGGTGAACGACCACGACCACTTCTGGGCGTGCACCTGGATCTCGTAGGCGTTGGCCGGCGGCGTGGCCATGTCCAGGTAGACCTTGAACCCCACGTAGAAGATCACGACCACCAGGATCAGCGGGATGATGCTCCAGGTGAGCTCCAGGGCGGTGTTGTGCGAGGCGGTCTCCTGGGCCTCGTGTCCCGGGCGTCGTCGATAGCGCACCAGGAACACCACCATGGCGCCGACGATGCCCACGAAGAACACTGCCGCGATCCAGAAGATCAGGGTGAACACCGCGTCCACGGCGGGCGCCACGGTCGAGCTCTTCGGCGGCATCCAGAACGAGCCCATCTCCTGGGCCAGGGGCATCAGCGCGGCGAGGTTCACGGCGGGTCACCTCCCTCGGCGTCCGGCCGGCGTCGGCGTTCGCGCATCCAGTACCCTCCCAGCGACACGCCGAGCACCAGCATCACCAGCACGCTGGCCGACCGCATCACGTTGAACGCGGCCAGACTGTACTTGCCCGCGTCCGGGTCGAAGTGGAAGCAGGCCAGCAGGATCTGGTCCATGGACGTGCCGATCTCGCCGTCGGCGGCCTCCACCAGCGACAGCCGCAGGGTCTGCGGGTCGTACAGGATGCCGTACAGGTACCGGGAGATGCGGCCGTCGGGCGTGACCACGTAGGTCACGGCCGCGTGCGCGTACTGGTTGGTCTCCGGGTCGTGGCGGTAGCCGTAGCCCAGGGGCTCGGCCAGGGCGTCGATGTTCGCCTTGTCGCCCACCAGGAAGTGCCAGCCCTCGGCCGCGGCCGGGCGGTCGTACTCGCCGATGTAGGCCTGCTTCTTGAGCGTGGCCAGGCGAGGGGTCTCCGTGGGGTTGATCGACACCGTGACCATCTCGAACTCCTGGCCCGGGGTCCACGGCATGTTCTTCAGGCCCGCGACCAGGCCGTTGAGCTGCAGCGTGCACAGCATCGGGCAGGAGTAGTAGTTGAGCGTCAGGAGCACGGGCCGCTCGCCGTCGAAGAAGTCGGCCAGGGCCACGGTCCTGCCGCGCTCGTCGCGGAACGTCAGCTCCAGCGGGACCTCGGCGCCGGGGTGCTCGATCACCTCCACGCCCTCGAGCTCCTCCACGGGCTCGTCGGCCTGTTGCAGGGCCCGGGAGGGGAGGGGGAGGCACAGGGCGGTCACGGCCACCAGGGACGGCAGGCGGGCGATCAATGGTCCTCCTCCGCGTGCACGGGGAGCGGCTCGACCACGACCGGTTCCGGTTCGTGGTTGATGTCCTGCACCGTCAGCTCCATGGCCCGCTCGATGGGGATGCGCACCACGCCTGCGCTCTCGTCCACCCAGCCGTAGCCGTTGAGGTTGGCCTGCTGCTGCGCGCGCATCGTGGCCAGCTCCTCGGGCGCCATCGAGACCACCTTCTTCGCGGTCTCCATCTCCTGCATGCGGAAGAACACGATCTGCAGCAGGATCACGACCAGGAAGACGCCCACGGCGCCCACCAGGCCCACGAAGATGATCGACAGCGCTTTCGGGTCTTGCGAGGTGCTCACGATCGTCTCCTCACACGTTCTCGAAGGCCAGGGACTCTTCGATCCGCGGGTCCTTGACCGGCACCAGCGAGCGGCCCCGCAGGTGGACCGCGGTGGCGGCCACGAACAGCCCGCCGAGGCCCACCATGGTCGTCAGGTCGGCCAGGTGCAGTGGCACGCGCAGCGAGTCCACGCTGGGCATCACCAGCCAGTACAGGTCCAGCCAGTGCATCAGCAGCATCCACACCGCGGCCCCGGACAGCAGGATGCGGTTGCGCTTCACCCAGCGGGACATCAGCCCGAAGAAGGGCAGCACGAAGTGGCCCGCCACCAGCAACAGCACGGGCAGCGTCCACCCGTCACGGTGTCGCATCATGTACCAGTGTGTCTCTTCCGGGAGGTTGGCGTACCAGTACAGCATGAACTGGGAGAAGCCGATGTAGGCCCAGAACACGATGAACCCGAACAGCAGCTTGCCCAGGTCGTGGAAGTGCTCGGCCGTGACCGCCAGCACCATGCGCCCCGAGGCCTGCAGCAGCGTGATCACGATGGGCATCACCGCGAAGAACGCCACGAAGCCGCCCGCGAAGAAGTACACCCCGAAGATGGTGGAGAACCACTCCGGCTCCAGGGACATCAGCAGGTCGAAGCCGGCGAGCGCGCAGGTCAGCGCGAACAGCACCACGGCCGGTCCGCTGAGCAGCTGCATGCGGTGGGTCAGGTTCACGTCCCCGGTGGTGTCCTGGCGCACGGACGCGCGGTGGAACGACACGGCCAGCGCGATCCAGACCAGGAAGTACCCGACGATGCGGATGGTGAAGAACGTCGGGTTGAGGAACCCGGTCTTGTTGGCCACCAGCGGGCTGTGCGCGATCACCTCGGGGTCGGTCCAGGGGTACAGCGAACCCATGCCCGCCAGCAGCGGGATGGCCAGCACGGCCAGCAGCACCACGTTCAGGGCGATGGCCTCGGCGATGCGCCGCACCACCACGGACCAGCCCGCGTGGGTCAGGTGCTGCAGGGCCACGAACACCAGCGCACCCAGCGAGATGCTGAGGAAGAAGCAGAAGGCGACCAGGTAGGAGTGCAGCACGCGCCCCCAGCCGTCCTCGGCGAGGAAGGCCAGCAGGCCGCTGACGAGCAGGCCGGCCACGCCCATGATGGCGCCGGTGGCGATCACCGGGGTGGCGAGGCTGCCCAGCTGCAGCCGGTCCCGGGTGAGGTCGACGGTGTGACCGTGGCTCATCGTAGCGCCTCCCTCTCCTCGTCCGGGACCGCCTCGAGCGGGGCGCCCTGGGCCAGCTGCAGGGCCCGCAGGTAGGCCACGATGGCCCAGCGGTCCTCCTCGGGCAGCTGGCGGCCGTGACCCGGCATGTTGCGGATCCCGTGGGTGATGGTGTTGAACAGGTGGCCCACGGGCCGCTCCCGGATCAGGTCGGTGCGCAGGTCGGTGGGCGGAGTCCAGGTGCCCTCCTCCAGGTCCAGCGCGCGCTGGTTGACGATGCCCTGGCCCGACCCGTCCAGGCCGTGGCAGTGGCTGCAGTAGACCTCGTAGCGTTCCTCGCCGCGGGCCATCAGCGCGCCGTCCACCTCCACGGGGAAGCCGGTCAGGAACTCGCCGTGCGCGCGGCCCGTGCCCACGGGATCGGTGGGCAGCAGGTCACCGCGGGCGACCGTGCCTTCCACCGCGGGCCGCATGGCGCGGGTGTCGGCGAACAGCAGGTTCTGCTCCTGGGTGTCGAACCGCGGCTGGTCGTCCATGTCGGGCACGAAGTGCACGGGCGGCCGTGGCGACTTCGTGGCCCGGGCCTTGCCCACCAGGGCGAAGGGGACCCAGGACAGCAGGATCAGGGCCGGCACGGCCCACACGATCCACTTGGGCAGCTGTGCCATGGCTCAGTCCTCCTCCACCAGCTCGACGTGGAGCCCGCCGAGGCCCTCGAGCAGGGCGCGGGTCTCGTCGAGGTCGAAGCGGGGATCGGCGGCCTCGACCGACAGGAAGAACCGGTCCGAGGTGGCCCGCTTGAACCGCTCCTTCACCAGCAGCGGATGGTGGTGCATGGGCAGGTTGTTGAACGCCAGCATGCCGACGAAGGTGGCGATCGCGGCCAGCAGGATGGTGGCCTCGAACGCGACCGGGATGCTGGCCGGGATGGAGAACAGCGGCTTGCCGCTGATGATGAGCGGGTAGTTCTCGGCGTTCATCCACCACTGCATCACGAACGCGCCGGTGACCCCGGTCAAGCCTCCGGCCAGGGTCAGCAGCGGCAGCTTCGTCAGCTTCAGCCCCATGGCGTCGTTGAGGCCGTGCACCGGGAACGGCGTGTGCGTGTCCCAGCGGCGGTAGCCCGCGTCGCGCACCTTCTCGGCGGCCGCGATCAGCGTGCGCGGGTCGTCGAACTCGACCAGCAGGCCCCAGGTCATGGCTGCCTCCTTCCCCGTGCGCCGGCCCCTGCGGGCACCCAGGCCTCGTCCTCGTCGTGCTGCTGCGGCGCGTCGCCCCAGTAGTCACCCAGGGGCCGGTGGTGGCCCTCGCCGGCCACGGATGCGGGCATCACGCTCTTGACCTCGGCCATCGCGACCATGGGCATGAACCGTACGAACAGCAGGAACAGGGTGAAGAACAGCCCGAAGCTGCCCAGCAGGGTCAGCAGGTCGACCCAGGTGGGCATGTAGTAGTCCCAGGAGCTGGGCAGGAAGTCGCGGGACAGGGACGTCACGATGATCACGTAGCGCTCGAACCACATGCCCACGTTCACGATGATGGCGACCACCCACATGATCCAGATGTTGGTGCGGGCCTTCTTGAACCAGAACAGCTGCG
>CAZXHG010000413.1:0-5114 GCA_964639985.1 uncultured Rickettsiales bacterium
ACCAGCTTGGGCAGGTTGAAGGTGGGGTCGTAGTTGCCGAACGGCATGGTCGAGGCGACCGTGCCGCTGGGCGTGGTCGGCGCCACCTGGCCGCCGGTCATGCCGTAGATGAAGTTGTTGACGCAGATGACCGTGATGTCGAGGTTGCGCCGCGCCGCGTGGATCAGGTGGTTGCCGCCGATGGCGGACAGGTCACCGTCACCGGAGTACACGACCACGTTGAGCTTGGGGTTGGCCATCTTCAGCCCGGTGGCGAAGGCGATGCCGCGACCGTGGGTCGTGTGGTACGAGTCCACCTTGGCGTAGCCGGCCACGCGGCCGGTGCAGCCGATGCCCGACACGATGGCCATGTCGTCGAGGTCGTAGCCGGTCTTGTCGATGGCACGGGCGAAGCAGTTCACCGTGGTGCCGATGCCGCAGCCCGAGCACCAGATGGAGGGCATGCGGTCCATGCGCAGCAGGGGCTCGACCGGGTTGTCCGGGCGGTCCTTGGTGTAGGGATCGTGCTTGAATTCCGTCATCGTCCTGCCTCCTCGATCGCGGCCAGGATGACCTGGGGCTCGTGCACCGTGCCGCCGGGGTGCGAGACCCGGACGACCTTGTCGATGCCCACGAGGCGCTCGGCCTCGAGGGTCACCTGGCCCAGGTTCAGCTCGGGGAACACGAACTTCTTGATGCCGGGCGCGATCTCCTGGAGCCGACGCTCGGGGAAGGGCCACACGACCTTGAGCCGCAGGTGACCGACCTTCATGCCGTTGGCGCGCGCGTCGTTGATGGCCTTGACCGACACGCGGGAGGTGATGCCGTAGGAGATGACCACGACGTCGGCGCCGTCGATCTGGTCCTCGTCGAAGTCGATGATGTCCTCGACGTTGTCGTCGATCTTGCCGATGAGGTGCTTCTGCATCTGGTCGTGCACCGGGTAGGTCATGACCGGGTAGCCGCGCTTGTCGTGGGTCAGGCCCGTGACGTGGTAGCGGTAGCCGTCGCCTGCCTTGGCGAACGGGGGCACGATCTCGCCCTCGGGCACCTCGTAGGGCCAGTACTCGCCCGGCTTGCTGTCGGTGTACTGCCGGTTCCAGACCTCGATCTCGTTGGCGCGGGGAATGTCGACGCGCTCGAGCATGTGACCGACGCACTCGTCCATCATCAGGAAGACGGGGCAGCGGTACTTCTCGGACAGGTTGAAGGCCTTGACGGCGAAGTCGAAGCACTCCTGGGGCGAGCTCGGGGAGATGGAGATCCCCCGGTAGTCCCCGTGGGAGCCGAACCGGGCCTGCATCATGTCGGCCTGGCCGGTCTGCGTCGGCAGGCCGGTGGAGGGGCCGGTGCGCTGCACGTTGACGAACACGCAGGGCGCCTCGAGGATGGCCGCGAGGCCGACGTGCTCCATCATCAGCGAGAAGCCGGGGCCGCTGGTCACGGTCATGGACTTCTTGCCGGCGAACACGCCGCCGAGGATGGCGATGGACGAGGCGATCTCGTCCTCCATCTGGATGAAGCAGCCGTCCTTGATCTTGGCGATACGGCCGGAGAACCGCTCGACGACCTCGGTGGAGGGCGTGATCGGGTAGCCGGCGACGAAGCGGCAGCCGGCAGCGAGCGCGCCTTCGCAGGCCGCGTGGTCGCCGTCGAGGTAGTGGGAGCCGGTCAGGACGCCGGCCGGATCTGCGGTGGTGACTTCAACAGGCATGTATCTGTCCTCCTACAGGTCGACGCGGACGCCGAAGATGGCGAAGTCGGGGCAGTACAGGCCGCACAGGTCGCAGCCGTTGCACGCCTCGGGGTTGGACAGCATCGGGGGGTGATACCCCTTGGCATTGAACTCGTCCGCCATGGCCAGCGCCTTCGTCGGGCAGAACTCGACGCAGAACGCGCAGCCCTTGCAGCGGTCGACCTCGATGTAGACCGTGCCCTGGCGTTTCTTCTTCTTCTTGGGCTTGGTGGCAGCCTCGACCATCAGTCTTGTCCTTTCTCGGGTTCGATTTCGATGGATTCCGGATTCTCGGTTTCTCGGTTTTCGTCTTCGGGGGGATCGATCTTCACGGCGTCGTCGAGCGACGGCCCCCCGTCTGCAAAATGCATGGTGATGCGGTTGACGTCGTCCTCCCGCTCCGACGTGAACGAGAAGCCCGACTTGTGGAACACGCGCAGCATCTGCTGGTTCTGCAGCAGCACCTCGGCGAAGAAGCCGCTCACGCCCTGCTCCTGGGCGATCTTCGCCATGTACAGCAGCAGCCAGGTACCGATGCCCTGGTTCTGGTAGTCGTCGCTGACGATGAACGCCACCTCGGCGAGGTTGCTGGCGCGGTGCAGGAAGAACTGGCCCAGGGCCATGATGCGCTTGCCACCGCGGGCCGGCCGGACCATGCCGACGATGGTCATGGCCTCGCGGTAGTCGATGTTGACGAACTCCTGCAGGTCCTTGCGCGCGAGCTGTTCGAGGTGCCCGTGGAAGCGGTAGTACACGGTGCGGCGGCTGTGGCGGTAGAAGAAGTTCTGCACCCGCCGCTCGTCCGTGGGCTTGGCCGGCCGGAAGAACACCTCCAGCCCCGAGGGGAAGGTGACGTTGGTCTCGTACTGCTCGGGGTAGCGGTCGCCCTGGTCCAGCGGCGCGATCTGGTCGGGGTAGATCAGCCCGGCCCCGAGCGCGGACTCGTACAGCTCCCTGCGGTGTTGCGGCGCGGCGAGCTGGATCAGGGCCACGGCCCGCTCGCGCACGGAGCGGCCCCGCAAGTGGGCGATGCCGTACTCGGTGATCACGTAGTGCACGTCGCTGGCGGTCGCCACTGTGCCCCATCGCACGTCGAGTCGCGACGTGATTCGTGATCGGCCAAGCTCGTCGGTGGAGGGCAGCACGATGATCGACTTGCCCCCGTCGGAGCGCGCTGCTCCGCGTACGAAGTCGGTCGGACCGGTCAGGCCAGCACGCAGGTAGGGCACCAGCGTCTCGATGCTGGCCTGGCCGGTCAGATCGACCATGCGCGCCGGCGCGATCGACACCATGCGATCGTGCTGCGCGATGATGGCCGGGTCGTTCACGTAGGCGGTGGGCCGGAAGTAGAACAGCGGGTTGTCGTTGACGAAGCGATAGACTCGCTCGCTGCCCACGCAGGAACTGGTCACGCAGCGGCGCCGGTTGATCGACTTGCGCGTGTTGGTGACGATGCCGCGCTCGATCAGGTCGATCACGCAGTCGGTGACCGTCTCGGTGTGGATGCCCAGGTCCCTGTGGTGGCGCAGGGCCGAGCACAGGGCCGAGGAGATGGTGCCGCTGTTGAGCGCCAGGGTCGACCCGTCGTCGATCAGCTTGGCGCACAGCCGCGCGATCTCGCTGGCGATCTCGTCGACCTCCTCCCAGGGCAGCTCGATCAGCGGGTCGTCCGAGTGCACGAACGCGTCGATCTCGCTGACGTGGATCAGGGTCTCGCCCAGGGTGCGGGGCATGTGGGGGTTGATCTCCGCCACCACCCGGCGCGCTGCCTCTGCAGCGGTCTTGGTCACGTCCACGGACACGCCGAAGCTGCAGTAGCCGTGCACGTTGGGCGGGCTGACCTTGATCAGGGCCAGGTCCAGCGGGATGCGGCGGCTCTGGAACAACCAGGGTATCTCGGACGTCAGCGCCGGCGTGTAGTCCGCGCGCAGGCTGCGCACGGCCTCGCGGTGGCGCGGCTGCACCGAGAACACGTTCTTGCGCACCTTGCGGCGCAACGAGGGGTGGGAGAACCCACGCCGCCGAAGCGGCAGCAGGTGGAAGATCTCGATGTCGGACAGGGGTCGCGCGGTCCGTGTCAGCTGGTCGATCAGCTGGGTCGGCTCGCCGCTGCCAGAGCCCACGAAGATGCGGCTGCCGCGGCGCAGGGAGGCGAAGGCCTCTTCGGGCGTGGTCGTGCGGTCCTCGAGGATCTGTTCCCAGGAGGGAGCGGGACCGGCCTGGTCGACCTCGTCGCTCATGAACGAAGGGGGAACTCCAGCCCGACCCCTCCCCGGCCTCGGCCGGGGAGGGGTACGAGAGCAGGGGGATAGTCGGCTCAGTCCATGTCCGTGCCGAACGTGATGTCGTCCCACGGGTGACGATACAGGGGCTGCTTGTGCAGCTTCTGGTCGATCACGTGGCCGACGATGCCGATGGTCCGCGCCAGGGCGAACAGGCCGTTGAGCACGCCGATGTCGACGAACTCCTGGACCTCGTCGTCGGTGTAGGTGCCGATGTTGCGCATCATGTCGACGCACAGCACGCCGATGGCGCCGTCCACGTTGAGGATCAGGTTGCCCTTCTTCTGCGTGGTCAGGTCCTGCACCGTGAACGCGTAGTCCAGCAGGTCGGTGTTGGGGAAGTTGTTCCGCGCGTACTTGACCAGCTCGGTCACGCGGATGTCGGGGTTGTCCACGCTCTTGATCTTGTGACCGATGCCCTGGATGTTGCGACCCGCGGCCTTCTCCGACTTGATCAGCTGCAGGGCGTCGAGGCCCTTGCGATAGCCGGGATAGAAGGTCTGGGCCGCGCCGTCCACGGCGCCGCCGAAGCGGGGGCCGATGGGCAGCAGGCCGGCGCACAGGCAGGAGATGACGTCCTTGCCGGCGCGCGCGGTCACGATCGCGTTGTGGGCCGCGGACACGGCGGGGCCGTGGTCGGCGGCGATCATCACGACCAGCTCCAGGAAGCGGGACGCCCAGGTGGGCAGCTCCTGCTTGAACCACAGCAGTCCGATCACGTCGCCCAAGCTGGCGTTCTCGGGCTCGAGGATCTTCGACAGCGCCTTGCCGCCGAACATGATCTCCTCGCCGCGGTCGTCGGAGATGGTGCCGATGTAGCTGGCCGGACGCCGGACGAGGCCCTTGGCCAGCGCCACCGAGAAGTCCATGGGCAGCTCGAGGGGCTCGATGGTCGGCTCCTCGCCGATCGCGCCCTCGTTCCGCATCTTGGTGTAGACCTGGTTGATCAGGTGGCCGAAGTCGTTGAAGGACTCGGGCACGTAGGCGCCGGCCTCCTTCAGCGCGGCGTTCTTGGCCGGGGCCGTCTCGGCGGCGGCGTCGGCGCGGGCGCCGGCGTGGCCGAACTGGATCTCGGTCTTGAACGCCGAGGCGCAGGTGCCGGTGCACCAGGCCACCAC
>CAZXHG010000414.1:0-5084 GCA_964639985.1 uncultured Rickettsiales bacterium
CGAATCCCCCGTCGTTACAGGGGAAACGGCCCCCCATGTCAGGAGGTCTGGACTCGCGCTTCACTCCAATCGCAACTCCCTGGGCACGGACATGATTCTCAGGTACACACATGCGTTCCCACTTGCCAGGATGAGAGTCGCGATTGGATTGGATGGTCGGGGCGAAAAAGAACCTGTAGTCGCCGAGCCTCGCTGCGATTTCACCGAGCATGTCTCGGCTACCCGTCCCTCGCCCGCTCAGGTCGCGCAGCCGGGCACCTGCGCACTGCCCAGCGCCAACTCCAGCGAGATCGATTTCTCTCGCCGCTTCCTGGAAGAGGACAAGGTCAGGCTCAAGGCTGGATATGAGTTCCCTGAATCCACGGACGAGGTCGGAGACATCGGCACGCCTGCTTCCACCAGCAGCATTGGTGCTCAGGTGCGTAATCCGACGCATGGTGAACACCGAATCCGAGCGAAGGTGAACACCGAATCCGAGCGAAGGTGAACACCGAATCCGAGCGAAGGTGAACACCGAATCCGACGAAGGTGAACACCGAATCCGACGGATGTTGAACACCTCGGACGGGATGTCCGGGGAGGCCGCGGAGAGCGACAGCGACGCTGGATAGCCGGGGGTGCTACGCCTCCTCCCGACCCGAGAGGGAAAGGAGGACACGGTGCCCGCGAAGAGGCTGTCCATGCGGAAGATACGAGAGATACTTCGACTGCGGTGGGACCGGGGTCTGAGCGTTCGCCAGGTGGCGCGGAGCGTGTCGGCGGCGCCGGGGACGATCAGCAACTGCCTCAGCCGGGCGGAGCTGGCGGGCCTGTCGTGGCCGCTGGCCGAGGACCTGGATGACGGGGCGCTCGAGGCCCTGCTGTACCCGCCGACCCCGCACTCCACCCAGGCCCGGTTCACACCGGACTGGTCGACGATCCACCGGGAGCTACGGCGCAAGCACGTGACGCTGCGCCTGCTGTGGGAGGAATACAAGCGCGATCACCCGGCCGACGGGTACGAGTACAGCCAGTACTGCAACCTGTATCGGGACTACCGGAGCAAGCTCGATGTGGTCATGCGCCAGCAGCACGTGGCTGGCGAGAAGGTCTTCGTCGACTATTCTGGCGACGGGATCGAGATCGTCGATCGGCACACCGGCGAGGTCCGAGAGGCCCAGCTCTTCCTCGCAGTCCTCGGGGCCAGCAGCTACACCTACGCCGAGGTCACGGAGTCCCAGGATCTCCCCTGCTGGATCGACGCCCACATCCACGCTTTCGAGTACTTCGGCGGGGTGACCGAGATCACGGTCCCGGACAACACGCGGACGGCCGTGACCCGCGCCTGCAACTACGAGCCGGATCTCAATCCGACCTACGAGGAGATGGCCCGGCACTACGACACCGCCGTGATCCCGGCGCGCAAGCGCAAGCCCAAGGACAAGGCCAAGGTGGAGGGCGGCGTACTGATCGCCCAGCGCTGGATCCTCGCGGCGCTGCGCAACCACACCTTCTTCAGCCTGGAGCAGGCCAACCGCGCCATCGCCGACAAGCTCGAAGACCTCAACGACCGTCGCTTTCAGAAGCTGGACACGACCCGCCGTGAGCTCTTCGAGACCCTGGACCGGCCAGCGCTGAAGCCGCTGCCGTCGACCCGCTACGAGATATCCGAGTGGTCCCGGCCCAAGGTCAATATCGACTACCACGTCGAGATCGAACGGCACTACTACAGCGTCCCGTACTCGCTGATCCACAAGCGCGTGGATGCCCGGCGGACCTCCACCACCGTCGAGATCTGCTTCAAGGGCCGGCGGGTCGCCGCGCACCGGCGTAGCCACATCGTGGGTGGGTACACCACCGTCGTGGAGCACATGCCCAGGGCCCACCAGAAGCACCTGGAGTGGACTCCCTCGCGGATCATCCGGTGGGCCGAGAAGACTGGTCCTGGGACGGCGCTGCTGATCCAGACGCTCATCGAGTCCAAGCCCCATCCCGAGCAGGGGTATCGCGCCAGCCTGGGCATCCTCCGTCTGGAGAAGACGTACACCACCGAGCGCCTGGAAGCGGCCTGCGGCCGAGCCATGGCGATCGGCTCGATCTCCTACAGAGCCGTCAAGTCGATCCTCAGGACCGGCATGGATCGACTGCCGGATCCGGCCGATGCCGAACCCCAACTCGAACTACCCGTGGACCACGTCAACGTGCGCGGCCCGGACTACTACAACTGACCCGGAGGAACACATGCTGCACGAACAGACCCACCGCCAGCTCATGGAAATGAAGATGTACAGCCTCGCCATGGGCTTCCAGGAGTACCTCGACGGCGACCACAGCGGCGACCAGCTGTCCTTTGCCGACCGCTTCGGCCTGATGGTGGATCGCGAGTGGACCGAGCGCCAGGATCGTCGACTGAAACGGCGACTGAGCCTTGCCAAGCTCCGCGAAACGGCCTGCGTCGAGGACATCGACTACCGCCATCCGCGGAATCTGGATCGCTCGAAGGTCGACCGTCTCGTCACCGGCCGGTGGATCGAGCACCACGAGAACCTGGTGATCACCGGCCCCACCGGGATCGGGAAGACCTGGCTCGCTTGCGCCCTCGCGCACCAGGCGTGCCGGCAAGGCTACTCGGTGGTGTACAAGCGCATCCCGCGCCTGATGCACGAACTCCACATGGCCCGCGGCGAGGGGACCTACGGCAAGGAACTCGCCAAGCTCGCCCGGACCCAGCTGCTGCTCATCGACGACTGGGGCCTGGCCCCGCTCGCGGATCGCGAACGACGGGACATGCTGGAGATCCTGGAGGACCGCCACGGCCGGCGCTCCACCGTCCTGGCCAGCCAGCTGCCGGTCAAGCTGTGGCACGACAACGTCGGTGACCCGACGATCGCCGATGCCCTGCTGGACCGCCTTGTGCACAACGCGCACAAGCTCGAGCTGGACGGCGAGTCCATCAGGAAGACCCGCGGCATGCGCCGCGACAGCGAGGACTGAGACAGGAATCTGTGGATCGTGAAGCCCATGTGGATTTGTGGACGGGCCGGCGGGATCGAGATCCCGGGGCGTGCTCGCCTCGCTGGAGTACCAGGAGCACCACTGCGACCACATCGCGCCCGTCAACAAGCTCCACAAGGGCGTGGACAACTCACGTCGAGTTGCCCACACGACCCACAGAACGACAACTACGACGGATAGATGGAGGATTGATCCAGAGAGGGAAAACTGGCATCAGGAAACAACCAGCGTCGCTTCGCTCCGAGAGGTGTCCACCATCAATCGGATTGGGCGTTCACGATGCTTCGGAATCGGTGATCACGATGGATCGGAATCGGTGATCACCATCATCGGAATACGCACTCAGGACCAGGATTTCCTTTTCCTCCATAGCTCATCTTCCTGAGAGAAGACGAAGAAGGTATTCGCGGCCCTACCCGCTGTCAACCGGATCGGCCTGTCCTTCCCGGATCCCCACCTGCTGGGATCTGATACTCGCACGCCGCCGACTCCAGGCATCCATGGCTCCAGATGGCCATCGCAGGCCCAGTCGATGGCCGGATCGAACACGATCATCCCGTTCCCCAGTTGGTCCCCCCGGCGTCCTCCGCTCGCCGCGACCTCCGGGCCGACCACGACACCTTTGCCGAGGCCGAGGCCCACCCCCATGCCGACCAAGCGCGGGAGCTACTCGAGCGGGAGTGAGCGAGGAAGGCAGGGAGACGCTACTCGAACTCGGCCAGCTCCAGCAGCCCCAGGATCACCAGGGCCAGCTCGTCGGCCTCGTCCGAGGGGGGCAACCAGGTCTGGTCGGACCCGGTGTCCACGGCGTCGAGGATGTTCTCGAGGTGGGTGGTCGCCGATGTGCTCCGCCCGGCCTCGAAGGACTCGGCCGCGTTCATCGCGCGGGTGGCCAGGGAGCCGAGTTGCCCGGCGGCGGCGTTGTCGTTGGGTGCGTTCACCAAACAGGGGTCGAGGTCCTCGAGCGCGACAGCCAGGCCCCCGGTCACGCCGGCCAGCCAGGCCGAGCCCACACCAGCGTCCAGGGGCAACGGGTCCATGCCGTCGATCACGTCGTCGCCGTCTGTGTCCGGGCCGAAGGGAGAGGACCCGAGGGACGCTTCGGTGTCGTCGAACATGCCGTCCCCGGCCGAGTCTACGGAGTACCCGAAGACGACGGCGTTGATTTCTACCGTGAGGCCGTGGACCGCGACGATCTCAGGCCCGGGATCGTGTCGGTGCCGCGGATGTTCAACTCGGACCTCAGCTAGCCCGGAAATCTCGTGCGCCAGGCAAAGCTTGGGGAAGGAGGACGCCATGACCTAGGGAATGGCGGAAACCTTCTTCGGGACCCCGTGGGTACAAGTCCCACCCGGCAAAGGTTGACCCGCCAGCCGGAAGCGAGTGTTGCGTGGTCGCGGGGCGACCCCGGCTGCGAAGCGTACACAGCAAGCATGCGAGCCGCGTGATGGAGCCCCGAAATCAGGGCATTTCGTGGAGGCCGACACCGTGAGATTGGTGGGAGGCAACACCGAGGCGCCGGTGCGGACCAGACGATGGGGTCGCCACAAGGGCACCAGCGCACACGAGCAGTTGACCGGGGAACGCGTCGAAGACTGGCTCACCGTGCTTGGCTATCCGCCGAGCGCGGCCCTGAACTGAGCCTCCAACTCGACTCGGATTCGACCGATTCAGCCTCTTCTGGCCCTGCGGGGGTGGCATGGAGAGCTGCCTCAAATGTCAACTACAAGTGTAGGGATTTGATCGGTCCCCAATACGCTACGGGGTCTTCACGAGCAAGGTGGCGTGATCATGGAGGTTTTTCGCGGTCGGCGTCCGCGTCGGGACACACGGGGCATCGTGTCGTGAGGCAAGCTGACCTGGGATTCGGCTGGCGCTTGTCCGGCCAACTTCAGGACGAAGGCGGGCGTGATAAACTGCCCGAAGAGGGGTGCCTTCGACCAGGTGGGACCGAGCTCTTCAACGAGGTGTCCAGATGGCGAAGAAAGCAGCGGAAACGGGATCAGGCCCGGCGGTGGTTGTTGCCATCGAGCAACACTTCCCCGAGGGCACGCGTCTGATCGACGATGACCTGGCGGGTCGGATTCTGC
>CAZXHG010000415.1:0-5054 GCA_964639985.1 uncultured Rickettsiales bacterium
GTCCGCGACCTCGTCGAACGCCACAACATCACAGATCTGGACCATGCCCTAGTGACGACCGCTCATGTGGCCGAAGAGGTTGGCGACGGTGGTCGGACCGGTGAGCAAGGCGGCGTAGGGGGAGATCTCCTGGACAGCGTAGCTCTTGCCCGTACCACGTGGACCTAGTTCAACAAGGTTGTAGTTCTGTTCACACAGCGGAATCAGCCGCGTCAGGAACATCAGCTTGAGCCGACGCTCCATCTCCGTGGGCTCGTAGCCCATGCTGCGCAACATGAAGTCCAGCCACTCGTCGGTGGTGAACTCCTTGCGGGTCTCGCGGTACTGCTCGAGATCGAACGAAGCGAGCTGGATCGGCGTCAGCTTCTCGATCCAGAACGGCCACTTGCCCCCGCCCTCCTCGTCGTACTCGTACCGCATCTCGACCATGGCCCAGATACCGCCGGTGAGCAGACGGTCGAAGCGACGGACGTACTGGTCCTGGATGTGCACGTGGTTCTTGCCGAAGTTGGCCAGTTCGGCCCAGTAGTCCGAGTTGGTGAGCTTGACCTTCACCTTGTCGATGAAGGTGTGGCGCGTCTTCTCCTTGACCAGGCTCTGAGCCTTGTTCGACTCATCGGGCCGGATGTAGTTGTTGGCCAGCGTGTCGTTGACCACGTCCATGCCCATCTGGATCGCCATCGGGTCGGACGAGGCGCAGTACTTGCCGAGCAGGTACTCCAGGACGAAGACCGGCACGTTGGCACCGACCTTGATCTTTCGCACCAGGTCCTTGCGCACGACCTTGCCGGCAAAGACACGGTTGGCCTTGTCGTCCAGGGCGTCGGCGGGCGGTATCGGTAGGTCGTTCATGGGTCAGATCCCCAATTTCACGGGTAGGTCGTCAGTCTCGAACAGGATCGCATCGGTGGACGGATCCTGGATCACGATGCGCAGGGAATCACAGTTGTCGTTGGTCAGCATCATTCCCACGCTGGCTTCGATCCTGGGCTGGACCGAGACGCAGCCTGTGGTGCGGTCGTGTGCTGCATCGTGGGCCATGCCCACGTGACCGACCTGCTCGCCACCGGAGACCAACACGGGCCTGAGGGGTACGGGATCACGCTGAAAAAGGCCGCCATCAACGTGGATGCGGATGCTGAGAATACGGTTGGTCACCTCCATCGGGTAACCCTCGACGGCGACCTGGATGCCCTTGGGTTTCTCGGGCTCGTGGATCGGCATGCGCAGCGACAGCACCGGAACGACCAGTTCTTGCAAGCTGAATCCGCCGTGGTGGAATCGCAGCCCGCCGCCGGCTCTGAACACACCGAGTCCCAGGGGGAACACGAACTCCAGGTCCGACGCGTAGCCCAGGTCGGCTGCCTGGAGTCGTACCGTCCCCGGTGGTGTGGACCCGCCCCGACCGATCCAGCACCGACGGTGTAATTCGAGCTTGGCGCCACCCGGGTTGTCGGTGCGCATGTCCTCCCCCTTGCGCAGGGAGAACTGGTGGCCGTGGTCTGCAGAGACGACAAAGCGCTCGACGCCCAACTTGGCCAGCTTCTTGATCGCCTTGGCCAGGTTGCCCACGAGCATCGACATGGCCTGGCGGTACATCAGGTCGTCGCCGGTCTCGCCAAAGGCGTCGATTTCCTGGGATCGCACGACGATCAGGTTCGATTTCCCGATGGACTTCCGGGCCTTCCCGAGGGTGTTGCCGAGCAGGCTGCCCAGCGTGATGTCCGCACAGTCGGGCCGCTGGGACTTGAAGTACTTCGTACGGTCCTGGACGCCTGCGAGGTCTGCCGACTCGATACGAGCCGCCAGCTTTCCCTTGCTCTCCACCACCGAGAAGCTGGCCGATGCGCCTGGGAGCAGGGCAGCCATCCCAACCGGAGTGATGGAGGGCAGCGCAGTCACCGCAGGTCGCAGGGAGACATCCTCGGCGTCACTGAGGTGTTGGGCCAGCTCCGCGCCCATCTCGTAGCGCATCGCGTCGACCAGGAAGTACGCGACCTTGCCCGGCAGTCCCTCGACGGCCTCGGTGTAGACCCTGGTCTGGTGGAGGACGTCCTCGACCGTCCAATGGGCGTCTCGTAGTGCAGTGGAGAACCCGTCGGCCATCGTGCGCAGCAGCTGCTCGTAGTCCTGGCTGACCACACCGACCGCCTTCTCTGCCTCGGGTTCTTCGGCCATGGCAGAGACGTGCGCCTCGATCTGGCGGTAGCAGCGATCTACTATGTGCCAGCCAGCATCTGCCGTGTAGGCTCGGACCCAATCCGCAGGGGAGTTCCCAATCCTGCCAAGCCGCTTGCGGACCACCTCGACCTGCAGTCCCAGCTCGCCGAGGCGCCGCAAGGCTTCCCACTGGGATTGGCGGTTCACGTCGCGGTCGACCCAGAAGCTGCGGTGCCGTTCGCGGACCGTCTCGAGGGCGTCTCCGTGACCCCCTACGGCGATCCTCTCGCCGCAGTGTTCGAGCAGCGCGCGCTCCTCGAATCTGAACGTGTCGATCCTGCCTAGCGTGGATGGCTTCACCCCCATCGAGGGGAGGGCCAGCTCCAATTCGACCTGATCCGCCAGCGCGGGATAGGCGTCTGCGTGGTGCTCCCTCATGGCCTGCGCGACAGCAGAAACGCGGCTCGTCTGCTCAGCTGTCGCCGGTGTGGGGATCATGGACAGGGCAGCAGGGGCCTCACAATCGAGATCCGCGCGGAACTCGTTGACGAGAACGTAGCGCACGACCTTGGCGCGGAGTTCGGCGAGGGGCACATCTCCGTCCGTGTTCAGCCCGAGCCTCATTTCCATCAGGTCGCGCAGCTCCCCCAATGCCCCCTTGGACTGGACCTGCACATCACGCGACTCGTCTGCGAGCCAGCTCGCCATCAGACGCACTGTATCCAGGCCCTTGTAGAGGACCTTGAGGATCGATGCCGCCCCGCCCTCCGCACCCTCGAGAAATCCAACCACGTCCTGGTAGGTCAAGCCATCGGTGGCCAGCATCTTGTCGATCTCGCCGTCGGTGAACCGCTTGAGCAGCACGTTGCGCGCCAAGCGCTTCAACTGGGGATCGAAGCAACTCCCTCCTAGCTCCAACTCCATCAGGATGGAGCCAGTGCGGTCCCGCTCGACGCCCGGGAGATAGATCACGAGCGAATCTGGCTGGTCCATGCAAACCAGCGGCTCGACCTGGGCTCGGACGCCGAAGTAGGAACCGGAGAAGCGGACCACGGCGGCCTGTTGGTCGCCGAACCGAGCGACAAACCCCCTCGTGTCGCCATCGGCGACATCCAGTTCGTCCATGAACTGCACGAATTCATCGCGCGGATCATAGAAGCAGACGATTTTCCTGTCCTTCAGGCGCCGGGCGACTTGCTGGGCGACGTAGTTGTGGAACGGGTGCGTCATTCCTGTTCTCCCTGGCCCTGGAGGTGGTACTTCGTTCCCCGCTTCTTGCCGGTCTTCACCACTTGGCCTGATGCCACAAGGGCCTTGATGGCCCTGTTCCATTCAGTCGTCGAGATTCCTGTGGCCTGGGTGATCGCGCTTCGTCCCAGGCCGGCTTCGGCTGACTCGAGTACGGCCAGGATGGCCTTCGCTGCGTTTCCCTCCGTCAGCGGTCGACGCTGACGAGTCTGTTCCGTGGGCGTCTTTCGTGGCGGTTTGGTCTGGGTCCTCTGTGTGGTTTTCCTCGGTCGGCGGCGACGAGCGGTGTTCCTGTTCCTCGTGGCTGGTGCAGGAGCGTACAGCAAATCCTCTAGCGCCCCCTTGACTGCGCTTGAGGTCTTTTCGTCGATGATCTCTTGCTGGCGAGCCGAGCTTGGCTCCCGCTGCTGCCACTTACCGTTGTCGTCCTCGACCCAAAATTCGTCCTCAAGCCCGTGGGCGATGGCCAGGCTGCGGTCGGCCTGGCACTTGGGCACTACCCTCTCAGGCCACAGGTGCATGGCGAGATGCGCCCAGTCGAAGTCGCCCTTGCAGAGCTTGTCCCAGACCTTCTTGCACTCTTTCTGCCAAGACCTGTGCTGGGGCACGAGCCGCCAGAGCGGGGCGAAGTTGATAATGACGCCGTCATTGAGGTCTGGATTCCATAGTGGGGCGACGCGGGAAACTTCCTCACGGAAGGCGCGCAATTCGGCGACGGACCTTTCCTGGGCTGTGATCGCGGTGCGCTGGTACGCGGTGGGAGTCGGGCCAGTTTCCCGGCGTAGAGCTTCTAGCTTTAGTTCTTCATGGTTGACCTTTGGCGTCACATAGTCGTTTACGATCCGGAAAAATGTGTCGCGCTGCAAGCGGTGATAGTAGCACCATACAGAATATGAGGCCGTGGGTGTCGCTAGCTGCCAGTAGACGGGTGCCTTTCGGCGACTATCTGAATACTCCTTCAAGTGAAAGTCGAAGTAACTCCTGCTAACCCACCGAGCGAAACCACTGTCCCACCCGCGAAACAAGGTGTTCTCAATCGGCACAGGAGCTTCTTGCCATCCGAGTTCCTTTCCAACGAGATCCCTAATACGGCCTGGTAGATCGGCGGGGTGGCCATTATCCACAACGAGCACATCGGCAATTTCCACAAACGGGATCGAACTATGCATGCGAGGCTGCCGAGGCAACGGACACATATCGGCAACAATATACTGTGATTCGTCTTGGTCGGCCGCCGACGCCCATCTACCGAACAAAGAACCAATTAGATAGTCCACTACTCTTAGAACCGACTGTGAGCATCTTTCCTGGTCCTCTCCGGCACGATCAACGAGCACCTCACCCACGACCGTAGGGCTTACACCTACAATCAGCGAGATCAACTCCAATTGACGGTCACCCATCTGGACGCATTTTGAGACGTATCGTTTGCCGCCTACTACATCCGTGGCGGTATCAACTAGCTTTTTTGAACTAAAGGTGACGAGTAATTCGATTTGGCCAGTGCTTTCTGTATTGGAGTTTGCCGGCAACGAGGCAACCAGAGGGCCGGCGTTCTCCTCCAAGAACGACAAATCCTCAGCAGACAAACAATACGCTTGTGATACCAAAGTATCGAGTTCTCTCCATCGCGACAGAACTGCCAG
>CAZXHG010000416.1:0-5025 GCA_964639985.1 uncultured Rickettsiales bacterium
CGGTGGCGGAGCCGAGGGGTCGGGGTGGTTCAGGCAGGGGTCGATGGCGGAGACGAGGGATCGGGGTTATTCGTCGATCCAGATGACGATGCCGTTGGCGTCGAGTTGGACGGCCAGGGTGGGGAGGGGGGGGGCGGGGTCGCTGACGGTCCACACGATCACGTCGGTCACGGGGGGCTCGTAGGGGCCGGCCTGGGCCTGGCCGCTCTCCAGGTACTCCCGGGCGATGACGGCCTCGCGGTCGACCGTGCCGGTGACCCGGGCCTCCAGGGACTGGAGCGCGTGGATCGAGCTGGGGTCGCCGATGCGCACCAGCATGTGGACCAGGGCGATCACGCCCTCGTCGGTGAGGTTGTCGTCGCGCAGCAGCACCTGGTGGATGGTGTCCAGGGAGGTCTCGTCCCCCACCGCGATCAACAGCTCGACCGCGTGGTACCACGCGATCATGTGCTTCTCGGTCAGCACCTCGGCGTGGATCAGCGGCAGCAGGTCGGCGTGCGCGTGCAGCTTCAGGGCCTTGAGCGCCGCGGCGCGCACGTCCCCCTTTTCGTCGGTACGCACCGCCTGCTCCAGGGCCGGGGCCACCACGGAACTGGGCATGCCCGACCGGCCCAGGCCCTCGCAGGCCTCCACCCGCAGCTTCTTGTCCTTGTCGTCCAGCAGCGAGATGTACGCGTCGTGCAGCAGCGGGTGGGAGAAATCCTCGGCCGCCTTCAGCGCCTTCTTGCGCAGCTTCGTCTTCAGCGTGCGGTCCGTGGTGATCAGGACGGTCAGGTCACCGTACTGGCGCAGATCCCGCGCCACCAGCACCTCGAGCAGCCGGATGGCGAATCCCTGGTCCAGGGAGCGGTAGTGGCCCAGCACCTCGTGCACCACCCCGTCCACCCGCTCGGGCGCGTCGGAGAACAGCTTGTTCAGCGCCTTCTTGCGGCAGCCGTCGTCCACCTCGTTGTTCAGCAGCACGGTCTGCAGCGCGTCGAGCGCATCACCGCTGCCGAGCTCGGCCAGCGCGTCCACCGCGGTCTTGCACACCTCGTTGTCCTCGTCCGTGGCGCACGCCTCGGCCAGCGCGCCGATGGCGTCGCTGCACCCCTTCTCCCCCAGCAGCTCGGCCGCGTCCGCGCGGTCGTCCTCGTCCCCGGCCGTGGTCATCACCTCGACCAGCTCCTCGCACGACTTCTTGTCCAGCTTGCCCGCCCACGCGGCCGTGGGCACCGTCAGCACCATGAACCCGATCCAGATCAAGGACCTCGTCATCTCGACCTCCCTCTCGCCGCCGCCAGGCGGCCGCGGCGATGATGGTGCATCCGCCAGAAAAAACAACAACCCACCGCCGTGGGTGCGTTGAAATGTTCACAACCGATCGGCGTTTGATATAGGTACCACCATGACCGAAGCGCCCATGCCGCTGAAGCACCTGACCCGCTGGTCGCGCATCACGCTGCTGCTCACCGCCACCGTGGTGCTGGTGGCCATGGCGCCGTGCTTCGGCTTCATCAACTGGGGGGCTGCGCCGCTGTGCCTGGTGCCGTGCACCCTGGGCACGATCGGCCTGGTCAAGCGGGGACGCGCACCCGAACTGACCCACCCGGGCCCCTTCCTCGCCGCCCTGATCGGGGGGCTGCTGATGCTGGTGACGTCCTTGCTGCGGCTGATCGTCGGCCTGGGGGTGATGTGAACATCGACTGGCTGGCCGTGACCGGATGGAGCGTGATCGCGCTGGGGCTGTGCTGCATCCCCACCGGCGTGATCTGCTCGCTGCTACCGATCCTGCCCGGCCCGCCGATCAGCGCCCTGGCGCCGCTGCTGGTGGCCGCCGGGTTCGTGATCATGGGCACGCCCCTGGGCGGGTGGATGTGGGCGCTGGTGGTGATCACCATCGGCATCGGCATCGTCGTGACCGTGATCGACGCGGTCGCGCCCCTGCTGGGCCGCAAGCTGGGCAGGTCCTCCAAGAGCGCCATGGTCGGCGCCTACTACGGCCTGGGCATCGGCCTGCTGTTCTCGATGCAGCTCGGCGGTCTGGCCGGGGCCTCGTCCCTGGCCACGGTCGGCCTGAGCATCTTGCTCAGCGCGGTGCTGGGCGCGATGCTGCTGTTCCTCGGACCGCTGCTGGGCGGGTTCATCGGCGAGTTGGCGTCCATGAGGGTCGAGCTGCCCGACCCGCTCCCCCCTCCGGACGAGGAACCGCCAGCCGAGCTGCCACCGCCAGCCGAGGACGAGGAGGCCGCCCAGGACGAGGCGGGCTCGGCCGACGACGAGTCCACCGACGCGCTGATGCCGCCACCGCCGACCGCCACCGCCCCCCTCGGTCGGATCCTGCTGCGCGCCGCCTGGGCCGGCATCGCCCAGGGCATCGGCCTGCTGCTGACCACCGGCGCCAAGGTGGCCTATGGCACCTTTGCCGGGGTCGCGTCCCTGATCGTGCTGACGGTGGTCTTGCTCGCGAACTTCTGATCCGCCATCCTGGGGGCACACTTGGAGGTATCGATGGCTGATTCGACAAAGATCGAGCTGAGCGAGTTCGTGGTCAAGGCCAAGGTCCGCACCCTGCTGAAGGAGGCGGGCATGCGCGCGTCCGACGAGATCTGGGACGAGCTGGGTCACCGGGTCACGCGCACCATCAAGATCGCGATCGAGCGGGCCGAGGCCAACGGCCGCAAGACCGTCAAGCGCCACGACATCTGAGCGCACGAGCACCGCAGATCCGCTGACGTCCCTCTTCGAGGGACCGGTTCGTCCGCGTGCGGGGTTGTAGCCTGCGCGCCGGTGGGTATGCTTCCGGCACCCTGACGAGGCAATCATGTCCAGACCTTCGTTCCCCGACCTGATCCGCCACGGCCTGCTCGGCGGCCTCGGCTTCGGCATGGCCGTGGGCATCGTGCACCTGGCGATCGGCATCGGCCTGATCCTGTCGCTGGGCATGCCACCCATGACCTGGTTCGTGGCCAAGTCGATCCTGATGGAGGTGCCCCTGGCCGTGGTCGTCGGCCTGCTGCTGTGCCCGGTGTACCTGCACAAGCGAGGCCGCCTCATCCACCCCGTGACCCTGACCGTGGTGTGGATCGCGCTGGAGCGGTTCGTGGCCGTGGATCCGTCCAAGCTGCAGATGTGGGTGGCTCCGGCGCTGGTGGCGCTGGCGCTGTACGCGCTGTTCGCCTGGATCGGCAGCAAGAAGCGCTGGATCACCGTGGCCGTGGCCGCGGTCATGCCGGTGGTGCTGATCGCCGTGCCGGTGATCGAGCACCACCTCAGCGGCGGCTACGAGGTCACCTCACCGGACCGCGGCACCCCGCCCCCGGGCGCGCCGGACGTGGTGTTCCTGGTGATGGACACGGTGCAGGCCCAGTCCGTGGGCGCGTACGGCCACGACCGGGACACCACCCCCCACTTCGACCGGTTCGCCACCGAGGGCGTGCTGTTCGAGCAGGCCACGGCCCCGGCCACCTGGTCGCTGCCCGCGCACGCGTCGCTGTTCACCGGCGCCTTCCCCTCCAAGAACAACGCCCACGGCGAGACCCGCTGGCTGGACGACCAGCTGCCCACCATCGCCGAGGTGATGGTGCGCAACGGCTGGGAGAGCCGCTGCTTCACGGCCAACGCCCACGTCAGCCCGGCCTTCGGCTTGACCCGTGGCTTCGAGTGGTCGGACCAGGCCTGGATCACGGGCGCAGGCGGCCGCGGCTTCTCCTTCATCTACCGCATCGTCGACTCCCTGGGCGTGACCGCCAAGGACAAGGGCGGCGGCCAGGTGGTGGACAACATCGACAAGTGGATGGCCCAGCGGCCCGACGATGCGCCGCCGGCATTCGTGTTCGTCAACTTCCTCGAGGCCCACTTCCCGTTCCACCAGCTGCCCGAGGAGTACCGCTACGCGTACACCGAGGAGCCCCTGAGCGAGCTGCGCGCGGTCGGCCAGATCGCGTTCGGCGTGCAGATGGGCCGGCAGCTGACCGCCGAGGAGTTCGACCGCATCCACCAGCCGATCGTGGACATGTACGACGGCGGCGTGCTGTACACCGACTACCTGCTCAGCCGGGTGCAGGACGCGTGGAAGGCGCGCGGCACCTACGACGACACCCTGTTCGTAGTGCTGGCCGACCACGGCGAGATGGTGGGCGAGCACGGCGCGTTCGGACACGTCACGGCCCTGTACGAGGAGGACCTGCGGGTCCCCTTCGCGATCCGCTACCCCGAGAAGATCCCGGCCGGGACCACGGTGGATTACCCCATCTCCACCCTGGGCACCTTCGCCACGATCCTGGACCTGCTGGAGCTCGATGCGCCGGACTCGCTGCAGGTGAGCAGCCTGATGCCGGCCGTGGTGCCGCCGCCCCAGCCCGAGGCGGTCGTGGTCGAGGAGGTCACCCTGGTGGCCGAGGACGGCACCGAGGTGGTCGTGGACGAACCGGTGGCCGCACCCGAGCCGCCCAAGCTGGTCGGCCAGCCCGTGATGGCCGAGCGCTACGAGGAGCACCTGCTCGCCGCCCGCTTCAAGCCGGGCGAGGCCAACGGCGACGGCCCGCTGGTCAGCCCCCGCGGCCGCTACCGCACCTACCGCATGGGCGACCTCAAGCTGGTGCAGCACTACGAGAACGGCGAGTTCAGCACCCACCTGTACGACCTGGCCGCCGACCCGGGCGAGATGAACGACATCGCCAACGTGGCCATGCGCATGATGGACCGCCAGACCCTGGAGAAGGAGCTGTCCCTGTTCGTGATGGCCCTGGGCCTACCCGCGCTCGACGCGGAGATCGACGCCAGCGGCGTGCCCGCCGAGGGCAGCGGCAACGCTCAGCTCGACGAGGCCGCGCAGGAGCAGCTGCGGGCGCTGGGGTATATCGAGTAGGGCGGCTCCGCTCTAACTAGCTGAAATCATTGAGGGCACGAAGCTAGAAACCGGCCTGTTCCGGCCTGTTCCGGCCTGTTCCCGCGGGTTTTCAACGTAACCGCTCGGCTAACCGCATCTGTGCGGGCGGGGCGGGGGGTGGCATGGTGCTGGCCTCATGAGGAGGCGCCATGTCC
>CAZXHG010000417.1:0-5020 GCA_964639985.1 uncultured Rickettsiales bacterium
TGCGACGGCATCGACAACAACTGCAACAACGGCATGCCACCCGACGAGGTGGACGCCGACGGCGACGGACAGCTGCAGTGCGCGGGAGACTGCGACGACGCGGACCCCGACACATGGCTGGGCGCCACCGAGCAGTGCGACGGCATGGACAACGACTGCGATGGCGTGATCCCGGACGACGAGACCGACGCCGACGGCGACGGCTGGACCGGCTGCGACGGCGACTGCGACGACACTGACCCCGACACCAACCCCGACGCCGAGGAGCTGTGCGACGGCATCGACAACAACTGCAACAACGGCATGCCACCCGACGAGGTGGACGCCGACGGCGACGGCTGGCTGGAGTGCGCCGGCGACTGCGACGACACCGACGCCGACACCTGGCCCGGCGCGACCGAACGCTGCGACCGCGCGGACAACGACTGCGACGGCCTGATCCCGGCGGACGAGGCCGACGACGACGCGGACGGCTGGTCCGTGTGCGCCGCAGACTGCGATGACGGCGACGACGCCATCCATCCTGGCGCGACCGAGGATTGCTTCGACGGCGTGGACAACGACTGCGATGGACTCGCTGACGAGGATGATCTCGCCTGTGCCGGCGATGACGATGACGACGACACCGTGGGTGACGATGACGACACCGTGGGAGACGATGACGATACCGCGGACATCGATCTCGGCTCAGGACCCTGGGAGGTCGACGATGGAAGCCGGTGTGTCGGGATCTGGGGAACCGACCTTGGAACGGTCCCGGCGTGGACCGGGATCTGCGAGCCAGGTCTTGGGTACAGCCTCTATCAAGGGCACTGCTACTACCCCGTCTTCGGGACGAACCTGTTGTGGTACGACGCCCGCGCAACCTGCGCGGCCGCCGGTGGATACCTGGCTGTGGTCACCGATCAGAACGAGTTCGACTTCATCCACACGATGCATCCGGACACCTATATCGGCGGTTGCGAGGAGGAGGCGGTGGAGGGCAGCTGGCAGTGGCTCACCGGGGAGACCTGGTCGTTCGCGCCGTGGTACGGCGGCGGTCCGAACGATGCCAGCCCAGGCGAGGATTGCCTGGAGATGCGCACCAACTACAACGACATCTGGTGCTACCAGCACTGGGAGAACGAGGGATTCGTCTGCGAATTCAGCGCCGAGTAGCCGATGATGTGCTGGTCATTTCGCTCTACCAGGCCAACTACTCCCCAGCCGCACTCCGACCGATACCGACCCGCGCCCGTTTCCGAGCCACCCACATGGATCCCCCGATCACCACCCCCAGCAGCAGCACCCCCACCACGCCGATCCCCACGGCCACGGTCGCCAGCGGCACGGCCAGGGACTCCCCGCCGTTCATCGCCGACAGCCGGGACATGCAGCGCAGCTCCGTCTCGCACGTCAGCCCCGGCCCGCACCGCCCGTCGTGCCCACACGTGGTGATGGGACCGGGCCCGGCCCCACCCAGGCACAGCCCCTGCTCCACGCACACGTCCCCGGACTCGCAGTCGCCGTCACCGACACACGTCGTGGGCACGCAGACGCTGCCGAAGTGGGAGGCGACACCGACCGCGCCGGCCGGGCAACCGGGGGTCCACGAATGCACGACGATGTCCGCCCTCGCGATCCACGGAGCCAGCGCGATCACGAGGACCAGGATGCCCCTGCGCATCGTTCTCCCCCCGACTTCCCGCTAGGAACCCGCCCCCCTCGCCTTCCGCCGCCGCCGCGCCACCAGCACATACCCCCCGATCAGCACCACCAGCAGAAGCAACACCGCCACGCCGATCACCACCGCGCCGATCGCCAGCGGCACGGCCAGCGACCCTCCGCCGGTCATCGCCGACACCCGCGACACGCACCGCTTCTCGGTCTCGCACGTGGCGTCCGGCGGGCACCCCCCGTCGTCCGAACACGTGGTCACCGCGTGGTCGACCTGGAAGTTGTGCCCGTGGCTCCACCCGTCCCAGGTCTGCACGCACAGGCCCTGCTCCACGCACACGTGACCACCCTCACAATCGCCGTTGCTGCCACAGGTCGTGGGCGAGCAGTTGCTGCCCGCGTGGGACGAGTCCCCGACCGACCCGGCCGGGCAGCGGCTCGGCGGGGGCCCGATCACGTCCGCCCGCGCCAGCGCAGGCACCAGCACCACCAGGATCAGCAACAACCGACGCATCCCTACCTCCCGTGCTCCTGCGACAGTACCCACTGCGTCCAACGATGCAGCAACGCTCCCGGTTCGTCACCTCCGGCCACACGCAGCAGCGTCCGAAACCCGCTCGGATCGTCTTCCGCCTGCTGCACCCCACGCCAGTACTCGCGCAACATCCCCTGCTCCTGCAGGTAAAGACACAGGTACCGCGCCACCCGCCGGTTCACATCCTCACGACCGCCATGGAAACCGGCCCGGTCCTGCGCGGTAAA
Organism: uncultured Rickettsiales bacterium; assembly: GCA_964639985.1. Lineage (GTDB taxonomy): Bacteria > Myxococcota_A > UBA796 > UBA9615 > CAYRNR01 > CAZXHG01. Next base: position 2,419 of record CAZXHG010000417.1, read on the forward strand.
CGCCTCGAGGTCGGCGACCACTCCGGCCCGCAGGTCCTCCTGCAGGAGCCCCAGCCGCCCATCCACGAGCCCCACGATCCGCCCCTCCCGCTCGGCCCACACCTCGAACAGCGACGCCAGCCCCTCGTCCAGCCACACCGGGCAGCGCTCGAAGCCCGCCTGCACGAACGCGTGCACCACGAAGTGCTCCACGCCCCCGTCGCGAGCCGACAGGTCCACCACGATCGCCCGCTCCCCTGGCGAGTAGAACCCCTCGGCCGGCTCCGGCTCCCTCCCGAACACCTCCCGCGTGTACCGCGCAGTGCTGTCCGCGTCCGTGAACAGCCAGATATCCACGGTAGGCCCCGGTGCCTGCTCGAACAGGTCCCGCTGCAGCAGCGCGGCCACGGTCTCGATCCGAAGGGCCTGCGCGGCCACCTCTTCTCTCGTACCGTCACCGTGCACGCGGAACGGCGGGACGTCGATGGCTGTGATCGCTGGAGGTGCAGCAGGATCGTCGACGCCCCCGTCGGTCCGTCCGCTGCCGCAGCTGGCGAGGAGCAGCCCGACAGCAAGGAAGCACGTGCTCCGGTACTCGAACCTCACGATCCAGATGGAGTGTCGAGGCCGAACAATCGCAGCATCGCTTCGGTCGGCTCCCGCGGCTCGGCCACGAGCATCTGGACCATCAACGCCGACTCGGGGGCCAGCTCGATCACGCGGGGAATGACGAACTCCGGGGGCACATCGTCGTGGCCGTTCCCGCCACGGTCCTCGTCGGGGTGATCCTCGTTCATGACGACTCCTGCTTCCAGCCTACCACCTCCACGCTCGGATGAAGCCCCGTCCCCACCCCGTGGGCTGCTCGCACGTGACAGACGTGAAGGGTGAGCTGCCACTCGGTGACTTCCGGCCGGCTTCGCGTGCGCGGGCCCGCGGCCGGTGCCCGGGTGCCCGGGTGCCCGCGTTCGCCCGCGGGATAGCCCTGCGGGGCTCGCATCGGAGGCTGCTAGGATGAGCCCATGCGCAGACGAGGCCATGCATGGCTCCCGATCGCCGCCCTCCTGGCTACCGCCTGGCCCCTTCCCGCCGCCGCCCGCCCCGACCAGCCCCTCGAGGAGCACGTGGACGAGTGCTGGATGTGGGGCGCCACCAGCCGCGACATCGACAGTTCACTGCCCATCGACGAGATCCGCTACCAGCTCATGGAGGGTCCCTGGCCCACCGTGCAGGACCAGGGCGCGGGCGAGCCGGACGGCTGGTCCCTGTCGTGGTGGCCGACAGGCTCCACCGAGCCCACCATCTACCGTTCACCGCTGGCGTCCAACGCGGACCCGGACTACGGGGCCGTGGTCGACGACCTGGACGCGGCCACGCCCCACATCACCCTGTCGCACATGCGCAACACCAGCTCGGGTTGCACCCCGGAGGAGGGCAACCCCCACCCCTTCGTGCGCGACTTCGAGGGAGGTTCGCTGGCGTTGACCCACAACGGCACGGTCACGAAGTCGTGGCTCGAGGACCTGATCGGCGCGCAGTACTACGCCGACCACCCTCCGCTGACCTGCCCCGACGACCCGGTGGACAGCGAGCTGATCCTGATCTTCCTCATCCGCCGCATCGAGGAGCGCTGTCCGGGTGTCTCCATCGACGAGGCCCTGTACGACGCAGCCGTGGAGCTTGCCTCGGACCACCTCGGCTCCGGCGCCAACCTGCTGATCACCGACGGCTCCACCCTGTGGGCGCTGCGGCTCAACGACTCGTCGAATCCGGACTCCAAGCCCCTGCACCACCGCATCGACGAGACCGGCTGCTGGCTGGCCAAGGAGCCGATCAACGGCGATGACGACTGGACCTGGATGGACAACCACACCCTGCTGGTGTGCACGCCCGGGATCGACCCGCCCGAGGTCCTCGAGCTGCGCCGCCGCATCGACCTGCTCGCGGACATGGACGGCGACGGAGCATTCTGCGAATCGGGCCTGGACGTAGCGCCGGGCGACGAGATCCCCATCCGCCTGCGCTACCTCGATCCCGAGGCCGAGACCGGGCCCGAGCGCCGCATCCGCCTGGCCCTGCCCGACCACAGCCCGGTGCGCTCGGTGATGCCCACCCCCAACCACCACTCCTTCGACCACGGCCTCAACTGGGTCGAGACCGCCACCGGCGAGGTTCTCGGCGACGACTCGGTCACCCACCTCAGCTGGGACCTCGGCGAGCGCGACGAGCGCCTCGACGTGGCGATCACGGTCGAGGCGAGCTGCACCGAACACTCCCTGGCGTTCCACGCCGACCTGGCCGGCGAGGTACACGCGGGCCGGCTGGGCGCGCTGCAGATGTTCTGTACCGAGGTCGTCGATGCCCCCCCGCGCTTCAACGTCAGCGTGCCGGACGGGTGTACGTGCGGCATCTCCGATGACCCGCAGCGCCCATGGGGTCTGTTCGCAGCCTGCTTGTGCCTGGCAGGAGTCGTCAGGGCAGTGATCGCTCGCCGGCCGTGATACCCGAACGGGGATGCGGCCTCGACCTCCGTGTTCGTAGCAGGTGCTTTCCGGCGTGGGTGGCCCTGGTTCACCGCTCGACAAGCACCTCCTCGGCCGCGAACCGGCCCGTGGCCCCGGTT
>CAZXHG010000418.1:0-5000 GCA_964639985.1 uncultured Rickettsiales bacterium
ATGACGACGACACCGGCGACGACGACACCGGCGACGACGATACGCAGACCGATGACGACGACACCGGCGACGACGACACCGGCGACGACGATACGCAGACCGATGACGACGACACCGGCGACGACGACACCGGCGACGACGATACGCAGACCGATGATGACGACACGCAGGCCGACGACGACGACGACGACGACACCCTGGCCGACGACGACGACGACAGCTGGCAGGAGTACTGGGAGGAGTACTGGGAGACGTACTGGGAGTACTACGAGCAGTACGTGGAGGACGACTCCGGGTGCTCGGTGGCCGGGCAGGCGAGGCCCTCGGCGGGCGGTCCGATGCTGGCGCTCGGACTGGTGCTGTGGATCTGGAGACGCACGCGACGCTGACGACCGGAGTCCGAACGGTGACCCGCAACGCACGACAGCTCATCTCCCACCTGCTGGCAGCCAGCGGCCTGCTGGGATCGCTGTGCCTCGTGACGGCCTGCGACGACCCGTTCATCATGCCCCCGCCGCCACCGCCCCCGTTCCTCGAGGAGGGGATCGAGTTCGACTGCGCCGAGTGCCACGGCAACGCCGACAACCCCGCGCCGCCGGTGTCGACCACGGGCGAGAGCGACACGGCCGACACCGCCGTCGGTGCCCACCAGACCCATGTGCGGGACGGCGACATCCGCCTGGCGCTGGAATGCGACGAGTGTCACATCGTCCCGGAGCCGCCCGGCATCGCCGAATGCAACGACGATCCGCCGGCCGAGGTCGACTTCGGCTCGCTGGCGAACGCGGGCGGCACGGACCCGGACTGGCACCACGAGTCGGCTTCGTGCGCCCGCACCTACTGCCACGGCACCAGCCTCGGCGGCGGTGCGAACACCAGCCCGACCTGGACCGTGGTCGACGGCACCCAGGCCGCGTGCGGGGCGTGTCACGGCAACCCTCCCCCCGCGCCGCACACCCCACGCCCGGACTGCGCCGGCTGCCACCCGGACACCGCGGACGGAGACGGCGCCATCCGGGTGGCCAACGGCAAGCACATCGACGGCCACGTGGACGTGGCCGAGATGTCCTGCTCTTCGTGTCACGGCAGCGAGGACAACGAGGCCCCTCCCCTGTCCACGTCGGGAACCAGCGACACGGCCGAGATCGGGATCGGCGCCCACCAGACCCACGTCAACGACGGGCAGTTCCACACCGCCCTGGACTGCGAGGCCTGCCACGTGGTCCCGGGCGATTTCGAGGACCCGGGTCACATCGACGGCCTCCCCGCCGAGGTCACCTGGGGTGACCTGGCCAGCGAGCACGGAGCGTCGCCGAGCTGGGATCGCGACGAGATCAGCTGCGACGGCGTGTACTGTCACGGCGCGACCCTGGGCGGCGGCGTGGGCACGACACCGGCATGGACCACCCTGGACGGGACCCAGGCCCAGTGCGGCGACTGCCACGGGATCGCGCCGCCGGAGCCCCACTTCCAGGGCGCGCTGTGCTACGTGTGCCACCCCAGCACGGTCACCCCCGAGTACGGCATCCTGATCGACCACCACGTGAATGGCGACCTGGACGTGGTGTCCATGGACTGCGACGGCTGCCACGGCAGCGCGGCCAACGACGCGCCCCCGGAGTCGGTGACCGGCTCGTCGGACACGGCCGACGTGGAGGTAGGCGCCCACCAGACCCACGTCAACGACGGCACGCTGTCCCGCGCGTTCGACTGCGAGGTGTGCCACGAGGTCCCCACCGCCGTGCTGGACGACGGCCACCTCGGCAGCTCGCCGGCCGAGGTGCTCTTCGAGGACCTGGCCATGGCCGACGGCACCAGCCCGACCTGGGACCGGGCCACCGCCACCTGCGAGGACGCGTACTGCCACGGGGGTTCCCTGCTGGGCGGGACCAACACCGAGCCGGCCTGGACCCAGTTCGACGGGACCCAGGCCATGTGCGGCACCTGCCACGGGGTCCCCCCGTCGGCACCTCACCCGGCGGCCACGGCGTGTTCCACGTGCCACCCGGACACGATCGACGAGTCGTTCGTGATCGACATCGACCACCACGTCAACGGCGTGGTCGAGCTGACCGGCATGGCCTGCAACGCCTGCCATGGCAGCGCCGTGAACGATGCTCCGCCGGTCTCGACCAGTGGTTCGAGCGACACCGGCGACGTGGAGGTGGGCGCCCACCAGTCCCACGTGACCGAGGGCGACCTGCGGGCGGCGCTGGCGTGCGAGGACTGCCACGTGGTCCCGGTCGCCTACGACGACCCTGGTCACGTGGACACCCTGCCCGCCGAGGTGGAGTGGGGTGCGCTGGCCACGGCCGACGGCGTGAGCCCGGCCTGGGACCGCACCACGGCCACGTGCGAGGACGCCTACTGCCACGGCGCGACCCTGCCCGGTGGATCGCAGACCGAGCCGGTGTGGACCACGGTGGACGGGACGCAGGCCGCCTGCGGCACCTGCCACGGTGCACCGCCGCCTGCCCCGCACCTGGCCATGTCGGACTGCCACTACTGTCACTCGGGCACGGTCGACGCCACCGGCTCGATCGACGTGGCGGGTGGCCTGCACATCGACGGCACCATGCAGGTGGACGTCAGCGGTTCGTGCGACATCTGCCACGGCGCGCCCCCGGACTCCGGCGCCCACCTGGTGCACTTCACGGGCGCGCCGGACGAGGCCAGCTATGGCGGCACCGGCAAGACCGCCGACGTGCTGCCCGGCGGCAACGGGTACGGCCTCGACTGCGGCAACTGTCACCCGATGGACTCCGATCAGCACCTCAACGGCGTGGTCAACGCCGGCGGTGGCCACGCCGAGGTGGAGCTGTCGCCCACCGGCGCGCCGGCGGGATCCCTGCGTGCGCTGCACCCCGCGACCGCCACGTACACCCCCGGTGGAACGGTGCTGACCGACGCGGAGGGCCTCGGCTACACCCTGGGCACGTGCAGCAACGTGTACTGCCACAGCACGTTCACCATCGAGACCCCGTCGGGTGTGCCCGAGCCCGGGGTGGACTTCGCCTTCGCCGGCTACCCCATCGCCTACCCGGCCTACACGGTCACCACCGACCGGGTCTACGCCGCGCCGGGCTGGGGCGACTCCCTGTCCTGCGATGGTTGCCACGGCTTCCCCCCGCGCACCTACTCGGACGACGGCGTGGACGCCGGTGCCGGGGACTCCCACTCGTACATCGCCGCGGACGGCTACGAGTCGTCCCACGGCTGGTCCCACGGGGCGGACGCCACGCCGTGCGCGGCGTGCCACTTCCAGACGGTCACGGATCCCGGGACGCGGACCCGCACCTCGATCCCACCCGCCATGGACTGGTCCCTGTACGACCCGGTCCCCATCGCGGACCACGGCGAGCACGTGGACGGCGAGCCAGACGTGCTCTTCACCACCGACCTGGTGGATTCGGTCGGCACCGACTTCGACCTGGCCGGCGCGAGCTATGACCCGGCCACCCGGACCTGCCTGGACGTGGACTGCCACTACGACCAGACCGAGGTCGCCTGGGGCGACCCGTTCCGCTGGTACAACATCTACGAGTGCAACGTCTGCCATCAGATGTAGCGCCGTGACACAATGGCCGGGGGAGGCCACCATGAACCGACGCAACCCGGCCCTGCTGTCCTTCGCCCTGATCCTGCTGCCGGGGATGCCGTCGCGGGCCCAGGAGGTCCACGTCGCCACGGTCACGGAGCTGACCGACGCGGTCGACAACGCCCAGCCCGGCCACGAGATCATCCTCGCGGCCGGTGCATACGTGATCAGCAACACCCTGTACGCGGACACACCGGGGACGGCCACGGACCCGATCGTCGTACGGGCGGAGACCCTCGGCGATGCGCTGCTGAGGATCGACGACCAGGTCGGCTTCCAGGTGTCCGCACCCCACTGGACCTTCGAGAACCTCGAGGTCGAGGGTGTATGCGCGGACCACTCCACCTGCGAGCACGCCTTCCACATCATCCGGGAGGCGGATTTCACCACGGTGAGCCACTGCGTGATGCGGGACTTCAACGCCCAGATCAAGGGCAACGGTGACCCGGTGGGCGGGGTCATGACCTTCCCCAACGACGTGGTCGTCGAGAACAGCGAGCTGTACAACACCACTTCGCGCTTGACGGCCAATCCGGTCACGCCCATCGACGTCGTCGGCGGCCAGCGCTGGATCGTGCGGGGCAACTTCATCCACGACCACCACAAGGCCTTCTCCGACACCATCAGCTACGCCGCGTTCTTCAAGGGGAACTCCCGCGACGGCCTGTTCGAGCGAAACCTCGTGGCCTGCGAGTACCTGCACACGGGCGGCATCCGCCTCGGGCTGTCCCTGGGCGGTGGTGGCTCCTACCCCGACTCCATCTGCGAGGACGCCGACTGCAGCGTGGAGCACACCGGCGGGATGCTGCGCAACAACATCATCGTCAACTGCCCCGCGGACGTGTGCGTCTACCTCAACGAGGCGGCCGACACGCGGGTGTACAACAACCTGCTGTACGACTGCTACGGCCTCGACGTGCGGTTCGCGCCCAGCGTCGCCGACATCCGCAACAACCTGCTGTCGGACTCGATCAACGAGCGGGACGGGGGCACGGCCGTCGAGGGGATCAACGAGGTCAACGTCTCGAACGTGCAGTGGACGACCTGGTTCATGGATCCGGCCAACCTGGACTTCTCGCTGTACTACGGTACGGGCCTGGTGGACCAGGGGGAGACCCTGGCGGACGTGACCGACGACTTCTGCCTCAACGACCGCGACGACGGCTTCAACGACCTGGGCGCGGTGGAGTTCGACGGGGACTGGACGTGTGTCACCACCACCTCGTACACGGGGATCGACCCCGATGACCTGGGTGACGACGACGACACCGTCGGGGACGACGACACCGCTGGGGACGACGACACCGCTGGGGACGACGACACGGCCGGCGACGACGACACCGCGGACGACGACGACAGCGCGGACGACGACGACAGCGCGGACGACGACGACAGCGCGGAC
>CAZXHG010000419.1:0-4996 GCA_964639985.1 uncultured Rickettsiales bacterium
TCCTCTGTGGTTAAATTTCTGGTTCTGGTTCTGGTTCTGGTTTCCGAGCTCTGTGCCCTCTCTTTCTACTCCGCCCCGATCGTCAACCCCCCCGACGACCGCAACTCCACCTTGTAGCTCTTCCCCTCCCTCATCTCGACGAAGGGCGCCTCCCCGTGCATCGCCCGCACCCCCTTCTCGGCGGCCGCCTCGGGATCGTTGGCGTACTCCCAGAAGCGTGACCACAGCTCCGCCTGGAAGAGCTCGTCGGCACTGTCGCCGCCGGTGTACGGATAGGGGTGCGTCCCCCCCTCGTCGATCTCCACCCCGTCCACCGGCGCCACGCTCTCGCTGAACATCCGGCGGAAGAGGCACAGCGACGTCCCCCGCAGGAACTCGCCGGCCTCGACGTAGTCGTCCTCGAACTTGATCACCAGCGTCTCCAGGTAGAGCTTGGTCCCCTCCAGGGTGATCTCCTGACCCCCGTCGACCGGAAGGCCGTCGCGGTCGTACTCGACGAAGCGCACGGTGGTCTCGGTCCGGGCGGGATCGGTCGGGCTGGGGCCCTGCTCCAGTACCTCGATCCGGGCCACGCGGTGATCGACCTTCAAGAGCTGCAAGCGCACCTCCAGCTCCGCGATCCGGCGCGCCTTGGCCTCGACCTCGACGGTCAGCGTCTCCACCTTCTCGGTGCTGAGGGCCAGGTCCTCGGCCAGCTCGGCAACCTGCTCCCGGCTCTTCTCCAGCTCGATCTCGTTGCCGAGGAACTGCTCGCGAATGACGTAGGTCCACCAGCCGGCGATGCCGGTCATGGCGGCCAGGAGGACGAGGATGGCTCCGCGAAGCATGGTCTGGACTCGCTGGAAAGAAGGGTGAGGGGAAGGCAGAGAGTGGCGCTCTACGGCCGCGCCGCCGCGATATTACCTCCGTTCCGCCGGTACCGATCCAGGGTAAAAAGCGCCGCCTTGGGCGAGGGAGTTGGCAAACCCGACTCTCTCGCCCAAGGCGGCGCTTTTTTGCCCTGGATCGGTACTAGGGGAGGAACTGGATGACGATCGAGTTGCTGGCGTTGCGGGTGCCGGCGGGCTGATCGGGGTAGAGGACCTGGAAGGCGACCGTATCGCCGATCGCGATCGCGGCGGGGCCGGAGTCGAAGGGGGGTTGCCAGAGGTCGATCGGGAACAGCGCCGCGCCGCCCGAGTCGGTGACGACCGAGGTGGCGAGATGCGGCGTGCCCGCGACGCACAGGGTCCCCGCGCCGAAGGGGGTCGGGGGGCCGGGGGTGCCGTAGACGAGCTGGGCGGCGGCGGAGGGCGGGGCGCCGGTGACCGAGAGCTCCAGGGCGTTGCAGCGCCAGCTGATCGGGCCGGAGGCGTGGAGGGTCGCCCCGGGGCCGGTGGAGCTGGGGGTCGTGGGACAGCCGTCCCAGCGGTCGCCGACGGCGCCGCGGTAGATGGTGATGCGGCCGCGCTTGTAGATGTAGCCAGGGGGGATGTATTTGGGATCGGAGACGACCCACTCTGCGAGACCGTCGCCGTCGTGGTCGTCGATCAGGTAGACGTACATGCCGAGCCGGTAGTCGTCGTCGGGAGGGCCACTCAGCTTCCACAGGACGGCTTCCGTTCGCCCGGAGATCACGTACACGGCTCCCTCCCGGTGGTGTGGTGGATGCACCGTCTCGCCGGGTGCCCCGACGAGGAGGTCAGGGAAACCGTCGCCATTGACGTCCTGCCCCGAGACCGTGCAGTGCCCGAACGCTGCGTCCTCCTCGGTGTGGTCCGTTCCATCGAAGAAGCGGAGGACCGAGCCGTCAGCGCCCGAGAAGACGTACACGCCACACTTGTCACCGCTGCTGCCTCCACCGTAACCACCCGGCGCGCCCGCGGCGATGTCGTCGATACCGTCTCCGTTCCAATCGCCCGCGACAGAGACCGAGAGGCCCAGTAGCTCATGGTACCGCATCCCTGGCATCGACAGCAGCTCGGCCCCGGTCTTCCCCGAGAAGAGCGTGACCCTCCCACCAACCGGCACGATCTCCTGGTAGAGACACTCGCCGATCAGGTAGTCGGTGCAGCCGTCGCCGTCCCAGTCCCCGTAGCTGGCGACCGGGACCCCGTATTGCCCTGTTATCCACAGCAAGTGCTCACGAAGCAGGGATCCTGAAGGGGCACTATAGATGCGAACGAAGTACTCATTGAGCCCAGTCGTCGCCAGCTCGGGGTGGCCGTCCCCGTTGAGATCTCCCAGGCCAAACACCTCTACTCCCATCCGTTCCCAGGGGGCCAGTCCCATGAACTCCTGGATCAAGGTGTGGGTTGCGCCACTGAACACACGAACGGCCCCTTGATAGAATCGTGTGGAGAAGGCATGGGATGCACCGACGGCGTAGTCGGGGACATTGTCGTCATCCCAGAAGCCAACTCCTGTGACACTGGTCCCGTGACTATCTGGGTAGTGAGGGCGGTATGTGCTCTGGTATCGGGACAGCGTGGACCAGTCCTTGCCAGAGCGTACCCGGTGCATGCTGGTCCACGCACTACCATAAAGGAAGTCGACTACACCATCCCCGTTGACATCTCCGATCGACGAAAACGGTCGAAAGCCATAGTCCCATTGCGGCTCATCGCCCACAAAGGCGTGGAGTACCTCCTGACCCGACGTAGGCATGGAGATCATCCCGGACACGAGCAATCCCAGTCCCAAGGGATGGAATTGCCCGAGCCGGGGTCTAGGGTTCTCGCAAGTTCCAGTCATGAAGATCACTGCGACTCGAGCGTGGGATACGTGAAGATCCGGAATCCCGCAATGGCATCACCGACGAAGAGGAGCTTGTCCGTAACGTAGTCGCCGGCATCGCTGTCTTCGAGCGCTTGGGGCACATTGCACAGGTACAGGAAGCTGGTCTCGCCAGGTGTCTGGATCAACTTCACCGGGACGAGACGATCCTCGGGGTTGGTGGCATCCACGTCGAGACGGAGCACGTGCACTCCTTCACGCTGGACGCTGACGTAGACGTAGACCTCGTCGTGCTCGATCAGATCGCCGTCCACCCAATGAGCCGCGTCGACCTCGACATCCCAGACATTCGAGATCTGATCGTCGGCGAGGCAGCTGGGGGGCTCGTAGATCGCGAACGGTTCCAGTTTGTTCGGGTACGAGATGTCAGGCCCGATGGTGGCACCGTAGTGGATGTAGGACTTGATGCCATTCGGAGGACCTTCGGAAAAATCCGGAGGGAATTGCAGCAGGTTGGTGATCTCGTAGACGTACATGTGCCCTCCAAGATCAGCCACGAAGCAGAAGTACTTGTCGGCGTTGCCCTCCAGATCGAGATGGAGAGTCCGCAGAAACATCGCGGAGCTACTGTCGTGAGGGCCGAGCAGTGTGTAGGCGGGCAACTCGTTTGACCCGACCTGGGTTTGGAGGACGTTATCGTGGATCAGTTCCCAATCACTGATGTCGAAGAAGCGAACCATCAGCTTCGAGTAGCCGTGAGTTGTCCGAAAGGGCACCTCCGGCACCCAGTCCGGGCACGGGGGATCCTCGCTGAACACATCCGCGTTCTCATCGCAACCCGCGTAGCCACACGGCACGGCAAGGACCCAGGTATCGGCGGGGTTTCCGTCGCCATTCTCGGGTAGCCTGATGAACTGAGGCGGCATCGTTCGGACCTTGCCGTCGAAGTCTTTACCGCGGCCAAGGAAGTCCAGAGCCAATGCGTGGGGTGAAGAGTTAAAACGACACTCCTCGACGTTCCAGAACTCTGGGTGAGTCGTGAACTCACCGACCATCGCTGCAGCCCAATCGTCTTCAGATAGGTCGTAGTTCTGAGCATCAGACGTTAGCCCATCGTCGTTGATATTCACGATCAACTCATCGAGATCGAGCACGCGAATCCCCTGCGGCGACTGGAACACCGAGGCGAAGAGGTATCTCTTACCCGTATCCGTGTAGTAGTCTTCGCTGTATCCAGCACCCGAGTACTGGTAGTAGCCGACCGACAGAAACTGATCCTCGGGAGCCGTCAAGAAGATCGACTTCTCCTCGTACGGCGCACTGGCGTTGGGGTGAGAAAGATCGGTCACGTGGGCCCCCCCGAACATCCTGGCGAAGCGCCAGCGCATGTCCACGCCGATCGGTGGCCCGACGTCGACCCGACGCATCCCAAAACGGTACTCCTTGTTACCCGATGCGTACGCCGCATCCGGCTCGAAGAGGATCCCATTCGTGCCGTCGTTGCGGTGAGGTTCATCTCCGGGCGGGTCGTCGTCGGGGCCGGGATCGAAATTGTCGACGATCTTCGCCCCACCCGACTGCGTGAGATCGAGCACCATGGGTGCGGCGGGCACCAATCCACCATCGTTGTTACCGGTGGTCAGCACCTGCGGGTTCGCGGCATTCAGCGCCGCACGATAGACCCAGCGGCCCGTCCGGTGCTCCTTGTAGCGAACCAGTTTGCTGTAGGTCTCCAGCGCGTCGGGAGGATCGGGGGGAGACTGGGGCGGCCAGCCGTCGAATTCGACCCGGTACAGGTCGAGCTGGTTCCAGGCGGCCTCGCGGTCGGGATCCAGCAGACGGCTCACCTCGTACTCCCCTCCGGCGAAGAAGGAGAGCTTGCCGGAGGCCTGAATCGGGGGTCCGTACATCTGCCGGCCCATGTTCGCGATGGCCGCCGTGTTCCTCTGGCCGCTCTGCCACGATCCCCGGCGCTCCAGATCGTACGCAAGGGTGTAGCCGTGGCGGACTGGATCGGTCAAGAACCTGGTCCAGAACGCCTCTCCCGGCAGCAAGCCGAGCATCGTCTGATCGAAACTCATCGTCCGGCTCATGGACAGGACTGCCGGGTGCTTCATCGTCGGTGTCGGTAGGGTCGACACCACCAGCGCCTTGGCCGATTCGATCACCTGCACCCGCCTCGCGAAGGTCGAACACTTGTACTGTTCGCCATCCTCGACCAGCTCGGACCAGTACAGACCCTTGTTTGGGTGGCCGTCCTTCACCCCTTCCTGATGGAAAC
>CAZXHG010000420.1:0-4946 GCA_964639985.1 uncultured Rickettsiales bacterium
CCGTCCGCGTCGCCGTCCTCGTCCGTGGTGGCGTCGCAGTCGTTGTCCACGCCGTCGCAGACCTCGTCCTCGCCGGGGTTGTTCGCCGCGTCGTCGTCGTCGCAGTCCCCGTCGCAGACCCGGACGCCGTCGCCGTCGTCGTCGGTCTCGTCCGCGGGCACGTCGCCGTCGCAGTCGTTGTCCTTGCCGTCGCACTCCTCGGTCGCGCCCGGGTAGATGTCGTCGTCGTCGTCGTCGCAGTCGTCGTCGCAGGTGGTCACGCCGTCGCCGTCCGCGTCGGCCACGTTGAGCGCCGGGTCCGTGTCGTCGCAGTCGCCGTCGCACACGTGGTCGCCGTCGCCGTCCTCGTCCACCTCGCCGTTGGCCACGTCGAGCAGGCCGTCGCAGTCGTTGTCCACGCCGTCGCACAGCTCCTCGGCGCCAGGATGCACCTCCGCATCGCCGTCGTCGCAGTCGTCGTGGCACTCGATGTAGCCGTCCTCGTCCTCGTCGAAGCCCTCGTCGGTCTCGCCGTCGCAGTCGTTGTCGATGCCGTCGCAGACCTCCGGGCCGATGGGGTACACGCGGCCCTCGTCGTCGTAGCAGAACTCCTCGTCCGACGTGAAGTCGTTGGAGCTGTCGTCGTCGTCGTCCACCACCGGGCAACCGGCATGGACGGCCGCCAGCACGGCGATCAGCGAGAAGAGGGACGCGACTCTCAGAAGGTGGCTCATGCGTTGTCTCCAGGCCCGGCAGAAGGCTCCGGGCGCACTGCTCCATCTCAGTGGTTTGGCGTTGGAGCGTAGGCCGCGCCTCGCGCGCGTGTCAAGTCGAGCGGGTGAGACAGTTTCGTCACATCGCTCCCCCCCTTGTATCCAGTACTGTGCCGCCTGTAGACTACGCGCCACTGCCCGCGCGGGCGGGGAGAGATCCCCGATCCCGGCGGGCTTCAGGAGGTCGACGATGCGTTTCCGTTGGTTGGTCGCGATGGTGATCGCGGCGGGCGTGATGCTGGGTGGTTGCAAGGCCGAGGACCGGTGCTGGATCGACTACACGGCGGATACGTCGTTCTGCAACAACGACAACTACGACTGCCGGCTCGCTGCCGAGACGGACTACGACCTCAACGCGTGCACCTACGAGGTCTTCACGACCTGCCTCGACGAGGCCGAGATCACGGTGACAGAGTGCGGCGGCGAGGGCAGCTGCATCGCCACCCGGTTCGAGTGCGAGGCCCTGTGCGAGTCGTGGGACGATACCTGCCGGGTGACCTGCGCGGACGACATGGCCGCCTGCGCCGACTGGTTCGACCCGGAGTGCGAGGCGGACTGCAACACCGACGCCGAGGGCTGCGTGGCCGCCGCGGGCGAGGATCTCGACCTCGACATCCGCGAGGACTACATGGACTACATCGAGGCCAACAAGGAGTGCGAGCGCGAGCGCCGCGCCTGCGCCCTGATGTGCTACGACTACGTCGATCCCGGCCCCGCCTCCTGACCCTCCCCCAGATCAGCCGTCGTCTGGCCAGTCTCCGTACGGGGGCCGGACCACGCCTCGATCCGTGACGATGGCCGTCACCCGGTCGGCAGGGGTGACGTCGAACACCGGGTTGAACACCGGCGTGTCCGGTTCCGCCACCTGCACACCGGCGATGCAGCGCACCTCGTCCGCGTCCCGCTGCTCGATGCGGATCCCCTCCCCACTGGCCAGCTCGCGGTCGAGGGTGGTCAGGGGGATGGCCACGTAGAACGGGATGGCCAGGTCGTGGGCCGCCAGCGCCAGCGACAGGGTGCCCACCTTGTTGGCCACGTCACCGTTGGCGGCGACGCGGTCCGCGCCCAGGATCACCAGGTCCACGCCCCCGGCGCGCATCAGCCCGGCCGCGGCCGAGTCGGTCAGCAGCGTGCGCGGGATCCCCTCCTGGCCCAGCTCCCAGGCGGTCAGGCGGGCGCCCTGCAGCCAGGGCCGGGTCTCGGTGCAGTAGACCTGCCGCACCTTGCCGGCACGGTGGGCGGCGCGGATGACGGCCAGGGCCGTGCCGTCCCCGCCCGTGGCCAGGGCGCCGGTGTTGCAGTGGGTCAGGATGCGGGCGCCATCGGGGATCAGCTCGAGGCCGGCCCGCCCCTGGGCCGCGCAGGAGTCCCGGTCCTCCTGCCACAGGGCCTGCGCCTCGCGCTCCATGGCCGGCACGCCGCCGGTCGCGGCCGCGGCCACGCGGCGCACGGCCATGGCCAGGTTGACCGCCGTCGGGCGCGCGGCCTCGAGCTCGGCCGCGGCCCCGTCCAGGTCCTCTCCGTTGCGCGCGGCCAGCACCAGGCCGAACCCGGCCGCGATGCCGATGGCCGGCGCGCCGCGCACGGCCAGGTCGGTCACGGCGCGCGCCACCTCACGGTGCGTCCGGCACTCGAGCCAGCGCTCCTCCAGGGGGAGCAGCGCCTGATCAAGCACGCGAAGGCTCTCTCCCTCCCAGCGCAGGGGCGTCATCGCCGCACCACCACGCGGCCGTCCTTGACCACGGCGCGGCACGGGGACTCGCCGAACCAGTACACCAGGTCCCGGTAGTCGGGCACGTCGAACAGGGCCAGGTCGGCGCGCAGGCCCGCCGCCAGCCGCCCGCGGTCGTCGGCCAGGTCCAGGGCCCGGGCCGCGTGGGTGGTGATGCCCAGCAGCGACTCCTCCACGGTCAGCTTCCATTGCACGCTGGCCATGCTGGCCATCAGCAGCAGGTTGGACGTGGGCGAGCTGCCCGGGTTGAGGTCCGTGGACAGGGCCATGGGCACGCCGGCCTTCCGCAGCTGCTCCACCGGCGGTGCGGGCGCGGCCAGGAAGAAGGCTGCCCCGGGCAGCAGGACCGCCACGGTGCCCGCCCGGGCCATGGCCGCGATGCCGGCGTCGTCGATGAACTCGAGGTGGTCGGCAGAGACCGCCCCCAGGTCCCCGGCCAGGCGGCTACCGCCGCCCGGGGAGAGCTGGTCTGCGTGCACCTTCAGGCCGAGGCCCAGGTCCCGGGCGGCCTCCAGGACTCGCCTCGTCTCGACGCGGTCGAACGCCAGCCCGGGCTCGCAGAACACGTCGCAGTAGCGCGCCAGGCCCCGCTCGACCACCGCGGGCAGCATCCGGTCCACCACGGCGTCGAGGTAGCCCTCCCTGTCGTCCCGGCACTCCCCGGGCACGGCGTGGGCACCGAGGAAGGTGGTCACCACGTCCACGGGCCCCTCCCCCCCCAGTCCCTTCGCGGCCTCGAGGATGCGCAGCTCCGCGTCGAACTCCAGGCCGTAGCCTGACTTGACCTCCACGGTGGTCGCGCCCCCGTCGAGCAGCTTGTCCAGGCGCTGCCGGCCCAGCTCCTTCAGCTCCTCGACGGACGCCGCGCGGGTGGCGCGGACCGTGCCGAGGATCCCACCACCATCGGCCAGGATCTGTTCATAGGTGGCGCCCTGCAGCCGACGGGCGAACTCGCCAGCCCGGCTGCCCGCGAACACCAGGTGGGTGTGGCAGTCGATCAGCCCCGGCGTGACCACACCCCCCTCGGCGTCGAGCACCTGGTCGCCGTCCCCCGGGTTGAGTTCGTCGGGCCATCCACCGTCCCTGCCGACCCAGAGGATCCGGTCGTCACCGCAGATCACCGCCCCACGCTCCACCACGTCGAACCCCTCGGTCATGGGCACGACCTGGGCTGCATTCCGGATCCACAGGGTGGGGTGAGGCATGGGCGAATCCTCCTGACGGACTCAGGGCAGGATACGCCAGGGTGTGGGTTTGCGGAAGGTGGATCGGCTGGACCCGGGGTGCTTGCCAATTTATTTGTTGGCTTCCGTTAGATGTTGTTATTGCTCGGTTTTACGAGATCTCTACGTGACAATTCCCTACGCGGGTGGGGAACCCGAATGCTCGGTCCACGTTCCTGAGCCTGAGGGGGCAGCGCCCCGTATCCCATCTGCCAACATTTTTGTTGGCTAAAGGGGATCGCTATCCAGCACCTGATTGGGTCCATCGGACCTTCTCCGATCTCCTCGGGACGCGGCCCGTCGCCTGCTTCGCAGGCTCCGGGGATCCTGCCGGTGGTTGGGGGCGGTACAGGGGTCAGGCCGCGACTTGGGGTCGTTTCGGACGTGGTCGGGGTGCTTCGAATGCGGGTGGACGAACCCAAGGTAGCGAACTGACCCCGTCCGGGGCGGTTCAGGCGGAGGTTGGAATAGCCCGCGGGGCTGCGGGCAGAACGATGCCTGGGTTGGTGATGGCTGCGGTGGGTGGGGAGGAAGCTGGCCCGATGCTTCCGCATCGGGCCAGCCCAGAGGGTCACTCGGACGTGTCGAACATGTCCGTGCAGTCGGGGTCGCAGCCGTCGATCAGGCCGTCGCCGTCGTCGTCGACGTGGTTGCCGCACTCGGCGGACAGGGTCTGGCCGGCCTCGAAGTCCGAGCCGTAGAAGCCGCAGTCCGGGTCGTCGGCGTCCACCCAGCAGTCCTCGTCGTTGTCGATGCCGTCGCTGCAGGTGGGCTCCTCCTCCTGGTCGCCGTACGCGTCGAGGCACTGGGGATCGTCGGCGTCGGTGAAGCCGTCGCCGTCGTTGTCCGTGCCGTCGTTGCACTCGGTGGAACCGAAACCACCCTGGTCCTCTGCGCCGCCGTCGCAATCCGGGTCGTCGAAGTCGAACCAGCCGTCGGCGTCGTTGTCCAGACCGTCGATGCAGCTGGCCTCGGGGTCGGTCTCGTCGTCGTCTTCCGAGTTCTCGCAGCCGGGGTCGAGGCCGTCGATCACGCCGTCGCCGTCGTTGTCGGTGTTGTCACCGCACTCGTACGGTCCGGCCAGGCCCATCTCGTCGGTGGCGCCCCAGTACCAGCAGTCCGGGTCCTCGGTGTCGGTCCAGCCGTCGCCGTCGTCGTCCACACCGTACTAGCAGCCCACGGACTCCACGGCCTCGTCAAAGGCATAACCGAAGATGGGATAGAACCCCGGGAAGAAAC
>CAZXHG010000421.1:0-4901 GCA_964639985.1 uncultured Rickettsiales bacterium
CTGGACTTCGGCATCGCCCGGTCCACGGCCAACCTGTTCCTCACCACCACCCTCAACCTCACCCGCGGCACGCCGTGCTACATGTCGCCCGAGCAGCTTCGCGGCGAGGACCTGGACACCCGCTCCGACCTCTTCGCGCTGGGTTGCGTGCTGTACGAGCTGCTCACCGGCGAGGTGCTCTTCCAGGAAGCCGGCGTGCGGCTGGTCAAGATGGTGCTGGAGGGGGATCTGAGCGACAAGTTCGCCATCGCCCACGAGCGCTCCCCCGCCCTGGCCGCCGTGATCGCCCGCCTGCTCGAACGCCCCCTGCAGCGCCGCTGCGGCAGCGCCCTGGAGGCCGAGCAGTCCCTGGCCGCGGTGGCCCGGGCCGAGACCGTCAGCCTGGACCTGGCCGACCTGGCCCGCATCGTTGGCGAGGGGCGCCTCCCGGACTGGGACGCCCAGCCGACCATCACGGTCGAACAGGTCGTCGCCCCGCCCTCGGGCAAGGCGTTCAGCTTCTGGGAGCGGTTGAAGAACTTCTTCGGGTTCTAGCGGTCAGACCACGACCTTCTCGATCGCCGCGTCCACGGCCCGCCACAGCAGGTCGCGGGTCTTGCGATACTTGCGCAGGGAGCGCTTGTAGGGGTCGGGGATGGCCTTCTTCTTGACGAAGCTGGCCAGGGACCACGTCTTGAACGGAGCTCGCCAGTCGCAGGCGTTGACCGCGAGCACGTGGCGCTCCTCCATGCACAGGATCTGATCCGCCCACTCGACCAGGTCCGAGGTCAGGGGCTGGGCCACGTGGGTCGAGATGTCGATGCCCTTCTCGGCGCAGGCCTTGACCGCGTTGCCACTGGCCTCCATGCCAGCCCGAGCGATGGTGCCACAGGAAGCGGCTTCCACCGCCAGACCGCGCTCCTCGGCCAGGTGGAGGGCGATGCCCTCGGCCATGGGGGAGCGGCACAGGTTTCCCGAGCAGACGAACAGGATGCGCAAGGCTCGCGGGGCGTCGTTCATGGCCGGACAAGATACCCAGTTCTTCCCGGATTTGAAACGCCACCCGCGCCTGCTGCAGCGCTTTCGCGCCCATGGCGCTTGGTATACGATGGCCGTCCACATGTCGAAAGGAAGGTCACGATGACCCGCACCATCGCCCCCCTGCTGTCGTTTGCCTGCGCCCTGCTCCTGCTGCCCGGCGTGGCGCTCGCCGGCGCCACCGCATCGTCCGAGCTCAAGGACTCCTGGGGCGAGTCGGGCGCCATGGCCGCCAACGCAGCCGTCGACAACGACCTCGCCACCGCCTGGGTCGAGGGCGCCGAGGGGGACGGCGTGGGCGAGTGGATCCAGCTCGACATCCCGCGGGGCACACTGGTGAGCTTCACCGTCACACCGGGCATGGGCCCGGACGAGGTCCAGTTCGCGCGCTACGGCCGGCCCCAGCAGATCGACATCGACATCTTCTCCATGGACGACATGCAGAACCCCAAGCAGGTCAAGCAGGTGACCCACACCTTCGAGGACAGCTGGGGTCCGGTGACCATCGAGGTGGGAGAGCTGGCCATCGGCGAGATGCTGTGGGGCGGCAAGGCCAAGTTCACCGTCCGCTCCATGTATCCCGGTACCGACTTCGACACCCTGGTCTCCATCGCCGAGGTCCGCGCCAACTACAAGGAGGTGGACGTGGTGGCCGTACAGGTCATCGAGCTGTCGTCGAACACCGGCGACAAGGACAAGCTGGTCGACCAGAACAACCGCACCGCCTGGATCGCCGAGGGGGGCGCCGAGGAGTGGGTGACCGTGGAGGCCATGGACTGGTCCATCTCCTCCATCGGCATCGTGGGCGGCAACCCGGCCAGCCACAGCACCTACAGCCGGCCCAAGGTGATCGAGCTGCGCGTGAACATGGAGACCATCACCCTGGAACTCGCGGACACCAAGGAGATGCAGTTCTTCGAGCTGCCCATCACCGCCGGCTACAACGGGAGCTGCTACGGCGAGGTGCGGCTGCAGATCAAGGAGGTCTACCCCGGATCGTCCAACCCGTCGGTGGCGATCGGCGAGATTCATCTACGCGCGATCAACTTCGAAGGCTGATCCCCCCTACGCCCGCTCCCCCTCAACTGGTACCCTCTCGGTGAAAAGGGGGTACCCGTGACCCGAATCGCACCTGTCTTCGCCACCCTGCTGACCATCGTCGTGGCCCTACCCGCGCTCGCCCGCGAGCCGGAGCGCAGCCTGACCGTGCAGCTGCTCGAGGAATTCCGCGCCACCGGTGCGACCCGGGACCGGCCCGAGTCCGAGGAGTACCAGGACTCGCCCCTGTACCCGATCCGCCTGCACTACATGCTCGACGACGAGGAATTCGTGGCCGACATCCTCGAGGCGGCGGACGACGCCTGGCGCCAGCAGGTTGGCGAGTGGGGCTGGGAGGCGCCGGGCCCGGACGGGGGCGAGGGGGGCAACGACTCGCTGGACATCTACATCGGCGAGACCGACGACGCGGCCGGCTATACCGCGCCCGAGGACTGGTACATCGAGGACGAGCACGCGCGCTGCATCACCCACGTGGTCATCAGCCGCGACACCGCCGACACCAACATGCCGCCGACCACGGCGCACGAACTCAACCACGTGTTCCAGATGTGGGTCGATTGCGCGGAGGACAGCCAGTTCCTGGAGGCCAGCGCGGTCTTCGCCGAGGACCACTACGATCCGCTCGGCAGCGGGGCGTGGTCCTGGGTGGCCCACTTCCAGGAGGGCTGGTACCGCTCGCTGGACTACTTCGAGTACTCCGAGCCGCCCCAGTACGGCTCGTTCATCTTCCTGCAGTACATCGCCGAGCGGCATGGTGACGGCACGCCCTTGGCCGCCCGGGAGATCTCCAGCGACGCGCTGCAGGGGGACTGGAACAACAGCAACAACTGGATGGACGCGCTCGAACGCTGGCTGTCGGTGAACTGGAACGAGGAGGCGGGCACGCCCGAGGGCGGCGAGCTGTACACCGAGCTGGCCTGGCACGAGTTCTCCGAGTGGCGCTTCTTCGTGGGCGAGAACGATGACGGCGAGCACTTCGACAACGGGTACCACGGGGCCACCGGGATCGGGATCGAGCTGCCCTACATGACCACCGTGGCCTGGTCCGCGCTGGCCGGTGGGCCGCTGGAGCGGGAGATCCGCGTGCCCATGGCCGAGACCTCGACCGCGGCGGTCCCGATCCAGGACCCGGTCGCGGGCGCGACCATCACCGTGGACCTGGAGGCGGAGAGCACCGAGGACCGCTGGGCCCTGACCCTGCTGTCGCTGCACGCGGGCAGGCAGCTGCTGGACATCCAGCGCTCGGGCATCGAGCTGGCCACCGGCACCATCAGCGCCACGGTGCCCGAGGACACGTACCAGGTCGTGCTGATCGCGGCCAACGTCGGCGACGGCGTGCTCGATCCCACCGAGGACGACTGGGATCGCCTCGGCGGCGTGATCACGTTCACCATCGAGGGCGGCGAGGAGCCGGCCGACGACGACACCGGCGACGACGACACCAGTGAGGAGGAGGAGGGCGGGTGCGACTGCTACCTCGCGGCCGAACGCGCACCGCACGGTGCCGCGCTGCTGGCAACGCTCACCGCGCTGTTCGTCGCGCGCCGCCGCGCCTGACCCATCGCATCATCGCCAGCCCGAGCAGGCCGACGAACGGCCACGCCGAGGTGGGTGACGGCCCCCCGGCCCGGCACTGGCACGTGATCCCGCCGTCCGGCTCGGTGATGCCGGGGGTCTGCTCGTCGGGCTCGTCGCAGCCCTCGTCGGTCGAGCCGTTGCAGTCGTTGTCCTCCAGGTCGCCGCACAGCTCTTCCGCGCCGGGCGAGACGAACGGGTCGGCGTCGTCGCAGTCGCCGTCGATCTCCGCGTAGCCGTCGCCGTCGTCGTCGAATGCCTCGGTGCCCTCGTCGACCTGGCCGTCGCAGTCGGTGTCGAGCTCGTCGGCCACCTCGTCCGCGCCCGGGTAGATGTTGGGATCGGCGTCGTCGCAGTCACCCTGGCCCTCGGTCCAGCCGTCGCCGTCGTCGTCCGTCGCGTCCAGCCCCACGTCGATCGCGCCGACGCAGTACGAGTCGATGCCGTCCGCGGTCTCCTCGGCGTCCGGGTGGATGTCCGGGTCCGCGTCGTTGCAGTCCCCCTCCTGCTCGGTCCAGCCGTCGCCGTCGTCGTCGCTGCAGTCCGTGCCCTCGTCCACGGCCAGGTCGCAGTCGTTGTCCACCCCGTCGCACGCCTCGTCTGCGCCCGGGTACGCGGTGGCGTCGTCGTCGTCGCAGTCGCCGCCGTCCTCGGTGTACCCGTCGCCGTCGTCGTCGAACTCGGCCAGGCCGTCGTCGACCACGCCGTCGCAGTCGTTGTCCACGCCGTCGGCCACCTCGAGGTTGCCCGGATACACGTCCGCGTCGCCGTCGTTGCAGTCGCCGTCGAGCTCGGTGACGCCGTCGCCGTCGTCGTCCGTACACTCGGTGCCCTCGTCCACGAGGGCGTCACAGTCGTTGTCCACGCCGTCGCAGACCTCGGTAGCGCCCGGGTGCGCGGACGGATCGTCGTCGTCGCAGTCGCCGCCCGCGTCCGTGTACCCGTCGCCGTCGTCGTCGGAGCAGTCGGTGCCCGCGTCCGCGGCCGTGGCCGGGTTGCAGTCGTTGTCCACGCCGTCACAGACCTCGGCCGCGTTGGGGAACACCGTGGCGTTGTGGTCGTCGCAGTCGCCGTCGTCCTCGGTCCAGCCGTCACCGTCGTCGTCGAAGCAGCTCGTTTCCTCGTCGGCCACGCCGTCGCAGTCGTCGTCGAGCCCGTTGCAGGACTCGATCGCGCCCGGGAACACGGCCGCGTCCGCGTCGTCGCAGTCGGCGCAGCTGAGGCTCCCGTCCCCGTCGGCGTCGACCTCC
>CAZXHG010000422.1:0-4863 GCA_964639985.1 uncultured Rickettsiales bacterium
CCGACACCTGCACCGTGGATCTCGAGGCCGTGCCCTACGAGGACCTGTGGATCGAGATGTACTGGTCCCACGCCCAGGACGACATGGACCTGCACCTGCTGAACCCGGGCGGCTCGCCGCGGTCCAACGGCGACTGCTACTACGCCAACTGCGTGTACTCCAGCCCGGACTGGGGCGTACAGGGCGACCCGTCCGACGACCCGTCCCTCGACCTGGACGACATCCCGGGCACCGGCCCGGAGAACATCAACATCCCGAACCCCGCGACCGGCCAGTACACCGTGTTCGTGGACGACTACTCCGGGTCCACCAACGACTACACCGGCGGCAACGACGTGACCGTCAACGTGTACGTCAACGGCTCGCTGATGTGGACCGACACCCGCACCATGGCGGGCGAGGGCCCGGACGAGTACTTCTGCACCGTGGACTGGCCCTCCGGCACGGTCACCTCGCTGTAACCCACCTACGCCCCGCTGCGCCCGCCTCGCGCACCCGCGCGTGTGCTATCCTCCGCACCCCGAACCCGAGGTTTCGCGGAGTCACCGATGACCGATCAGCCCGACGCCTACCAGCCCTCCAACCGCCTGCGCTTCGTCACGGCCACGTCCCTGTTCGACGGCCACGACGCGGCCATCAACCTGATGCGGCGCATCCTGCAGACCTCGGGCTGCGAGGTGATCCACCTGGGCCACGACCGCGGCGCCGAGGAGGTGGTGGACGCGGCCATCGAGGAGGACTGCCACGGCATCGCCGTGTCGTCGTACCAGGGCGGGCACATCGAGTACTTCAAGTACATGCACGACCTGCTCGCCGAGAAGGGCGCGCCCCACATCCGCATCTTCGGCGGCGGTGGCGGCGTGATCGTGCCCGAGGAGATCGAGGAGCTGCACGAGTACGGCATCGCCCGCATCTACTCCCCGGAGGACGGCCGCCTGATGGGCCTGCAGGGCATGATCGACGACATGATGCAGCGGGCCGACTTCGACCCGGTCGCGGTCGAGACCGCGGGCGAGGGCCTGCTGCCCCTGACCGAGACCGATGGCGAGTGGGCGATCACCGGCGACATCGACGGCCGCAAGCCCATCGTGCTGGCCCGCGTGCTGACCCTGGTCGAGCGCATGGACGAGCTGCCGGAGTCCCTGCAGCGGGCCCTGGGCGAGCGCATCGCCGCGGCATCCGCCGACTCGGCCGTGCCCGTGATCGGCTTCACCGGCACCGGCGGGTCGGGCAAGTCGTCGCTCGTGGACGAGATCGTACACCGCTTCCTGCGCGACCAGCCGGAGCGCACCCTGGCCATCGTCTCCATCGACCCCTCCAAGTGGAAGGGCGGCGGCGCCCTGCTCGGTGACCGCATCCGCATGAACGCCATCTCCTCGGAGCGGGTCTACATGCGCTCCCTGGCCACACGCGACGCCCAGGGCTCCCTGTCCGACGCCACGGCCAACGTGGTGGGCGCGCTCCAGGCCACCGGCTTCGACCTGGTGCTGGTGGAGACCTCGGGCATCGGCCAGTCCGACCGCGGCATCGTGCACGTGTCCGACCGCTCCGTGTACGTGATGACCCAGGACTTCGGCGCGCACACGCAGCTCGAGAAGATCAACATGATCGACGTGGCCGACCTCGTCGTGCTCAACAAGTTCGACCGCCGCGGCAGCGCCGACGCGCTCAAGGCCGTGCGCAAGCAGGTCCGCCGCAGCCGCATGCTGTTCGATCCGTCGACCGCGGACGAGGACCTGCCGGTCTTCGGCACCATCGCCAGCCGGTTCAACGACGACGGCGTCAACGCCTTCTATCACGCCCTGCGGGACATGCTCACCGAGCAGACCGGCCGCGCCTGGGCCACTGCCCTGGAGATGCCGGGCTCGAAGGTGTCCTCCGACCGCGGCGCCATCATCCCGCCGGAGCGGGTGCGCTACCTGGCCGAGATCGCCCTGACCTGCCGCGACTACCGCCGCCGCGCCGCGCGCCAGGCCGAGGCCGTGCGCCAGCGCTGGCACCTTCAGCAGACCCTCGAGCAGGTGGACGGGGACGACACCCGCGCCGCGCTGCAGGCCCGGCTCGACCACTGGCAGACCCAGCTCGACGCCCAGACCGAGCGTCTGCTCGACGACTGGACCGCGCTGGTGCAGTCCTACGACGGCGACCAGTACACCTACCAGGTGCGCGGCCGTGACATCGCCGTACCCCTGGCCAACGAGAGCCTGTCGGGCAGCCGCATCCCCAAGGTGGCGCTTCCCCGCTTCACCGACCCCGGCGAGGTGGTTCGCTGGCGCATGCTGGAGAACCTGCCCGGCCACTTCCCGTACACGGCCGGGATCTACCCCTTCAAGCGCACCCAGGAGGACCCCAAGCGCCAGTTTGCGGGCGAGGGCCCCCCGGAGCAGACCAACACCCGGTTCCACTACCTCGTGGCCGGTGACGAGGCTGTCAGGCTGTCCACGGCCTTCGACAGCGCCACCCTGTACGGCAACGACCCGGATCCGCGCCCGGACATCTACGGCAAGATCGGCGAGTCCGGCGTCAGCATCTGCACCCTCGACGACGTCAAGAAGCTGTACGCCGGGTTCGAGCTGTGCGCGCCGAGCACCTCGGTGTCGATGACGATCAACGGCCCCGCGCCCATGATGCTGGCCATGTTCCTCAACGCGGCCATCGACCAGCAGCTCGACAAGATCGCCGCCGAGCAGGGGAGGGCGCCCACGGCCGCCGAGGCCGCCGAGGTCGAGGCCCAGGTGTTGAGGTTCGTGCGCGGTACGGTGCAGGCCGACATCCTCAAGGAGGACCAGGCCCAGAACACCTGCATCTTCTCCACCGAGTTCGCGCTGAAGATGATGGGCGACATCCAGCAGTTCTTCATCGACCACGGCGTGCGCAACTACTACTCGGTGAGCATCAGCGGCTACCACATCGCCGAGGCCGGCGCGAACCCGATCACCCAGCTGGCGCTGACCCTGGCCAACGGGTTCACCTACGTCGAGTACTACCTGTCCCGGGGCATGCCGATCGACGCGTTCGCGCCCAACCTGAGCTTCTTCTTCAGCAACGGCATGGAGGCGGAGTACTCTGTGATCGGCCGGGTGGCGCGGCGCATCTGGTCCGTGGCGATGCGGGAGCTGTACGGCGGCAACGCCCGTTCCCAGATGCTCAAGTACCACATCCAGACCTCGGGGCGGTCGCTGCACGCCCAGGAGATGGACTTCAACGACATCCGCACCACGCTGCAGGGCCTGCTGGCGTGGTACGACAACTGCAACTCCCTGCACACCAACGCCTACGACGAGGCGGTCACCACCCCCACCGAGGAAGCGGTGCGCAGGGCCATGGCGATCCAGCTGATCATCGGCCGCGAGTTCGGCGTGGCGAAGTGCGAGAACCCCAACCAGGGGGCCTACATCTTCGACGAGCTCACCGATCTCGTGGAGGAGGCCGTGCTGGCCGAGTTCGAGCGCATCAGCGAGCGCGGCGGCGTGCTCGGCGCCATGGAGCTGCAGTACCAGCGCTCCAAGATCCAGGACGAGTCCCTGGTCTACGAGCACCTCAAGCACAACGGCGCCTATCCGATCATCGGGGTCAACACCTTCCTCAATCCCAAGGCCGAGGCAGGCGAGTCCCTGGTCCGCGAGGTGGCGCTGACCCGCTGCTCGCCCGAGGGCAAGCAGGCGCAGATCGACAACCTGTGTGCGTTCCAGGAGCGCAACGCCGACGCGTGCGAGCGCGCGCTGGCCCGGCTGCAGCAGGTCGTGCTCGAAGACGGCAACATCTTCGCCGAGATGATGAACACCGCCCGCGTGGCCAGCCTGGGCCAGATCGGCCGGGCCCTGTACGAGGTCGGCGGCAAGTACCGTCGCTCGATGTGATGGTCGGCTTCATCATCATCTGGGGCAACAAGTGGGTGTTCAAGCCCGTGGCGGGCGGCTGGACCGGCGAGATCCATTGCCCCGAATGCGGCACGGGCCGCCAGTTCTCCGAGAAGCAGCCCGTCAAGTACTTCACCCTGTACTGGTTGCCTCTGTTCCCCACCTCGCGCGGAGAGTCCTTCATCGAGTGCAACAGCTGCGAGAGCCGCTTCGACAAGCCCGCCGACATCGAGCAGATCGTCCCGCCCCAGCGAAACTGAATACCCGCTCAGCTTGACCCCTCCGGCCAGCTCTGGTAGATGAATGAACGCTCATTCATTTCCCAGAGCAAGGAGGATCCATGGGCATCCAGATCGAACGTGTAGGCGTTCTCGGTGCCGGGGTCATGGGACAGGGGATCGCGGCGCATCTCGCGAACGCGGGGATCCCGTCCTACCTCTTCGACATCGCTCCCAACGAGCTGTCCGAGGAGGAGAAGGCCAAGGGCCTGACCCTGGAGGACCGGGCGGTACGCAATCGTTTCTCGGACGCGGGCATCAAGACGATGCTCAAGTCGCGTCCGGCGCTGCTGTACCGGAAGGACTTCGCGAAGTACGTCACCCCGTGCAACTACGACGACGACAAGGAACTGCTGTCGGAGTGTGACTGGATCGTGGAGGTCGTGCTCGAACGCCTGGACGTCAAGCAGAAGGTGTTCACGATGGTCGACGAGCTGCGCAAGCCGGGCTCGATCATAACGTCGAACACCTCGGGCCTCTCCGTGGCCGCCATGACCGAGGGCCGCTCCGACGACTTCCGCCGCAACTTCATGGTCACGCACTTCTTCAACCCCGTGCGTTACCTGCGCCTGCTGGAGCTGGTGCCCTGCGACGACACCGATCCCGAGATCTACCAGGGCATGGCCGACTGGGGCGAGAACGTGCTCGGCAAGGGCATCGTACACGCCAAGGACACGCCCAACTTCGTGGCCAACCGCATCGGCGTGTTCGGCATCATGTCCGTG
>CAZXHG010000423.1:0-4804 GCA_964639985.1 uncultured Rickettsiales bacterium
GGTGGGATCGAAGCGGATCGGAGTTTCGGGCCCATCCCCGTCCGGGGTGGTTCGGTGCGGGGGTGGGATCGAAGCGGATCGGAGCTTGGTGCCCATTCCCGTCCGGGGCGGTTCGGAGCCTGGGCTGGAATCGCCCCGAAGCCCCGAGACGAGTTTCGTGTTCTTGTCCCCGTCTGGGGGCCGGATGGTCCAATCGGAGGTCGCGTCAGGGGGCGATCAAGGCTCCCAGCCGACCGTGATCGGTCCGAGGGTGACGTCGGGCACGGTGACGACCTCGGAGCCGCCGACCCGCTGCAGGGTGACGCCGGCGAGGTCCAGGGTGGCGCTGGTCTGGTCGATGGACTGCTGCTGGCCGCGGTCCAGGTTCAGGGAGACCGTACCGGACTGCACCGAGTAGTTGTCGGTCACCGTGGGTGTGCCCGGCGATGCAGTGCAGCGGTCGGTGCCGAGGTCGGCGCCGGCGCGCACGCTCAGCACCGCGCCCGGGCCGGGCAGGTCGTAATGCTCGGTATGGGCCGGCGGGATCGCGATCGTGGCCAGGTCGAGGTTGGCCTCGAAGGTGAGGTCCACGGTGCCGTGCCCGCTGACCGCGAAAACGATCACCTGGGAACAACCGTCCGCGGCCCACCCGGTGATGTTGCCCAGGGCGGCCTGCACGTCCTCGGCGGTGACCGTGTCGTCCGTGTCGTCGTCGCCGGTGTCGTCGTCGGCGACGTCGTCGTCGTCGTCGTTGATCCCGCCTCCGCTGGTCGAGTACGGGTCCGGGCAACCGCCGAGGCACCAGCCCAGGGCCGCGATCAGGCCGATGATCCAGATCCTGCTCATTCGTGCATCCTCCGCCAGGTTCGAAGCGGCCCCCATGGTACTCGACGATCGCGGTTCTGTTGAGGGGCAAGTCGTGGCCCGGCCGACCTGCCGCTGACGGGTCTCGTTCCATTGGTCCGGGCGCACGCAGGCACGCGCGACTCATCTAGCAGCGCAAGGCTCACGTAGATTGCTCGCAAGTACACGATAAGACAGGGAAAAACCGACCTGTTGGGCTCGACGCTGCAGCTCTCTTGTCCGATGACGGTCGATCGTCTATCCTGTGCCGCCTATTGGCGGCTTCCGCCGGGTCGAAACGGAGTTCTGCTCCACTGCGCGAAGGACATCAGCAGCGAGCCCATGACCATCCGCATCACCAAGAAAGACATCGACGCCCACCTCGCCCGCAGGATCCGCGAGATCAGCGGGGAGAACATCACCGCCTGCATGCAGTGCGGCACCTGTGGCGGGGTCTGCCCCATGTACGAGCAGGTGAACACGCCGCCCCGCGTGCTGGTGATGCTGGCCCAGCTCGGGCTGGCCGAGCAGCTGGAGGAGAAGCGCTCCTACGACGTGTGTGCATCGTGCCACCACTGCCAGGTCCGCTGTCCGCGAGGTCTGGACCTGCCCAAGGTGATGGAGGCCCTGCGCCTGCTCACGCTGCGCAAGAACATCAACCTGCTGGAGCTGGACGAGCTGGACGACGAGGCGATCCGAGACATGCCGCAGATCGCCCTGGTCGCTGCGCTCCGCAAGCTCACCGCCTAGAGGTGCACCATGACGATCAGCTACTACCCGGGCTGCACGCTGAAGCACAAGGCGCGGAACCTCGAGGACGCAGCGCTGGCGTCCGCGGCCGCGCTGGGCATCGAGATGACCGAGCTGGAGCGGTGGAACTGCTGCGGTGCGGTGTACTCGCTGGCCGACGATGACCTGATCCACCAGGTCGCCCCGGTCCGCGACCTGATCCGGGCCCGTGAGGCGGGCAGCGACAAGGTCGTGACCCTGTGCTCGATGTGCTACAACACCCTCGCTCGCGCGAACAACCTGATGCGCGACGACGAGGAGAAGCGCAACACCCTCAACACCTTCATGGACGAGGAGCCCGACTACGCGGGTGAGGTGGAGGTGGTGCACTTCCTGAGCTTGCTGAAGGACGAACTCGGCTGGGACGGCCTCGCCGACCGGGTCGAGGTCTCGCTCGACGGCCTCAAGGTCGCCCCGTACTACGGCTGCACCCTCACCCGGCCCTACGAGGTCTCCATCGACGAGCAGCCCGAACGGCCCTCCATCCTGCGGGAATTCCTCACCGCCCTGGGCGCCGAGCCGATCAGCTACGAGGAGGCCATGACCTGCTGTGGCTCCTACCAGATGCTGACCCACACCGAGGCGGCCCTGTCCAGCACCCAGAAGATCCTGGCTGCGGCCAGGGACGCTGGCGCCGACGCCATGGCCCTGAGCTGCCCCCTGTGTGAGTACAACGTCGGCACCCGCCAGCGTGACCTGGTCGAGGCGGACGACGCGTGGGACGAGCTGCCCACCCTGTACTTCACCCAGCTGCTGGCGATCGCCCTGGGCCTGGGCGACGAGGTGTGCCGGACCGAACTCAACCAGCTGGCGGCGCGTACGCTGCTGGCCGACCGGAACCTGGTCGCGCAGGCGGGCTGACGCCCCTGGCGCGAACCGTATGAAGACGAGAATCAACCTACTCGACGATCGAGAGGACGAGATGGCCGAGACACAGGAAAATGTGAAGCCGGAAGTCGAGCTGATCCCCATCTACGTGATGGGCAAGAAGTACATGGTGCCCGAGGAGCTCACCATCATGAGCGCCATGGAGCACGTGGGCTACCAGTTCATCCGCGGCTGCGGCTGCCGGATGGGCGTCTGCGGTGCCTGCGGGACCGTGTACCGCAAGCCCGGCGACTACAAGATCCGCGTGGGCCTGGCGTGCCAGACCGTGGTCGAACCCGACATGTACCTCACCCAGCTGCCGTTCTTCCCGGCCAACCGGGCCGACTGGAAGCTGGAGGACATGGACGGCAAGACCGAGCACGAGCTGGCCGAAGAGGTCTGGGCGGCCTACCCGGAGCTGTTCCGCTGCGTGGCGTGCAACGCCTGCACCAAGATCTGCCCCAACGAGGTCGAGACGATGGACTACATCGCCCTGATCAAGCGTGGCGCGATCGAGGAGGCGGCCGAGGTCTCGTTCGAGTGCATCCAGTGCGGGCTGTGCACCAGCCGCTGCATGGGTGAGCTGCCCCAGTACCACATCGCGCAGATGGTCCGCCGCCTCGTCGGCTCCAAGGTGCTGCCGCGCGCGCAGCACAACCGCGACCAGGTCGCCTTCATCAGCGAGGGTCGCTACACCGAGCTGATGGACAAGCTCGAGACCATGGCCAAGGACGCCTGGGTCGAGCTGTACAAGGAGCGGCAGTGGGAGCCCGGCGCCGAGACCGACGAGTGGCGTCCCGAGAGCAAGAAGGGTCTGCTCGACTACTGAGCGGTTGGACCAGCACTGGAAATGACAGAGGGATTCTGAAATGGCGTATCCACAGTACCTCAAGGATCTGTACGCGAAGTGCGCGGCCAACCGGGCCAAGCACGTGGAACTGAAGAAGGTCGACGACGACCTCCCCTTCCTGACGCTGGAGCAGCGGCAGGAGTATCTCGACAAGTACCACCCCGACTACAAGAGCGGCCCCGAGATCCGGCGGCCGATCCAGGTCGGCGTGTCCAAGGGCTACGCGATCCCCCCCGAGATCGTGGACCTGCTCGAGGCCAAGTCCCTGGTCGAGCCCGGAAGATTCGATCTGGAGACCGTGCACTACGACGTGGACGTGCTGGTCATCGGCGGTGGCGGCGCGGGTTCGGCCGCGGCGATCTACGCCAAGAACGCCGGCGCCGACGTGATGATGGTCACCAAGCTGCGGCACGGTGACGCCAACACGATGATGGCCGAGGGCGGCATCCAGGCCTGCGACAAGCCGGAGAAGGACTCGCCCTTCTACCACTTCCTCGACGTGATGGGCGGCGGACACTTCGTCAACAAGCCGTCGCTGGTGCGGCGCCTGGTCGAGGACGGCCCGGGCGCCATCGGCTGGCTGCACGACCTCGGCGTGCTGTTCGACAAGTTCGAGGACGGCCGCTTCAAGACCGTACACGGAGGCGGCACCAGCCGCAAGCGGATGCACTCGGCGTCGGACATGTCCGGAGCCGAGATCATGCGCGTGCTGCGTGACGAGGTGCGCAACCTGCAGGTCCCGGTGGTGGAGTTCACCTCCGCGGTCGAGATCATCAAGAACGCCGAGGGCCAGGCCGCTGGCGCCGTGTTGTTCAACATGGAGACCCGCGAGTTCGAGATCTGCCGCGCCAAGGCTGTCGTCCTGGCCACCGGCGGTTCGGGCCGCCTGCACCTGCAGGGCTTCATGACCACCAACCACTACGGCGCCACCGGCGACGGCCTGGTGATGGGCTACCGCGCGGGCGTGCCGGTGACCTTCCTGCACACCACGCAGTACCACCCGACCGGCGTGGCCTACCCGGAGCAGGCCGAGGGGATCCTCGTCACCGAGAAGTTCCGCGGCGCCGGCGCCAACGTGCTCAACGTGGAAGGCGAGCGCTTCGTCAACGAGCGCGAGCCCCGCGACATCGAGTCCTCGGCGTTCATCCGCGAGGCCACCGAGATGGGCCTCGGCGTCCCGACGCCCAAGGGCACCCCGGGTATCTGGCTCGACTCGCCGATGCTCGAGATGATCCACGGCGAGGGCTACGTGGAGAAGAACTTCTGCGGCGCGTTCATGCTGCTGAAGCGCTTCGGCATCGACATCGCGACCGAGCCGATGCTGGTCTACCCGACCCTGCACTACCAGAACGGCGGCCTGGACATCGAGGCCGACGCCTCGACCCGCGTGCCCGGGCTGTTCGTGGCCGGCGAGGCCGCTGGCGGCATCCACGGCGAGAACCGCCTGATGGGCAACTCGCTGCTGGACATCAACGT
>CAZXHG010000424.1:0-4802 GCA_964639985.1 uncultured Rickettsiales bacterium
ACGTGCGCATCACCACCATCTACGAGGGCACGTCCGAGATCCTCGAGTGGACCATCGCCCGCGACCGCTGGCAACGCCACCTCAAGTCCCGGGGCAGCTGGTACGGTCAGTGGGCCGACCAGCTCGACGAGCGCGAGGCGCAGCACCCCGACTGTGGGGCGGCCACGGCCGCGCTCGCGCTTCGCGCGCTGGGCACGATCCTGGAGCGCTGCCGGCTGGACCGCCTGACCCGCAACCAGCACCTGCTGTTCCGCCTCGGCGAGCTGATCTGCGCGGCCGAGACCGCGGCAGTGTGGTCCGAGCGGGTGGGTCCCTCCCCCACCGACGAGAGCGGCCTGGACGCCGACACCCAGCGGGCCATGGCCCGCATCCACGCCCGCGACGCGGCCCTGCGCGTGGCCAACGACGGCCTGCGCTGGTGCATCGGCGCCGGCCAGACCGACCCCGACCTGGCCGGCAGCCTGGGCCTGCCCGCGATCTTCGCGGCCCAGGACGGCCTGTTCGACGACATGAACGCCGCCGCGGACGGCCTCTACCGCACCTTTGCCGCCGAGTGACGGCGAGCCGGAGAGACATCATGGGCGAATCCAAGGACCGGGCCGTGGCCGTTGTGGGCGTGGCGGCCATCCTGCCGGACGCGCCGGACGCGGCCAGCTGGTGGCGCAACCTGTGCACCGGACGTTCCTCCATCGGTGACGTGCCGCCGGATCGCTGGGATACGAACCTGTTCCACGACGACGACCGCGACGCGCCAGACAAGACCTACTCCCGCATCGGAGGCTGGGTGCACGGCTTCGAGTTCGACTGGAAGCGCTTCCGCGTGCCCCCCCGCGTGGCCGAGGCCATGGACGAGGGCCAGCAGTGGGCCGTGGCCGCGGCCGCGTCGGCCCTGGCCGACTACGGCTGGCCCGAGCGCAGCCTGGACACGGACCGCACCGGCGTGATCCTCGGCGCGGCCCTGGGCGGCGACAAGCACCTCGACACCCACGTACGCATCGCCTTCCCCGAGTACGCCGCCCTGTTGCAGCAGGTGGACGAGTTCCGGGACCTGCCCACCGATGTGCGAGAGGCCATCGTCTCGCGGTGGCACGACCGGCTCACGGACCACTTCCCACAGGTCACCGAGGACACCATGCCGGGCGAGCTGCCCAACGTGATGTCCGGCCGGGTGGCCAACCTGCTGGACCTGCGTGGCCCCAACTTCACCACGGACGCGGCCTGTGCCTCGTCCATGGCCGCCCTGACCGCGGCCGTGGAGATGCTGCAGCGGGGCCGCTGTGATGCGGTCGTCACGGGTGGGGTGGACCGCAACATGCACCACTCCACGTTCGTCAAGTTCAGCAAGATCGGCGCGCTCAGTGCCACGGGCAGCCGCCCCTTCGGCGACGGCGCCGACGGATTCGTGATGGGCGAGGGCGCGGCCGTGTTCGTGCTACGCCGCCTCGCCGACGCCGAGCGCGACGGGGACCGCGTCTACGCGGTCATCCGCGGGGTCGGCACCTCCAGCGATGGCCGCGGCAAGGGCATCGTCGCCCCCAACCCGGCCGGCCAGCAGCTGGCCATCGAGCGGGCCTGGCACGATGCGGGCCTGGACCCGCGCACCGCCACCCTGGTCGAAGCGCACGGCACCTCCACCGCGGTCGGCGACGTGGTCGAGTTCGAGAGCCTCGCGGCCTGCTACGCCGACGCCGCCCCGGGCGCCATCGCCCTGGGCTCGGCCAAGAGCAACATCGGCCACCTCAAGGCCGCGGCCGGTGCGGCCGGCGTGCTCAAGGCCGTGCTGTCACTGCACCACCGGCAGATCCCGCCCACGCTCAACGCCGAGCAGCCCAACCCCGGGTTGCCACTCGACGGCTCGCCGCTGGCGATCAACCGCGAGCTGCGGCCGTGGCACGTGCCCGACGGCCAGCCCCGCCGCGCCGGGATCAGCTCCTATGGCTTCGGCGGCACCAACTTCCACCTCGTGCTCGAGGAGTACCAGCCCTCGGCTCCGGTGATGCGGCCGGTGGGCGGACGGGGCATCGCTGCCATCGGCGCGGCGTCGAGCGACGGCCTCCAGGCCCGCGTGGCGGAGCTGGCCGGCGACGACGACGTGCCGTCGGGGCTCGACGCCGAGGCGCTGAGCCAATCCCAGCGGTTGCTGATCGACTTCGGCGATCCCGACGAGCTGGACGATCGCCTCGCTCGCGCGATCCGGGCGGCAGCATCCGCCGATCCGAGGGCATGGCGGGCGCTGCGCGGCAAGGGCATCTACCGCGGCAGCGGCCCGGAGCCGGGCAAGGTGGCGTTCCTGTTCACCGGCCAGGGCAGCCAGTACCTGGGCATGGGCCGTGAGCTGGTCGCGGCCGAGCCGGTCGCCCGCGAGCTGTTCGACGAGGCCGACCGGGTGATGGCGCCGATCCTCGGCCAGCCGCTGACGTCGTACATCTTCGCCGACCCGAGCGACGAGCAGGCCCTGCAGCAGGCCGAGCAGGCCCTGACGGACACGGCCATCACCCAGCCCGCGGTGCTGACCCTGGACATCGCCCTGTATCGCCTGCTGCTGCAGCGCGGCCTGCGGCCCGACCGGGTGATGGGCCACTCCCTGGGCGAGTATGCGGCCTGCGTGGCCGCGGGCGTGATGCCCTTTGCCGACGCGCTCGAGGCCACGGCCGCCCGCGGTCGCGAGATGGCCAGCGTGCAGGTTGCGGACAGCGGCTGGATGGCCGCGGTGTTCGCGCCCCGCGACCGCATCGAGCAGGTGCTGGCCCAGATCGGCGGCTACGTGGTCGCGGCCAACATCAACTCCGACCGCCAGTGCGTGGTCGGCGGCGAGTCCGACGCGGTCCGCCGCGCCATCGGCGCGTTCGCCGCCCTGGGGATCAAGGCCGTGCGCATCCCGGTCAGCCACGCCTTCCACACGGAGATCGTGGCTCCGGCCAGCGAGCCGCTGCGCCACGTGCTCGACCGGCTGCCGATCGCGCCTCCGGAGATCCCGCTGGTGGGCAACGTCACCGGCGCGCTGTACCCCGCCGACGTCGAGGGCATCAAGGACCTGCTCCAGCAGCAGGTGGCCGCGCCCGTGCAGTGGGTGAAGGGCCTGCAGACGCTGTACGCCGACGGCGTGCGCACCTTCGTCGAGGTGGGCCCCAAGCGCGCGCTCAAGGGCTTCGTGGACGACGTGTTCGCCGATCGCGACGACGTGGTCTCCCTGTTCACCAACCACCCTCGCATCGGCGAGCTGGAGTCGTTCGACCACGCCCTGTGCGGCCTGTGGGCCGCGGGGTACGGTCCGCGGCCCGAACCCGAGCCCGTCGTCGAGGCGGTCCCGCGATCCCCTGCACCCGTTCCCCCGACCCCGGAGGAGACCGTGATGACCCCGGATACCACGCCCTTCGTTCCCCAGCAGGTGGCCGCCACCCGCGACCCGTCGGTGGTGATCACCGGCACCGGCCTGGGCCTGCCCGGCGCGGACAAGCCTGTGATGGACCCGGACAACGCCCTGCGCATCCTGCGCGGCGAGGGCTTCATCGACCTGGTGCCCCAGCGGTTCCGCGACGCGATCCTCGATCGCCGCGTCACCCGCCTGGTCAAGGGCGAGGACGGCAGCGGCACCTTCGAGCTGCTGGACGACCCGGCCGACGTGATCAAGCTCGCCGGCCGGCCGGGCAGCTTCGACCTCGCCGACGAGTACGGCGTGCCCTCGACGCTGGTCGACGCCCTGGACACCACCACCCAGCTGGCCATGGCCGCCGGGCTCGACGCCTTGCGCGAGGCGGGCATCCCGCTGGTCCGCCACTACCGCCGCGCCAGCAACGGCCGGCAGCTGCCGGATCGCTGGATGCTGCCCGAGCCACTACGGGACGAGACGGGCGTGATCTTCGCCTCGGCCTGGCCCGGCCTCGATCGCTTCGCCGGCGAGCTGCGGCGCTACTTCGAGTGGCAGTCCCGCAGCGACCAGCTCGACGCGCTCGAGGCGCTGCGCCAGACCACCCGCGATCCGGCCACCCTGGACGAGATCACCCGCCGCGGCGCCCTGCTGCGCGACGAACAGGCCCGCGAGCCCTACCAGTTCGACCGCCGCTTCCTGTTCCGCATCCTGGCCATGGGCCACAGCCAGTTCGCCGAGTACATCGGCGCCCGCGGCCCCAACTCCGCGGTCAACACCGCCTGCGCCTCCACGGACCACGCCCTGTGCCTGGCCGAGGACTGGCTGCGCGCCGGCCGCTGCCGGCGCGTGGTGGTGATCGGCGCGGACAATGCGACCAGCGAGGAGCTGCTGCCGTGGATCGGCGCCGGCTTCCAGGCCGCGGGCGCGGCAGCCACCGACGACCGGATCGAGGACGCCGTGCTGCCCTTCGACCGCCGTCGCCACGGCCTGGTGCTGGGCATGGGGGCGGCCGCCTTCGTGGTGGAGCGGGCCGACGACGTGGCCGGCCGGGGCATGCGCGGGCTCTCCCAGCTGCTGTCCAGCGAGACGCGCAACAGCGCCTTCCACGCCACCCGGCTCGACGCGGACCACCTGTCGGCCGTGATGGACGACCTCGTGACCGGGGCCGAGCGCCGCTTCGGCCTGCACCGCCAGGCCATGGCCGGCAACACGGTGTTCGTCTCCCACGAGACCTACACCCCGGCACGGGGCGGCAGCGCCTCGGCCGAGATCGCGGCCCTGCGCCACACGTTCGGTGACGCGGCCGGCCGGATCGTGATCGCCAACACCAAGGGCTACACCGGCCACCCCATGGGCGTCGGCATCGAGGGCTCCGTGGCGGTGAAGATGCTGGAGAACGGCGTCGTGCCGCCCGTGCCCAACCTGCGCGAGC
>CAZXHG010000425.1:0-4726 GCA_964639985.1 uncultured Rickettsiales bacterium
ACGAGAGCCGCCGCACCGGGATCTACCCGGCCGGGTGTGTCCGTACCCCGATGGATGGCATCGCCAGCCGCGAGGACGCGGCCGGGGCGGCGATGAAGGCCATCCAGTGTGTCGAGATGACCGCCCGGGGGGAGGCGGTCCACCCGCGCGCAGGTGACACCAGCTATCCCGAGTTCTTCATGCAGCGGTGCACGCAGTGCAAGCGCTGCACCGAGGAGTGTCCGTTCGGCACGCTCAACGAGGACGAGAAGGGCACCCCCGAACACTCGCCGACGCGGTGCCGCCGTTGCGGGATCTGCCTGGGGGCTTGCCCCGAGCGGATCGTCTCGTTCAAGGACTACTCGATCGACATCGTGGGCACGATGATCAAGGCGGTCGAGATCCCCGACGAATGGGACGAGAAGCCGCGGATCCTGGCCTTCCTGTGCGAGAACGACGCGTTTCCGGCCATGGACCTGGTGGGTCAGCACGGCCTGCAGTACAGCCCCTTCATCCGGATCATCCCGGTGAGGTGCCTGGGTTCGGTGAACAACGCCTGGATCAAGGAGGCGTTCTCGGCGGGGTACGACGGCGTGGTGCTCGTCGGCTGCAGGTACGGAGACGACTACCAGTGCCACTTCGTCAAGGGAAGCGAGCTGTCGGCCACCCGTAGCGAGAACATCCGCGAGCATCTCCAGTCGATGGCGATGGAGAACGAGCGGGTGGAGCTCACCCAGCTCCAGATATCCGAGTACGAGAAGCTGCCGGGAGTCTTCGACGCCATGGCCGAGGTCGTCGAAGAGCACGGGATGAATCCGTTCAAGGGACTGTGAGGGTCGTGAGGGGGGGCTGACTCCGGCGACTCGCCGTCCGGAGGAAGCCCTGGAGGAGGCGGAAAGTGGTAACGACGGGCGCCCAAGCACGACCGCTGGCTGATCCACAGCCCGGCGGGGAGGGGGAGGTCAAGGCGGTTCGGCTCGAGCCGGACCTCCAGTTCATCCGGACCATCGTCGAGGAGACCGGCCCGACCGCCAAGCGGTGCATCCAGTGTGGTACCTGCACGTCGACCTGCGATCTCTCGCCCGAGGTCGATCCGTTCCCGCGCAAGGAGATGGCCTGGACCATCTGGGGGCGGAGAGCCGACCTGATGGCCGACATGGACGTGTGGCTCTGCCATCAGTGCAACGACTGCTCGACGCGTTGCCCGCGGGATGGCCACCCCGGGGACGTCCTGGCCGCGGTCCGGCGGGAACAGATCCTGCACTACGCGTTTCCCGGGTTCATCGCCGAGTGGCTGCGCCGACCGAGGTACATGCTGTTCCTGCTGGCCATTCCCGCCGTCCTGCTCAGCGTGACGCTGTTCTTGAAGGACCCCCTGGGGGAGGCCCTGGGTATGGACAGGTTCACAGCGGGCAAGATCGTGTACTCGTTCTCCAGCGAGCTGCCGCACTGGCTGATCAACGGCTTCTTCGGGTTCTTCACCCTCGTGGTCGTGCTCGTGCTCTCCGTGCAGGTCCTTCGATTCTGGCGGGCCATGAAGGCGGGGGTGCCGCCCGGAAGAGCCCGGCCCGTCAAGGGGCTGGGTGCGAGCATCGTGTCGACGGTGTGGAGCCTGCTGCTGCACCGCAGCTTCACCATGTGTTCGACGACACGGTTGCGCTACCCCTCGCACATGCTGGTCCTGTTCGGTTTCCTGGCCCTGAGCGTGGTGAGCCTGTGGGTGATCACCTCCAAGCTCAATCCCCTGATATCGAGTGAATTCGTCTATCCGTTCCCCTTCTTCAGTCCCTGGAAGGTCCTGGCCAACACGGCCGGCCTGGCGATCATCACCGGCTGCCTGGTGATGTGCCTGGATCGTCTGAAGCAGACCCGGGAGGTGGTCGTCAGCACCTACTTCGACTGGTCGCTGATCCTGCTGATCCTGTTCGTCGTGGCCACGGGGTTCGGCACCGAGGTCATGCACTTCGGGCGCATGGAGCCCCACCGGCACACCATGTACTTCCTGCACCTGGTCCTCGTCTGGGGATTGTTGATGTACCTGCCCTATTCCAAGCTCGCGCACGTGGCCTACCGGCTGGCGGCCCTGGTCCTGGCCGAGCACACGGGTCGGGAGCTGGGGCGACCCGACCGCCCGGCGCGCCAGGTCGAGGCCGAGACGACGGGAGGGAGCGAATGAACCAGCACACCTGGACCCGGACCAACACGCTGGTGGCGGTCGTGCCCCTGGCGCTCATCGGTCTGCCGATCCTGTTCAGCGTCGGCACCGCGCTCCTCGCCAGGGACACCGAGGTCTTCCTGGAGCTGCCTGCGGATCACGACGAGTGCGTCCGGGACACCGAGTACATGCGCTTCCACCACATGGACCTGTTGCTGGAGATCCGGGACGAGGTCCAGCGGGACGGACAGCGCAGGCAGGAGGTCGGGTTCACCGACTGCCTCCCGATGGAAGGCCAGACCGAGTGCCGCCTCTGCATCGACTGCCATGACGACCGAGCCGCATTCTGCAACCGCTGCCACGAGGCCGTGGACCTGAGACCGGACTGTTTCGTCTGCCACTACTACCCGGACACCCCCGACGGCGAGGAAGCACCATGAAACGACGGGATTTCCTGACGGCCGCTGGTGGTGCAGCCCTGTTCGGCGGGGCCTCCGTGACCGGCATCTTCCAGATCGTGCCCTATACCGGGATCATCCCCTCGGCGGAGACGCCACTGACCGGCAAGCGGATGGGCATGGTCATCGATCTGACCCGCTGCATACCGGAATGCAGCGCGTGCATGGACGCCTGCAGGACGGAGAACAACGTCGCCCTGCACGGCCAGAAGGACCTGGACCTCCACCTGATCCGGCGCGTGGACGTCAGCAGGAAGGTCGCGGTGCACGACGAATCCGAGCGGCACCGCAAGGTCCTGCTGCTGTGCTTCCACTGCGAGCACCCGCCGTGCGCCCAGGTGTGCCCGGTGGCGGCGACCTACCAGCGGGAGGACGGCATCGTCATCGTGGACGCGCACCGCTGCATCGGGTGCCGGTACTGCATGATCGCCTGTCCCTACCAGGCCAGGTTCTTCAACTACAAGGAGAACCCCAAGGAGTGGGACGAGCTGAACAAGGAGCGCCCGACGCGAGCCCACGGCGTCACGGAGAGCTGCA
The DNA here is from genome assembly GCA_964639985.1 of uncultured Rickettsiales bacterium. Lineage (GTDB taxonomy): Bacteria > Myxococcota_A > UBA796 > UBA9615 > CAYRNR01 > CAZXHG01. Next base: position 3,130 of record CAZXHG010000425.1, read on the forward strand.
CGCTGTGCGCCCACCGGATCGACATCGGCAAGGACCCGGCCTGCGTGGAGGCGTGTCGCAAGGTGGGCGCCAACGCGATGCACTGCGGAGACCTGAACGACCCGGACAGCGACGTCTCCCGGATGATCGCCGCGGGCGGCGCGATGCGGCTCAGGGAGGACCTGGGCACGGAACCGAAGGTCTTCTACCTGGGCCTGTAGCCGGACAGCAGGGAGGGAACGGCATGGAGACGAGATTCCAAGCCATCGAGGGAACGTCGAGGGCGTACTGGATCTTCGTGGCCATCCTCGCGGTGTTCGCCGCCGCCGGGTTCTACGCCACGTGGCTGATGTTCCTGCACGGCGTCTACCTCACGGGGATGAACAACCGCGCCGCCTGGGGGTTGCAGATCATCCTGGCGATCTACTACATCGGGCTGTCCGCCGGATCGCTGATCGTCTCGGGGCTGTACGGGGTCTTCGGCAAGCTGGACTACAAGCCCTTCGCCCGGCTCGCCGCCTTCATGGCGATGCTGTTCCTGATCGCGGGGCTGCTGTCCATCACCACCGACCAGGGACGGCTCGATCGGTTCTTCATCGAGCCCTTCGTGCACTTCAACCTGCTGTCGATGTTCTCCATCAACCCCGGGCTGTACGGGGGGCACATCTTCCTCTGCGTGGTCTACCTGTTCGCCCTGCTCAGGGAGATGCCGCGGCTGACCAAGGTGTCGGCCTACGTGGTCGTGGGCTGGGCCATCATGGTGCACAGCGGCACGGCCGCGATCTTCGGCTTCGTCCCCCGGGAGCTGTACACTTCGCCGCTGTTGCCCCCGAGCTTCGTGGCCGCGGCGCTGGCGTCCGGCGCCGGGTTCATCATCGTGTTGTTCGTGGTGCTGTTCCGGCTGACCAGGCGGCACCTGGACGATCAGCTGGTGATCTGGCTGGGCCGGCTGATGAGCGTGTTCATCATCGTGGTGCTGTACCTCATCCTCATCGAGAACCTGCACCGCTTCTACATGATCGGGTCCCGCGAGGCCGCCATCCACTACCTGTTCGAGGGCTTCCACGGCTTCCTGTTCTGGGGCGGCATGTTCCTGGTCGGGTTCGTCACGCCGCTGTTCATCCTGTTCAGCCGCTACGGCAAGACGGTACGGGGCGTGGTGACCGCCGGATCGATGGTCGTGTTCGGCGTGCTGTGCGAGCGGTACGTCATCGTGATCCCGGGCCTGATCCACCCCGCCGACCTGTTCCCCGGCATGGAGATCGTGCCCACGCCCGCGGAGTTCGCCGCCTACACGGCCGTGGAGGGAGTCGCCTCCTACACGCCGACCTTCCTCGAGATCCTGCAGGCGCTCGGGGTCTTCGGCATCGTCGGGCTGATGTTCGCGCTGGGCATCAAGATCATGCCCATCCTCCCGACCGAGGCGCGGGTCCCCGAGCGGTCCAGTGCCCAGTCCAGTGCCCAAGGCGTGCCAACCACTTAGGTGAAGGTCCTCCTTCGTAGTTCGGGCCTCGGTACACCACCGAGTGGCCTGGGCGCACCTGTGTCTTTGAGTGGGGGGAATCAGGTATGGCGGTTCAGGCGGGCGGATACGGTGGACGGGGATGGTGTCATGTGG
>CAZXHG010000426.1:0-4708 GCA_964639985.1 uncultured Rickettsiales bacterium
CGCCGTCGCAGTCGTTGTCGATGCCGTCGCACAGCTCGGGCGCGCCCGGGTACACGGTGGCGTCGAGGTCGTGGCAGTCCCCCTCGCACGGGGTGAAGCCGTCGCCGTCCACGTCCAGGTCCACGCCCTCGTCCACCTCGCCGTCGCAGTCGTTGTCCACGCCGTCGCACTGCTCGGGGAAGCCCAGGCCGGTGGTCGGGTCGGCGTCGTCGCAGTCGCCCGCGCATACCAGCAGGCCGTCGTTGTCCGCGTCGGTCTCGCCGGTCAGCAGGGTGCCGTCGCAGTCGTTGTCCCAGCCGTCGCAGATCTCCTCGGCGCCGGGGAAGATGGTGGGATCGCCGTCGTGGCAGTCGCCATCACAGGCGGTGAAGCCGTCGCCGTCCAGGTCCTGGTCCACGCCCTCGTCCACGTCGCCGTCGCAGTCGTTGTCGATGCCGTCGCACTGCTCGGGCGCGAACTGATACACGGTCGCGTCCGCGTCCTCGCAGTCGGACGAGCACTCGTTGTAGCCGTCGCCGTCGTCGTCGGTCTCGTCCGGGCCGAGGGCGCCGTCACAGTCGTTGTCGATGCCGTCGCACAGCTCGGCCGCGCCCGGGAAGGACAGCTCGTCGGCGTCGTCGCAGTCGCCGTCGCAGCTCGACCAGCCGTCTCCGTCCAGGTCGGCCTCGTGGTCCGGCAGTTCGCCGTCGCAGTCCGTGTCCACGCCGTCGCAGATCTCCTCGGCGCCGGGGTGCACGGCCGCGTCGCTGTCGTCGCAGTCCCCGCCGGCGGGCCCGTCCTCGCAGCTGAGGTAGCCGTCCCCGTCGGCGTCGAAGCCCTCGTCCACCTCGGCGTCACAGTCGTTGTCCACCTCGTCGCAAACCTCGTCCGCGCCCGGGTGGACCTCCGGGTCCTCGTCGTCGCAGTCGTCCCCCTCGCAGTCCATGCCCAGGTAGCCGTCACCGTCGTTGTCGCACGAGGTCACGCCCACGATGCCCAGGTTCAGGGTGCGGAAGTCCTGGGTGTAGGTGTCGCAGTTGCACCCCCCGGCCTCGCTGGCCACGCCCACGGTCAGGGCGGCGGTGGCCGCGAACGAGCCCTCGTGGTCGGGCACGGTCCACGCGATGCGCAGGGTGTAGGTCTCGTCCGGCTGCAGCAGCACCGGGAACGGGACCTCGCCGCCGCTGTTGCTGGTGACCGCGAACAGGTCCACGTCGCCGGTCAGCTCCAGCTCGAGCAGGGAGGCGTCCCGGTCGTCGGTGTTGGTCACGATCACGTTCGTCTCGGTGGCCGGCGAACCGGCGGGCATGAAGCCGAAGTCGACGGACGCCGGGGTCAGGGTCACGGTGGGGGGCTCGTCGTACACGTCCGGACAGCCGGTCGTGACCAGGACGAGGGCCACGGCCACGGCCGAGGCCAGCACGCTGCGGGCGGAGAACGGGATCATGGGGTTCCTCTCTGCCGGGAGGTTCGCGAGCCAGCGTATCAGACCAGGGGGGGCTCGACCCAGATCGGGCCGGTGGCGCACTCGAAGCCCGCGGCCAGGCCGGCCCGCCCGGCCGCGTCCAGGGCGAGATCCGCGTCCGCGACCAGCGCGTCGAGCCGATCCAGGGGTAGATCGCCCGTGCGCACGAGCAGGCGCAACTCGGTGGCGCCGAGGTCGCGCGCCAGGGGCGCGAACGCAGCCAGCCGGCCCACGCCTCGCGCGTCGAGCGCCGCGACCACGGCCACGGTCGCGGTGTGCTCCTGGCCGCGGCCCAGCCGGGCCAGCTCGCGCAGCCCGGACGTGGCCTGGGCAAAGGCGCCGGGCACGCGAACGACCCGGTCGTGCGCGTCCGCATCGGTGTCGTGCAGCAGCAGCGACACCTGCAGCGGGCCAGCCGCGGCCATGCGGGCCACGTGGGCCGGATAGGCCAGCACGCGGCCATAGGTGAGCACGTCCACGTCCCGTGCGCGCCAGGCGCGCAGCTTCGCCACCAGTTCGGGCAGCCACGGCAGCAGGGTCGGCTCCGGGCCGGCCAGGGTCACGCGGGCGCCGACCGGGTCGGGCAGGGCGCGCGCGGCCTCCAGGGCGCCGACCAGGGTGTCCGGGTGGTCGCCGGATGGGAACAGGGGCCGGGGGTGGCCGGTGTTGGCCGGGCCGCCCAGGCGCAGCAGGCGCTGTGCGCCGGTGCGGGGCAGGCGATGCTGGTCCATGCGGGCCGCCAGCCGGTCGAGGCCGCGGACCACGCGCCGGGGGTCGGCGCTGCGTCCCTGCTCGGCCAGCCGCAGGCAGGCCTCCAGCAGGCCCAGCCGGTCGGTCGCCCTGCCGGCCAGGGCCTCGAACAGGCGGTGCAGCCGCGCGACCTCGGGATCGGCGAAGTGCCAGGGCCGCTCCGCGAAGTACCCGCCCAGGGGGAGCCCGGGGATGGCCTCGTCCTCGACCTCGGCGAGCAGCCCGTCCCGGGCCGCCAGGTGGTACAGGGGCACGCCGGGGTGGAAGCGCACGTCGTTGACGTTGATCCCGTGGAACAGCTCGGGGAGTTGCTGGTCCTCGGCCACGTCCACGGTGGTGCGCAGACCGGAGAGGTCCTGCCAGGGATGGAAGGGGATCAGCGAGCCCACGGTGGCGGGCATGAACGAGGCCGGTGGGTGATGCTCGCGGAGGCGCCGCAGCACGTCCAGGGCGGCGCGGACCTGGTCGGGATCGCCCCGGTTGAACCGCGCCAGGTCCCGCGCCTCGAAGCTCTCCAGGCCGACCACGTTGACGTGGAATCCGAACTCGTGCGCTGCCGCGGCCACCAGCAGGTCGTCCAGGTCGCCCTCCCCCTGCACCAGCGCGGCCGCGTTGAACTGTCCGGAGAACACCACCGGCCGGAGGCCGCGCTCCCCGGCGCTGCGGATCAGCTCGGCCAGCGCCGCCAGGTAGTCCTCGGGGAACGGCACCGCGATCTCGGCCAGGTCGGGCAGGTGTTGTTGCAGGTAGCGCACCTGGTCGCCCAGCCGCCGCATGCGCTCGTCGTGGGACCAGCCGTGCTCGTCCCGCGCGGCGTTGCAGTAGGAGCACGCCCGCGCGCTCGTGCCCGGGGGCAGCTCCAGGTCTGCGAAGCAGCGGTTGTCGGCGATGGGCGGGCCCTGGTGACAGGCCTGCACGCGCAGGTAGGCCAGGGTCTGGGGCAGCGGGCCGTCGGCGCCCACGAGCTCGTAGTCCAGGCCCAGCGCGACGTCGTCCGCCTCCAGCCCGGCCGTGGCGCGGGCGGCCTGTTCGGGCGTGACCGCGCCTGCGGCGGCCGCGGCCACGGCCACCTGGGGCTCCAGGCCGGCCAGCCGGGCCGGCACGTCCCCCACGCCCGCCCTGTCGAGGGTCACCACCCGCACGCCGCACTCGTCACGCAGGCGGTCGGCCAGCCAGGGCAGCCACGCCGCGTACAGCACCACGAACGCGGGGCGGCGCTGCCGGACCGCGGCCACGAATCGTTCCACCGTGTCGAGGTTGCGCGCCTCGTCCTCGGGTCGCATCAGCAGGACGTACAGCGCGTGGGGCACGCCGAGCTGCTGCAGCTGGCCGGCGAAGCGCGACATCTGCAGGTGGCCGGAGAAGCGGGTGTCCCGGGCCAGGGTGTGGAACGCGGCGCACACCACCTCGCCCGCGGGCTCCAGCGGCGGGGACGTCGGCCGGGGCGTGGGCGCGTTGCGCGGCCGGCGGATCCGCTCCAGCAGCCGGCGGCGGAGTCCCGGGCGGGACAGGCTGCGGCGGCGCGGGTCGTCGTTCACGTGCGGTTCTCCTGGCCGGCGGCGGCGAGGGGCATCATCCCACAGTCCCGCGGCGGTTGTCGTAGGATGGTCGGCATGGCCGGTTCCACCGATCTGCTGGTACTGCTGGGCAGCGCGCGCCGCGGGGGCAACACCGACCTGCTCGTCGAGCAGGCCATGGCCGGAGCCCGGGACGCGGGCGCGACCGCACAGCGCGTGCGGCTGTACGACCTCGAGATGCGGCCGTGCTGCGGGTGCTTCCACTGTCGCGACGGGCAGTGCCGGGCGCGGACCGACGACGTGCCCGAGGTGCTCGAACGCATGCTCGCCGCGCGCGCGCTGCTGTTCGCCACGCCCGTCTACTTCTGGAACGTGTCGGGCCTGATGAAGAACCTGTGGGACCGGATGCTGCCCCTCGCGGGCCTCGACCTGACCGTCAGGCCGGTGACCATGACCCCGCTGCTCGCCGGCCGCGCGGCCGGCACGATCGTCGTGCAGGAGGAGGCCGAGGGGCCCCACGAGTCGATCATCCGGCTGTTCTTCGAGCGCAACTTCGCCGACTTCGGGATGCGTCCGGTGGGGGACGTGTACGCCTATGGTGCGCTGCGCAAGGGGGATATCCGGCGGGACGAGGCCGCGCTGCAGGCAGCCTACGACCTGGGCGCGTCGCTGGTGCGCTGACGGCGGCGCAGGGCCGCGAGCGCGAGCGCGACGAGGGTCAGCAGCGCGGGCAGCGGACCGCGGCTGTGGGGGGTCACGGCGCAGGCTCCCTCGAAGTAGTTGTCCTGACCCATGTCGGGATCGGCCCCCGGCCCCTGGCCCGCGCCCTCGTCCACCTGGCCGTCACAGTCGTTGTCCGCGCCGTCGCCGACCTCGCTCGCGCCGGGGTAGGTGTGGCTGTCGCTGTCGTCGCAGTCGCCGTCCGCCTCGGTGAAGCCGTCGCCGTCCACGTCGCACTGCACGCACCCCTCGTCCACCACCCCGACAAAGTCGTCGT
>CAZXHG010000427.1:0-4679 GCA_964639985.1 uncultured Rickettsiales bacterium
CGGAGGAAATCGTGACCGTCAAGCGTGTGTACTACTTCGGCGGCGACAAGGCCGAAGGCAAGGCCGAGCTGAAGAACCTGCTGGGTGGCAAGGGCGCCAACCTGGGCGAGATGACCAACATCGGTCTGCCCGTGCCTCCCGGCTTCACCATCACCACCGACGTCTGCACCGAGTTCGACGCGCTGGGTGGCAAGCTGCCTGCCGCGCTGCTGGACGAGGTGAAGTTCGCCCTGGGTCGTGTCGAGGGCCTGATGGGCCGCGCGTTCGGCGACCCGGGCAACCCCCTGCTGATGAGCGTGCGCTCCGGCGCCCGCGTGTCCATGCCCGGCATGATGGACACGGTGCTCAACCTCGGCCTCAACGACCAGACCATCGAGGGCCTGATCGCGGCGTCCGGTGACGAGCGGTTCGCCTGGGACAGCTACCGCCGGCTGGTCACCATGTACGGCGACGTGGTCATGGGCGTGGACCGCGAGGCCACCGAGGAGATGATCGAGGAGCTCAAGCACGCCAAGGGCTTCACTGACGACACCGAACTCACCGCCGAGGACTGGAAGGGGCTGACTGCCCGCTTCAAGCAGCACATCTTCGATTCGCTGGGCCGGCCGTTCCCCGAGGACCCCTGGGAGCAGCTGATGGGCGCCATCGAGGCCGTGTTCGCCTCGTGGAACATCCCGCGCGCCATGCGCTACCGCAAGGAGCACAACATCCCCGAAGACTGGGGCACCGCGGTCAACGTGCAGGCCATGGTCTTCGGCAACCTCGGCGACGACTGCGCGACCGGCGTGGCGTTCACCCGCGACCCGGGCGATGGGGCCAACATCTTCTACGGCGAGTTCCTGTGCAACGCCCAGGGCGAGGACGTGGTCGCCGGCATCCGCACCCCGCAGCTGATCAACCGCGCCAAGGGCGGCGACGGGGAGCTGCCCACCCTGCAGGAGATCATGCCCGGCTGCTACCTGGAGCTGGACGAGATCCGCGGCAAGCTCGAGGAGCGCTACCGCGACATGCAGGACGTGGAGTTCACCATCGAGCACGGCAAGCTGTGGATGCTGCAGACCCGCAACGGCAAGCGCACCATCTTCGCCGCGATCAAGATCGCCACCGACCTGGTGGCCGAGGGCAAGCTCGAGCCGGCCCAGGCCCTGGGCAAGATCGAGGCCACCGAGCTGCCCAAGCTGTTCAGCCCGATCCTCAAGACCGAGGCCAAGGTCGAGGCCACGGCTGCCGGCCGGCTGCTGACCACGGGCAACAACGCGTCGCCGGGCGGCGCCTGCGGCCAGATCGTGTTCGATCCGGACACGGCCGAGGCGTGGGTCGAGAAGAAGCACAAGGTCATCCTCACCCGCATCGAGACCAGCCCCGAGGACATCGGCGGCATGTCCGTGGCCGAGGGCATCCTCACCGCGCGCGGTGGCATGACCAGCCACGCGGCCGTGGTCGCCCGCGGCATGGGCGTGCCCTGCGTGTCCGGCGCCGGCGAGCTGAAGATCGACTACGACGCCCGCACCATGACCGTCGGCGACCGGGTGCTGAAGGAGGGCGACTTCATCGCCATCGACGGCTTCGACGGCGAGGTCTACCTCGACGAGGTCGCGGTGCAGCCGTCCGAGATCAGCCAGGTCTTCAGCGGCAACCTCGATCCGGCCGAGTCGGCTCTCTTCCAGCAGTACCAGACCGTGATGGGCTGGGCCGACGAGTTCCGCCGCATGGGTGTGCGCACCAACGCGGACTCGCCGGTTCAAGCCACGGACGCCCGCAACTTCGGCGCCGAGGGCATCGGCCTGTGCCGAACCGAGCACATGTTCTTCGGCCCGGAGCCGGAGCGCATCGTGTCGGTGCGCGAGATGATCCTGGCCGACGACGTGGCCGGCCGCCAGGCTGCGCTCGCCGAGCTGCTGGTGTACCAGCGGGCCGACTTCATCGGCATCCTCGAGGCGATGCACGACCTGCCGGTGACCATCCGGCTGCTCGACCCGCCCCTGCACGAGTTCCTCCCTCACGAGAAGGACAACCAGCAGGAGATGGCCGAGGAGATGGGCGTCAGCGCAGACGTCATCCGCGGCAAGGTCGACGGCCTTCACGAGTTCAACCCGATGCTCGGCCACCGCGGCTGTCGCCTCGGCATCACCTATCCCGAGATCACGGAGATGCAGGCGCGTGCCATCATCGAGGCGGCCATCGAGCTGCAGCGCAAGGGCGTCAACGTCAAGCCCGAGATCATGGTCCCGTTGATCGGCACCAAGGCCGAGATGGTGCACCAGAAGCGCATCGTCGTGGACACGGCCACCAAGGTGTTCGCCGAGCAGGGCCTCGAGGTGGACTACCTCGTCGGCACCATGATCGAGATCCCGCGGGCCTGCATCACCGCCGACCAGGTCGCGACCGAGGCCCAGTTCTTCAGCTTCGGCACCAACGACCTGACCCAGATGGCGTTCGGCTACAGCCGTGACGACGCGGGCAAGTTCCTGCGCATCTACACCGAGAACGATCCGGAGAAGTGGCCGCGGCTGATGACCGAGCAGATCCTGCCTGCCGACCCCTTCGAGGTGCTCGACTTCGACGGCGTGGGCGAGCTGGTCAAGATGGCCGTGCGCAAGGGCCGCAGCACCAAGCCGGACCTCAAGATCGGCGTGTGCGGCGAGCAGGGCGGCGAGCCCATGTCCGTGAAGTTCTTCCACGGCGCCGGCCTCGACTACGTCAGCTGCTCCCCCCCGCGCGTGCCCGTCGCCCGCCTCGCCGCCGCTCAGGCTGCGCTAGAGGACTAGATCGGTAGGTCGGATCAAGCGCCGCAGGCGCGGATCCGACACCTCCGCTCTGGCCTCAATCCTCCAGCTTCCACCGCTGGGCCGCCCGGTCTCCGGGCAGCGGATCGGTGGCCAGGTACAGCACCCGCGTCTCGCGGAAGATCGGCCGGTCCGCGGCCGGGTTGAGCTCCACGGCCTCCGTGTCCGGCGCCTGCACCCCCATCACCAGCACGTCCTTCTGGTTCTTCATCACCGGCACCAGCTCGCAGAACGTGGCCGGCATGGGGTCCAGGTCCTCGGGGATCGAGCCCACGAACAGGCGCTGGGCCTGGTGGCCGATCACGATGCCCAGGGCCGTTCCGGTGCCGGGCATGGCCACGGTGTGGGCCAGCACGGACAGCCCCAGCTGCGCGGTCTGCACCACCTCGTCGGCGCCGGACGCGCGCGCGTGCTCCACGTTCTCCGGGTCCAGGATCTCGGCCACCACCTGCAGGGGGATGCGCCGGCGCAGCCCCTCGGCCTCCTTGTGCCGCATGTACGCGCCGATCGTGAACAGGGTCAGCAGGGTGACCGCGTCGGTCTCCTGGGGTCCACGGCCCTCGTCGCGGCCCATCACGATCACCGTGCGCGCGTAGGCCATCCGCACCTTGTCCAGCTCGCTGTGCTTGGTGGGATCGCCCGGTACCCAGGTGAAGCGGTCCGGCATGTCCGTGGGCGGCTGGGTGGGCGCGAAGATCACCATCGGCTCGTCGCCGGTGGGGAATTCCCGCTCCAGCGCCTCGATCAGCGGCAGCGCGCCGGAGTCGTAGCCACAGATCACGATGTGTCCGATGCGGGTGGACATGCGTAGCTGCTCCTTGCGGATGTGCATCAGGTTGGTCAGCAGGGTGTGGCCGACCACGCCGGCGAAGGTGGCCAGGGTGAACATACCGGCGATCATCAGGAACGACGCGATCACCCGGCCGATGGTGGTGGAGGGCGTGATATCGCCGTATCCCACCGTGGTCAGCGTGACCAGCGCCCACCACACGGCGTCGCCGAGGTTCTCGATCTGGGAGTCGGGCTGGCCGAACTCGGCGAAGTACATGGTCAGGCCGCCGATACCCACGGCCGCGGCGAGGGCGATCAGGGCGATCACGTACAGCAGCGAGTTGTCGCGCACCGCGGCCGTACTCACGCGCAGCGGATCGGCGTAGCGGAACAGCTTGAGCGTGCGCAGCAGCCGCAGCAGCCGCACTGCGCGCAGGGCGCGGAGGCCGGAGAACAGGGTCAGCACGGTGATCAGGTCGATCAGCACGATCGGCTGGGTCAGGTAGATCAGCCGCGCGCGCACCTCGGCCCACAGCCGCTCGCTCGGGGAGTGGGGGAACAGGGAGGGAGCCCGCGGCTTGACCGTGGCCACGCGGGCGATCAGCTCCAGGGCGAACAGCGTCAGGATCACCCGGTCGACCACGTCGAGCACGGCGCGGGCGTCGTCGGGCAGCCGGGGGAACAGCTCCACGATCAGGATCAGCACCGAGATCGCGATCAGCGCGAACACCCCGGTCTCGACCGCGGAGTAGATGCGCGCCGTCGGATCGTGGAACGCCCGCCTCAAGCCGTCGAACACCCTCGTCAACCGCGACCTCCCTGGCTGCTTCTGAGCTGTACAGCGTTCACGAGTCTATCATTCCCGATCACGCGAGAGTCCGCAGCCCCGCGTGCGCCCGGTTGTGGTAGAAACGCCCGCATGAGCACAGACGTGAAACGTGGACACCCCAAGGGCCTGTACCCGCTGTTCTTCACCGAGATGTGGGAGCGGCTCGCCTTCTACACCATGCTCGGCATCCTGCTGCTGTACGCCACCGACCTCGAGCGCGGCGGGCTCGGCCTGCCCGCGGCCGAGGGCAACGAGATCTACGGGCTGTACCTGGCGTTCGTGTACTTCACGCC
>CAZXHG010000428.1:0-4676 GCA_964639985.1 uncultured Rickettsiales bacterium
TTCCCTACCTCTGTGGTTCCCCCCCCCGCCCCACTCCCGGGGGGGGGCTCCCCCGCGCTGGGTGAGGGGCTGGACAACGACTGCGACGGCTCGGCCGACGACGAGGCGGACGGCGACGGCGACGGCTACTCCCCCTGCGACGGGGACTGCCACGACAGCATCGACACCATCTACCCGGGCGCGGCCGAGGTCTGCGACGGCTACGACAGTGACTGCGACGGCAGCTTTCTCGGGTCTGCGGATGTCGAGGACGGGGACGGGCTGATGATCTGCGTGGGGGACTGCGACGACACCGAGCCGTCGATGTTCCCGGGCAACATCGAGACCTGCGACGGCCTGGACAACGACTGCGACTCGTCGGTGCCCGCGGACGAGGCGGACGACGACGGCGACGGCGTGCGGGTCTGCGAAGGCGACTGCGACGACGCGGACCCGGCCAACTACCCGGGCAACACCGAGGTGTGTGACGGCGGGGACAACGACTGCGATCTGTTGGTGCCCGCGGACGAGGCGGACGACGACGGCGACGGCCAGATGATCTGCGAGGGGGATTGCGACGACACCGAGATCACCGTGTACGACGGCGCGACCGAGCTGTGCGACGGTCTGGACAACGACTGCGACACCACCGTCCCCTACGACGAGGTGGACGCGGACGGCGACGGCGCGATGTGGTGCGACGGCGATTGCGCCGAGGACGACGACAGCCTGTACCCGGGCAGCGCGGCCTTCCGCCTCGTGCCCGACGACCACGCCACCATCCAGGAGGCGGTCGACGCGGCCGACAGCGGCGACCTGATCTGCGTGGACAGCGGCACCTACGTCGAGAACCTGAGCTATGGCGGCCAGGCCGTGCACGTGAAGGGCCTGTACGGCGCGGAGTTCACCGTCATCGACGGCAGCGCCGCGGGTGCCACGGTCACCTTCACCGGCGGCGAGGGAGCGGACAGCATCCTGGAGGCCGTGACGGTCACCAACGGCCAGGGCAGCGGGTTCACCGGCGGGGGGGTCCACATCTGGTCGACCTCGCCGACCATCACCGACGTCATCGTGACGGGCAACGCCGCGGATTATGGCGGCGGCCTGTTCATCTACGACTCGTCGTCGGTGTTGACCGGCCTGACCGTGGAGGGCAACAGCAGCACGCAGTTCCCCGGCGGCCTCGGCGCGGCCGTGTCCGACGTGGTGATCGAGGACGTGGTGATCACCGCCAATACCTCGTCGCTGCACGGCGGCGGGCTGGTGCTCAACGGCTGCACCGCCGACGTCAGCAACGTGGTCGTGCACGGCAACAGCGCCACCAGCTCGGCGGGGGGCGTGTACCTGCTGAGCGACTTCTCGACCCTGAGCAATCTGGTGGTGCAGGACAACACCGCGGGCGAGCAGGGCGCGGGCGCCTACGTCAACCAGGGCGGGCCGACGTTCACCAACAGCCTGTTCAGCGACAACGAGGCGGACGCCAGCGGCGGCGGCCTGTTCCTCTACCTATCGACCGCCGTGCTGACCAACGTGGTGGTGGCGGACAACGTGTCCGGCGACGACGGCGGCGGCATCATGATGCAGTCGGGGATGGACGACCTGCAGAACCTGACCGTGGTCGGCAACTACGCGGCCGACCAGGGCGGCGGCGTCTACGCCTACTACGCGGCGCCGGTCATCACCAACACCACGGTGACGGACAACGAGGCGGCATCCATGGGCGGCGGCATCCGCGCCTACCCCGACACCCCGACCGTGACCTACGGCAACGCGTGGAACAACCTGCCCCAGGACTTCGTCGGCTTCACCGATCCCACGGGTGTGGACGGCAACATCTCGCTCGAGCCGCTGTTCACCGACACCTCGCCGGCCGATCCGCTGGAGTGGGACCTGCACCTGGACGAGACCTCGCCACTGGTGGACGCGGGCGATCCCTCGATCACCGACCCGGACGGCGGCACCAGCGACATCGGCGCCTTCGGCGGCCCTGGCGCGGAGGGCTGGGACCTCGACGGCGACGACTACGACGTGTGGTGGCTGCCCGGGGCCTACCCCGGCGGTGACTGGGACTGCGACGACCTCGACGACGCGGTGTACCCCGGCGCGGGCTGCTGAGCCCCTCCCCTCGCCACTGACGCTTGTCCCGCGATCGCTGCGGCGGTAGCGTGTCCCTTCGCGCGAGTGGCGCCGTGGATGGCGCGCAGCGCGAGGGGAGCGACCATGGAGATCCTGCCGTACACCGAGGAACACCGCATCCTGCGCGAGAGCGTGCGCAAGTTCTGCCAGCGCGAACTCGCGCCCCACGTCGACCAGTGGGAGGCCGACGGCATCGTGCCGCGCAGCGCCTGGCGCAAGATGGGTGAGCAGGGCTTCCTGTGCATGGACGTGCCCGAGCAGTACGGCGGCCTGGGCGCGGACTTCCTGTACTCGGTGATCGTCACCGAGGAGCTGGTGCGCGCCGGCTGCTCGGGCCTGGCCGCTCCCCTGCACTCGGACGTGGTCGTGCCCTACATCACCGCGTTCGGCTCCGAGGAGCTCAAGCACCGCTACCTGCCAGGCTGCGTCAGCGGCGAGACCATCACCGCCCTGGCCATGACCGAGCCCCAGGCCGGCAGCGACCTCGCCGCCCTGCGCTCCACGGCCGTGGAGGACGGCGACGAGGTGGTGCTCAACGGCCAGAAGACGTTCATCAGCAGCGGCATCAACTGCGACCTGGTGATCGTGGCGGCCCGGGATCCCGAGGTGGACGACCCCCACGCCGCGATCAGCCTGTACGTGGTCGAGGACGGCACGCCCGGGTTCGAAAAGGGCAAGCAGATCCCCAAGATAGGCCTGCACGCCCAGGACACGGCCGAGCTGTTCTTCACCGACTGCCGGATCCCGAAGACCAACGTGCTGGGCGGCAAGGGCGCCGGCTTCATGATGCTGATGCAGAAGCTGGCCCAGGAGCGGCTGATGGTGGCCATCCTGTCGGTGACCTCGGCCGAGCAGATGCTGGAGTGGACGATCCGCTACTGCAAGGACCGCGAGGCGTTCGGCCGGCCCCTGACGAAGTTCCAGAACACCCGCTTCGAGATCGTGGAGATGGCCACGGAGATCAAGCTGGGGCGCACCTTCCTCGACAAGCTGATCGCGGACCACGTCGAGGGCAAGAACGTGGTCGTCGAGGTGTCGATGGCCAAGTACTGGACCAGCGAGATGGTGATGCGGGTGGCCGACCGCTGCCTGCAGCTGCACGGTGGCTACGGGTACTGCGAGGAGTACCCGATCGCGCGTGCCTGGCGCGACGTGCGCGTGTTCTCCATCTTCGCGGGCACGTCCGAGATCATGAAGATCGTGGCAGCGCGCTTCATGGGACTGTAGGCTGACGAGACTTCGAGGGGTAGTACGACATGGACGACCGGATCCCGATTCCCAACGCAACCCGCTCCATCATCTTCGGCATCCTCGCCTGGCCGGCGGCGTGCCTGATGATCGTCCCCGTGGTCGGGTTCTTCATCGGGCCATGCCTGTCCGCGGTGCTGTCCCTCGCCGGGCTCGCGGCAGGGATCCAGGCGCTGCTGTTGATCCGCAAGGAGCCCGACGAGTACAGCGGCCTGCCCCAGGCGGTGATCGGCACGGTGATCAGCACCATCGGGACCATGCTGTTCGGTGGCTGGACGCTGGTGATCCTGCTCGGGCTGGCGTTCGGAGCGGTAGGAGGGGTGCTCCAGGGGATCCTCTGATCGCGGCGAGCGACCGGTACGGACTCAGGCCGCGCGCACCGTGCGGCCCACACCACACAGGATCGCGTTGAGCATGGCCCACAGGGCGCCGAACGCCGTGGTGGTGGAGGCGATGCCCACCGCAGTGGCGAACAGCCTCGGGATCGCCTCGGCTTCCACCGTGGACAGGGCCTGCCCGGCCATGGCGAGGCCGGCGCCCGTGCCGCAGATCCCGGCCAGCAGCGACGCGGCCGCGAAGCCCAGGGCCAGGCCGGTGAGATCCCGGCCTCCCCGGCGCACCAGGCCCAGCACGTTCAGGGCCAGCGCGGTGAGCCCGAAGCAGGTGACGACGTATGCGAACGGTCCAGCGTTGACGAACATCTCCAACATGATCCTGTCCTCCTCGTTGATTGTCGGATCGTGAACGGTCGCTCCCGTACAGTAGCAACGACCGTGCCAGGATCGGCGATCGGCGAGGCGCGCTGCGTTCTGGATGGATCCCCTGGGCGGACTGACGGCGAGCCTGTCCGGCCGGGCGGACGGGTGAGACCGGGATCTGTCCGGCGTACCGGACTCCCGCCATCGGCTCTCCTCCCTTGGACAGGCCGTCGACGGCGAGGTTCCCGCGAAAAGAAGATTGCGTCCGCGCACACGAGACGGTACGACTCGGGGCGCTCATCACCATGGAGGTTCGAGATGGCACGTATCATCGCCGCCCTGTTCGCGGGCACCCTGCTGGTCCCGGCCGGGGCCTGGGCATTCGAGTTCAACTGCACCGACGGCGTGGACGACGACTGTGACGGTTACGTCGACTGCGACGACTGGGACTGCGACACCGACGCGGCCTGCTCCACCGAGGACTGTGGCAACGGCGTGGACGACGACGGCAACGGCTACGTCGACTGCGACGACTGGGACTGCGACGACCTCGACGCGTGCACCGGACTGTACGAGCAGGCCTGCGGCGCCGGCGCGGACGACGACGGCGACGGG
>CAZXHG010000429.1:0-4599 GCA_964639985.1 uncultured Rickettsiales bacterium
TTCGCCCTCTTCGCCCTCTTCGCCCTCTTCACCCTCTTCACCCTCCTCGGCCTCGTCCTCCTCGGCCTCGGGCGGGTTGTGGGTGCAGTTCACCTTGAGCCACGCGGTGGTGTACGTGAGGTGCTCCCAGGGGATGATCAGCGAGATGGTCGCGCCGTCGATGGTCACGTCGCCCGTGGCCGCCGGGGCCGGCTCCTCGGCCTCCTCGTCGCTGCTCTTCTTCTTGGCCTTCTCGACCGGGCGCAGCTCCCAGGTGCCGTCGTAGCTGACCGTGACCTGCTCGGTGAAGCTGCGGGCCTTCTCCTTGCCCAGCTCCACCGTGACCTCGGTCTCCTCCGGGTTCTCGATATCCGCCCACGGGGTCCACAGCTCGATGGTCAGGCTGATGCCCTTGGTGGTGCCCTCGCCCACGAGGTTGCGGAAGTCCACCTCGTAGTCGGCGTTGTAGCCCGCGCCGTCTTCCTCCTCCAGGGCCTCGACGGGCTCGAACTTGCCGGCGTGGGCCAGTGAGGGGGCGATCAGTGCAAGCGCTGCGAACGCGATCAGCAGACGTCTCATCGATGTCCTCCGTGCTTCGGTGCTCGCCAATCTGCCGAATGGCGGCACCCGTGTCAATCGAACGACGCGCACGCGTATGGCGTATCAGGCTTGACGGACGGTCCTGCCGGCCGAAAATTCGGAACCAGCAAAGGGGTGACCATGGCTCGACCCAACGATCCGCTGGACGCGATCCGGTTGCAGTGGCCGGACAAATTCGTCTCGGACGCGGCCGTGTTCGGCCGCATCCACCGCGGCGACCGGATCTTCATCGGCACGGCCTGCGGCGAGCCCCAGCACCTGGTGAGCGCGCTGGTGGAGTACGTGGACTCCCACCCCAAGGCGTTCTTCGACGCGGAGCTGCTGCACGTGTGGACCCTGGGGGTCGCGCCGTACACGGACTCCAAGTTCCGCTCCAACTTCCGCTACAACGCGTTCTTCATCGGCATGAACGCGCGCAAGGCGGTCAACGAGGGGCTGGCCGACTACACGCCGGTGTTCCTGTCGCAGGTGCCGGCCCTGTTCCGGCGCCACCTGGTGCCCCTGGACGTGGCCCTGGTGCAGACGTCGATGCCGGACGAGCACGGGTACATGAGCCTCGGGGTGAGCGTGGACATCGTCAAGCAGGCCGTCGAGACCGCGGACCTGGTGGTGGCCCAGGTCAACCGCCACATGCCGCGCACCCATGGCGACGGGTTCGTGCACGTACGGGACGTGGACTACCTGGTGCCCCACGACGAGCCGCTGCTGGAGTACACGCCCGAGGCGGACAGCGAGGTGGCGCGCCGCATCGGGGCGCACGTGGCGTCCCTGGTCGAGGACGGGGACACGATCCAGGTGGGGTACGGCGCCATGCCCAACGCGATCCTGGCGGCGCTGGCGGACAAGCGGCAACTGGGCGTTCACACGGAGCTGGTGGGCGACGGGATCGTGGATCTGATGCGGGGCTGCGCGGTGGACAACTCGCGCAAGACGATCAACCGCGGCAAGGTGGTGGCCACGTTCGCCATGGGCCGGCGGAGCACGTACGAGTACCTGCACGACAACCCGTCCGTGGAGTTCCGCACCATCGACTACACCAACGACCCGCGGGTGATCGCCTCCCACGACAACATGGTGGCGATCAACAGCGCCCTGGAGATCGACCTCACCGGCCAGGCCACGGCCGAGTCCCTGGGTGGGCAGTTCTTCAGCGGCATCGGTGGGCAGGCGGACTTCATGCGCGGGGCGGTGCTGTCGCGCAACGGCCGCACGATCCTGGCGCTGCCGTCCACCGCGGACAAGGGCACCACGTCGCGGGTGGTGCCGTTCCTCCAGGAGGGGGCGGGCGCGACGCTGATCCGGGGCGATGTGCACTACGTGGCCACCGAGTACGGCATCGCCTACCTGCACGGCCGAAACATTCGCGAGCGGGCCATGGAGCTGATCGCGATCGCGCATCCGAAGTTCCGCGAGCAGCTGGTGGAGGAGGCGCGGCAGCGCAACCTGATCTACGCGGACCAGGCGTTCATCCCGGGCGAGGCGGGTGAGTATCCGGAGGAGCTGGAGACGTGGCGGACCACCTCGTCGGGGCTGGAGATCCGGCTGCGGCCGGTGCGGATACGCGACGAGCCGCTGCTCAAGGAGTTCTTCTACTCCCTGTCCGACGAGAGCCTGTACCGGCGCTTCATCTCCGCGCGCAAGGACATGCCCCACGAGCGGTTGCAGGAGTTCTGCGTGATCGACTACACGCGGGAGATGGTGATCCTGGCGGTGCTGCAGCAGGGCAAGCGCGAGGTGGTGGTGGGCCTGGGCCAGTACGCGGTGGTCGAGGCGAGCCACACGGCCGAGGTGGCGTTCGTGGTTCGGGACGACCAGCACAACCAGGGCATCGCCACGGTGCTGCTGCGCTACCTGACGTACCTGGCCAACCGCCAGGGCCTGCGCGGGTTCACGTCCGAGGTGCTGATGACCAACCGGCCCATGCTGCGGGTGTTCGAGAAGATCGGCTTCGACCTGCAACGCCGCCCGATCCTCGACGGCGATCCCATGGTCGAACTCCGCATGGGCTTCGCCGAGCCCGATTAGCCGATCAGGTGCAGTCCTGGCGGCCTGCCAGGTTGACCACGATGTTCAGCGACAGCTGGGTGCCCTCGGTGGTGAGCTGGGAGCCGTCGAGGCCCAGGCCGAGCAGCCACCAGTCCGGGTTGGCCGTGTCGTGGATCAGCATGGAGTAGTCGGCGCTGTCCGGGTGCACGGCGATGGACTCGCCCGTGTCGATGTTCAGCGCGTGGGACATCACGGCCATGGTGGCGCCAGCGACGGAGTCGCCGGTGAGCACCGCGTGGGGCAGGTTGAAGAAGGCGTGGCCCGTGTCGGTGGCCACCAGCGAGTCCGTGGGGGACATCATGGTGTCGCCGAAGTTGAGACCGGCGCCCGCGTCCATCAGCAGGGCGGCGCCGCCCATGCCGTAGCCCAGGATCGGCAGGCCCCAGCCGGCCACGATCGAGGCGTCGCCCATCCAGGTGCCGGCCCCGCCCGCGGTCCAGCTGTCGATCAGGACCACGTGGTACATGGTCGGGTCGACCGCGCTGAGGGACGTGGCGTCCGTGGCGTCGATGGTGGGCTCGAAGATCAGGCAGTCGGCGCCGATGCCGAGCAGGGCGGTGGGCAGGGCCTCGGCGTTGGGCGCCATGGTGTTGGCGATGTACAGCACCATGACCTCGTCGATGTCCGCGTCGCAGTCGTCGTCCACGGCGTTGCCCACGACCTCGGGCGCGCCGGGGTAGATGTCGGGATTGGTGTCGTCGCAGTCCTCGGTGTCGTCGAAGCCGTCACCGTCCGCGTCGGTCGGTCCGGTGTCGTCGTCGTCGTCCACGGTGTCGTCGTCGTCGTCCACGGTGTCGTCGTCGTCGTCGTCGTCGTCTGCGGTGTCGTCGTCGTCACCCGCGGTGGTGTCGTCGTCGTCGTCGTCCGTGGCCGTGGTGTCGTCGTCATCGTCGCCGATGGGCACGCATTCACCCGACTCGGTGGGCTCGAAGCCCTCCTCGCAGTCGGGGCCACAGCCGAGGTTGACGAGCAGCAGGCCCAGGAAGGCCAGGGAAATCAGGATGGCAACGGTTCTCACGAGGTCTCCTCCAGTCCGGTTCGCGCAGCAGGATACCACCGTCCACGGCGGGAGTGTCGGGTGGTCGCCTGCCCGGGAGCGCGTGGGGGGTGCCCGGTGTAGACTGGTCGAACCATGACCGAACGATCCCTGGAACCGAGGTTGGTGGCGGACCGTGTCCTTCAGGTGCCGGGTGTGCGCAAGGGGATCCTGCGCAGGCCCGGGGCGCTGGTGATCACGCGGCGCCGGTTGCTGTTCGTGCCCGAAGGCGACGAGGGCGACGAGGCGATGCAGCGCCTCGGCGACGTCGGCCCCGACGGCCTCGATGGCGTGCTCAAGGAGATGCTGGCGGCGTGCGCCACGGAGGACGAGGCCATGAGCGTGCTGCGTGGCACGCCCGGCCTGTCGCCCCCGGACGAGGACGGCCGGCTGCGGCTGCTGGCGGTGGGGGAGGAGGACGACCTGCTGATCCCGGCGCCGGCGCAGCCGCTGGTGGCGCTGATCCTGGGGCCGCCGGCCCGGTCGTCCAGCGCTCCGGCGCGGGCCATGGCCCCTGTGAGCGCGACCCGGCGCCAGCTTGCGGAGCCGTTGCTGGCTCCGCCCGGCATCGAGGGCGACCGTCCGGGCTGGCTGGGGCCGATCAGCAGCGGCGTGAGCGTGCTGCTGACACTGATCGTGATGCCCCTGATGGTGCTGTTCTGCGTGCTGATGGCCGAGGAGGTGGACGACGAGCTGGGCGCGGTGGTGTTCCTGCTGGGCAGCGGGACCCTGGCCATGGTCCATCTCGCGACCTTCGTCGGCGCCGGAGTGGCCTTCGCGCGGCGCGAGATCACCAAGTACTGGGGCCTGCCGACGGTCCTGTTCGCCGGGTTCACCGCCCTGATCTGCATGGTCGGCTGCCTCGTCGCCCTCGAAGAGCTCTTCTAGCAGTCTTCGGGGAAACTCGATTCCCAAACGATTAGGATCACTTAGGAATC
>CAZXHG010000430.1:0-4514 GCA_964639985.1 uncultured Rickettsiales bacterium
CGTCGTCGCGGGCACTCTCACGTGGGGGGCCCGTCGGGAACAACGCTATTCATTTTGTCGAGGGGTGAACCGGGGGGAAGGGGAGTCAGCCTGGGTGGTGGACCCGGTGCGGGAAGCCCATGGAGGCGCGCACCTGCTGGTACTCGTGTGTCCACCCGCCTTGGCGGTCGCGCACGGTCAGGGGCGGTTCGACCTCGGCGGGAGAGGGGGTGTGCTCGTCGGCGCGGCCGAGGCACAGCAGGTCCAGCAGCGGGTCCTTGCCCTGGCGTGGGACGACCGTGCGTCGTGACAGGATGACCAGGCCGGCGGCGTCGGCCGCGGCCGGTACGTCGTCGGGCCGGTAGGCGGCGTAGACCAGGGCGAACAGGCCGCCCGGGGCCAGCACCCGGGCCGCGGTGGCGGCGTAGCCGGTCACGTCGCCGCGGTGCACGAACCGGGCGGGCGCGCGCTGGGTGCGGCCGCTCTCCACACCGCTGCCCAGGGGTAGGTACGGCGGGCTGCCGGTGACCAGGTCGAAGGCCTCGCCCGGGCGGATCAGCGACTCGTCTCGCAGATCGCCCTCGCGAACCTCGAAGCGGTCGACGATGCCGTTGAATCGGATCGAGCGGCGGGCCAGGGCCGCGCTCACTGCCTGGGCCTCGATGCCCACCGTGTGTACCGCGGGCAGCAACCAGCTCGTCATCAGCGCCACCGAGCCGATGCCAGTGCCCAGGTCGAGGTAGGTGCGGGGGTCGTGCCCGTGGGCGGCCACCCGGTCGGCCGCGTACCAGGCGCACAGGAAGTCGTCCGTGGAGAAGCGGTGTCCGTCACGGCGCTGGAAGATGCGCCAGCGCCCGCACACGCAGTCCAGGGTCTCCTCGGCCGTGGGCTCGAGGTCGGGAGCCCCGCACGCGCCGGGTGGCGTCGGGCCTGGCGGGTCCCAGCCCGCCCTCACCCGCCTGCGGCGCTCTCGCTGTCGGTCGGTCATCGCTCCTCCGGGTCGAAGCGCAGGCACTGCTCCCGTACCCACGCCGGCCCCCAGGCCGTGACCATTGGTCGCAGGGCGGCGCGCAGCCGGCGCATGGCCTCGTGGGTGCTGTCCAGCCCGCACAGGTCGACCACCTCCGCCCAGGGGCGGTGCTGCAGCACCTTGGTCAGCAGCAGGGTCTCGTAGGCCGCGCCGAGCTGTACCGGCGGCCGGGCCAGGCCCAGGTAGTGCCGCGCCAGGTCCCAGGCCGGCTGCACGGTGGCATCGTAGAGCTGTCCGCCGTAGGCGCTGCCGACCAGGGAGTTCCAGTCCTCGGTGGTCAGCTTGGGCATGTCGTCGGGGGTGGCCGAGCCGCGCATGGCGGCCAGCGCCACCTCGGGCTCCAGGCCGCGCAGCGCATCGGCGAGCACGTGGGGGAAGCGCCGTACGAACGCTCCGCGCAGTCGATCGGCGAGCTCGTAGCCGTCCTCGCTGACCGGCCGCAGCACCACGGCCGAGTGCTCGCCCGAGATGCGTGAGCGGGTCACGGCCATCCGCACCACGCCGAAGCCGCAGGCCCGCCAGAAGCGCAGCAGGTCGGGCGTGGCCGCGAACCCCGCGCCCACGAAGTCCACGTCCTCGGTCACGGCCGTGTCCACGGCGTGATCCAGCAGGTGGGTGCCCACACCCCGTCGCCGCGCGGCCGGGTGCACGGCCAGCCGCAGCACCCGCCACGCCACGAACCGGCCCGCCCACTCCTCGGCCAGGTGACAGGTCAGGGTCTCCGGCAGCATGTTGCCGCGCAATCGGAAGCGCCCCTCGAACAGGCCTGCGCAGGTCGGCCGGTCCAGCCCCCCCTCGCGGGCGAGCAGCAGTGCGCCCACCACCTGCTCGCGATCCACGGCCACGTGCACGGCCACGTTGGGGCCGTCGAGCATGCGGGCCAGGTCCGTGGGCGTGGTGCGGTAGTGGGACTGCACCAGCAAGCCGAACAGGGGCTTCAGCAGGCGGTCGCTGGCCAGTAGCTCCCCGGTCAGTTCCCGGATCTCGAGCCGTTCGCCCGGGAAGTCGTAGCGGTCGACGTCCAGGTCGTCGGGCTGCGCGTCGAGCAGGAACGTGTGCCTCGCCCACGCTTCGACCGGGTCGCCGACGGCCCACCGGATGGGCTCGGTCAGGGTGGCGTCGACCCGCCGCGCCACGGCCCGGTCGAGGTGCTCGCGGAAGCGCAGGTCGAAGCCCATGCCCGTGCCCTCGTATCCGAAGCGCGTGGTGGCGAACGCCGTGGCAGGGGCGGCTGCGGCGAGATCACGCAGCAGGGGCACCGACAGGGTGGCGGCCTCGTCCACCAGCAGCACGTCCGCGCCCGCGTCGACCGCCTCGAGCGGGTCCAGGAACGGCGGCGGGGAGCCGCCCAGGTCCCGCACGCGCGCCAGCACCTCGGCCGCAGACGCGATGCCCGGACCGGTCACCACCACGCGCCGTCCGGCCTGCTGCAGGGCGTGGGCGGCCAGACCCAGGGCGCTGGACTTGCCCCGCCCGCGGTCCGCGGTCAGGACCACGGCCACGGGCGCGTCCGCAGAGGCGCGCTGGAGGACCTCCAGTCGGGCCAGGGCCGCGGCCTGGTCGCGGGAGCGGCACGCATCGAAGCAGCGCTGTTCGAACACGCGGTCCGTGGGCACGGATGTAGGCGCGGCGGGGGGCTCGGGGTCCGGCTCCGTGTCCGCAGGGTCGCCTCGCAGCAGCAGCGCGCCCCCGGCGTCCACGTCGTACCACCAGGCCCGCTCGCGGACGCTGTCGGCCACACGCGCCACGGTCCGGCGTCCCACCTGGTCGGGAGTGTAGGGCTGAGGGGCCAGACGCTCGCTGAGCAGGTCGATGCTGTCGGCCCAGCGATCCAGGTCAGGGGCCAGCACGACCAGCAGGCCGCCGCCCCGCACTGCGCCCGCGGCCACGCACAGGGCCTCCACCTCGGTGCTGCCGTGCAGGTCCACGGCCACCAGCCCCGGGCCGGTGCCCAGCAGGCGGGAGGCCTCGCGTGGTCGCAGCCGCTGCCAGTCCGGGGGCGCCTCGCCGCGGGTGATGGCCACGAGCCCCGCCGGCAGTCCTTCGAATTGCGCCACCCCCTCGACGAGCGCCCGCCAGCCGCCCGCGCGGTCGCCGGCGAGCACCACCAGGGCGCGGTGGTGCCGGGCCCTGGCGCGTTCGACGATGGATGGCAGCGTGGGGCTCATGGTTCTCCCGTGGGGGTCCTACCCCGATCGTAGGCCAGCGCGATCCCCGAAGCGATGATCAACAGTCCGCCGGCCACGGCCCAGCCCGTGGGCACGGTGTCGAACAGGATCCAGTCCAGGGCCGCGGCCATGGGGAGGGCCACGTATCCCACGGTGGCCACGGTGGGCGCGCGCGCCACCCGGTAGGCCGAGGACATGAACAGCTGTCCCAACATCGCGCACAGGGCCAGCCCGACCAGCAGCCCCCAATGGCCCGGCTCGGGCAGGCGGGCCGAGGGCGCGGACAGGGTGCCGGAGAACACCAGCAACAGGAAGGTGAAGTTGAGCACGACCACGTCCGGGTGGTCGGTGCGGCCGAGGCGGCGTAGCTGCAGGTGGGCGCCTGCCGAGAACAGCGACGAGCACAGGGCGGCCAGGCCCGCCACGCTGATCACCCCGGTGGTCAGGGAGGGGCCCAGGACCAGCCCCACGCCGGCGAGGCTCAGGCCAAGACAGAGCCAGACCCGGCCGCCCGGTCGCTCCCCGACCACCACCGGCGCCAGCAGCGCCACCCACATCGGCTGCAGCCGGATCAGTATCTGCGCCTCGGCCAGGGTCAGCCGGCCCACGGCATAGAAGAACAGCATCATCGCGCCGAAGCCCAGCAGGCTGCGAAGCACGATCGTGCCGCGAACCCGGACCACGAAGCCGCGCCGCGCGCGCAGCACCAGGGCGACCAGCAGGGGCAGGGAGAACACCGCACGCCAGAACACCAGCTGCTGCTCGGGCAGGGCCGTGTCCATCAGCTTGACCATGGTCGCCATGCCGGCGAATCCCAGCGTGGCCACGGCCATCAGGGCGGCTCCCAGGGCCGGGCGATCCGCGTCCATGGGCATCCGTTCAGCCGCAGTCGTTGCAGCAGCCGCCGCAGTCGTCGCAACAGCCGCCGCAGTCGTCGCACCCGTCGCAGCAGCTGTCGCACGATCCGTCGCACTCGTCGCAGCAGCCGGTGCACTCGTCGCAGGAGCCGCCGCACTGGTCGCACACGTTGCAGCACTGGCCGCAGGAGTCCGAGCAGGTGTCGCAGCACTCGCCCACGGCCTCGCAGCATTCCTCGAGGAGGGCGCGCAGCCAGTCGACCAGCACGTCGCAGTAGCCGCTGCCGCCGTCGTCCCCGGCCTGCACGCGCCGCCACAGCTCGCGGGGTCCGGCCCGGCCGTCACCCACGGCGGCTGCGGCCCGACGCGTGAAGCCCCAGACGTTGAGCGCGAGCGCCAGGAACACCACCGCGGCCCGTAGCAGGCGCGGTCGGGAGCGCCAGTGCTGCAGCTCCCGGTGGCCATCCGCGGTGGACCAGG
>CAZXHG010000431.1:0-4505 GCA_964639985.1 uncultured Rickettsiales bacterium
CGTCTTCGTTGAGCTCGCCGTAGGAGGCGAGCGCCGCGTTGCAGTGGCCGGGCATGTCGATCTCGGGCACGACGGTGACGTGGCGGGCGGCCGCGTACTCGACGATGGCCGTGTAGTCCTCCTGCGTGTACCAGCCCCCCTCGCCGCCGCCCACCTCGGTGGAGCCGCCGATGGTGGTCAGGTCGGGCCACGACTCGATCTCGATGCGCCAGCCCTGGTCGTCGGTCAGGTGCAGGTGCAGGCGGTTGAGCTTGTGGTGCGCGGCCACGTCCACCAGCCCCATCACCTCCTCGGCGGTGAAGAAGTGGCGCGCCACGTCCAGCATGTACCCGCGCCAGGCGAACCGGGGCTGGTCCTCGACCGCGACCATGGGGATGGCCCAGTCCACGCCGTGCACGAAATCCGGGCTCTCCACGTCCGTGGGCAGCAGCTGCCGCAGGGTCTGGCAGCCGTAGAACACGCCCGCGGCCGTGGCCGCCGTGACCGTGGCGTGCTCGGCGTCCACCTCGATGCGGTAGCCCTCGTCGCCCAGGTCGGTCTGCGACGCGTCGAGGACCAGCGCGATGTCTCCGGCAGCGGCCTCCTCCTCGACCACGTCGAAGCCGAACCCAGTGGAGCGGCGCAGCACCGCGGCCAGCAGCTCCGCCTCCGCGGTCACGTCTC
The DNA here is from genome assembly GCA_964639985.1 of uncultured Rickettsiales bacterium. Lineage (GTDB taxonomy): Bacteria > Myxococcota_A > UBA796 > UBA9615 > CAYRNR01 > CAZXHG01. Next base: position 664 of record CAZXHG010000431.1, read on the forward strand.
CACTCATCGCGACGCGGCTGTCCCCATCCAGGTGCAGATAGCCCCTGTCCCCGGTGACCACCACCGGCACCGGGATCAGGTGGAGCTCACCGATGGGCGCATCGTCGACCCCCGGACCACAGCCCATCCAGAGGATGAGGAGGACGACGGGGGTCAAGTCGCGACTTGTATACTTTATGCCCTGAAAAGTATACAAGTCGCGACTTGACCCCTTCTTTGACCCCTTCTTTGACCCCTTCTTTGACCCCTTCTTCTTTGACCCCTTCTTCATCGCCCATCTCCCGCTGCTGCGAACGATCCCATTCTAGCTCAGGCCCCCCAGCTCACCGGCCCTGGAAAAGGTCGGAAAACCGGCAGCGGCCGGACCGGGTAGGATCCGGCCGGACGGGGAGGTGAGGTGACGGAGGACATGACGGTCTACCACCCGGCCCTCGGGCTGGAGATCCCGGACGTGGAGACGCTGCGGATCGCGTGTGACGACGAGGCAGATGCCGTGATCGAACTGGCCGCTTTCCTGGCCGGGCGGCGGCTGCGGGAGGAGCAGGAGCTCTTCGGGCAGATGGAGCGCTTGCAGATGCCGCCCTGGGGCGAGCCGGACTGGGCGCCCACATTCTCCCATGCCGCGTTGACCCCCACCGATCTGCGGCGCGCCCTGCTGGCGCTGCACGCCGAGGAGGTCGAGTGTCGTGGCTTCTCGGTGGACGGTGACTCGGTGGGGATCCGGGAGGCGGCGAAGCACTGGGCCACGTGCGTCGCCCGCCCGATGGACGCTGCGGTGGAAGCCGTCGAGCCCCGGTGGAGTCGCCGCTGGGCGCTGGCCCTGGACCGTGACCCGGATCTCACCATCGACCTGGCCCTGCTGATGGGCGCGGCCCTGTACCCCCCCGACGACTCGGTGCTGCAGCTCGACTCGATGTACGTCGAGGGGCTGATCACCTCGGGGGAGGCCACGGCCCGCATCGTGCACTCGCTGCTCGAGTGGGAGACGCCGGTGCTGCCCGGGCTCGATCCGGCGTACCTCGACACCTGTGGCGCCGTCGAGGCCCTGGACGAGGCCCTGCGCAAGGGGCCGGCCGCGGTGCTGGTGGGCCCCGAGTCCTCGGGGCGGTCTCACCTCGCGGTCGCCTTCCACGAGTGGGAGCGACAGCGGGACGGCAGCCCGCCCGCGGGGACCTGCTGGCTTCGGCGCGTGCTGTTCGACGAGCACGTCCGCGAATCCCTGGCGTGGTCGGAGCTGGAGGGCGGCGAGCTCCGCTGCTGGCTGCTGGCCCTGCTCGACCGGATCCCGCTGGAGCGCACGCCGCGGTGGCGGTTCGACGACGGCGAGCGGCGCGACCTGCACGCGCTGTTCACCCTGGCCCGGGCGCAGCCGGAGCGGGTCCGGCTGGTGGTGCTGGCGCAGCCCGAGGAGCTGATGCGGCGAGTGGAGAGCTTCCCCGGCCTGCAGGAGGCCCCCTGGATCGACACGGCCATGCGCCGCGAGGACTGGCTGCCCATCTGGCTGTGCCACCTGTACGCCTGCGAGGACCGGCGGGTGGACCGCGTCAAGGTGTGGGACCTGCTGGCAGTGTGGGACAGGCACGTGGTCCGGCGGAAGGGCCGTGACGTGGTCTGCGAGGTCACCGGCCTGCGCAACCGCTGGGAGCCGGAGCGGATGGGGCTGTACTACTGCAACAGCGATCGTCTGCTGGACGAGATCGGCGACCTGTCGCCGTACCTGCGCCGGGCCTGGCGCAGCTTCGTCCTGCGCAGCCGGAGGGCCCTGCGCCGGGGCGGGGAGCTGCCGGACCGCTACGAGCACGACCCGCACCGCCAGGAGGTCCTGCGCGACGCGCTGGGCGAACCGGAGCGGTTGCTGGATGTGCTCGAGCTGGTCGGTGAGCTGAAGGTGGAGTGACCGGTCTTTTTATGGTACTCAATAAGGACCGAAAGGCGTTCCCATGAAGCTCTCCGAGGACATCCGGCCCGTCACCTACCTCAAGACGCGTGCCGCCGACCTGCTGGAGCAGGTCAACCGCACCCACCGCCACGTGGTCATCACGCAGAACGGCAACGCCCGGGCCGTGCTGGTCGATCCGGAGAGCTTCCAGAAGATGCGCGACACCATCGGGCTGCTGCGCCTGCTGGCCCAGGGAGAGGCCGATGTCCGCACGGGCAGGGCCGTCGACTCCGACGACCTGTTCGAGCGTCTGCGTGCGGATCTGGCCGACACGGAGCAGGCGGGTTGACCGCGGCCCGGGCCTACCGGGTCCAGTGGACCCAGGTGGCGGCACAGGATCTGCAAGCCATCGTCGAGTACATCGCCAGCGAGAGCCCAGCGGCCGCCCTGGACGTACTGGACGCGTTGCAGGCGAGTGCCCGTTCATTGGAGTCGATGCCGGAGCGGGGACGGATCGTGCCGGAGCTGCGCGACCAGGGTATCGACACGTGGCGGGAGCTGATCGAGGCACCGTGGCGCATGCTGTACCGCATCGACGAGTGCGCGGTCTGGGTCCTGGCTGTGCTCGATGGCCGCAGGAACGTCGAGGATGTGCTGCTTCAGCGGTTGATGCGGTGAGCCAGAACCCCCTGGCACTTTCAACGCTTGCCCGCGTCCATCGGGTCCGCCCGCGTCGGCGTCGTCCTGCCCATCGACCTCAGGCCAGACCCGCTGCCAGGAGCAGCGCCACGGAGACGGCCATCGCAGCGGCGGCCATGACCACCGCGAGCGTGATCCGCCGGTTGCGTTGGAAACGCTGCGCGTCTTCGGCCACGGCGTTCCGCCAGGTGGCCAGCGCTCCGGCGCTGGTATCGGCCCACGACGGCTGGAACGGACCGTTCATCCCGCACTGCGGGCAGCGAGGCTCCGTTCGGTTGCCGAGGTACCAGAGGATGAGGGCCAGGGGAATCGCCCCGATGCCGGTGAGGACCAGCAGGAAGTAGTACCACCGGTACCCCATGTGCTGCTGCAGCACCGGACCGCGGTAGCCGCAACGGAAGCACTCGATCAGGTCGGCGTTGGAGTAGTCCATACGTTTCGAGGTGGTCCACAGCTTGCGCGGCGTGCCCCCTGGGCGCAGGTTCCCACGGCAGGGCCCGGTGATGCCAGACCGTGGCCAGGAATCCGGGGGTGGTACTTCATCCCTCGACCTATGGCCGTTTCGGGTCGGGATCGGGGTGCACGAGCGTCAGAACGCCACGTCCACGCCGACGCCCACGCGGTAGATGTCGCGGTCGGCGTCTTCGAGGATCTGCAGATCGACGAAGTCGCCCTTGAGGTCGTGCTCGTAGTCGGCGTACCAGAACTCCGGCTTGACCGCGACCCAGGCATTGAGCTGAACGGGGATGCCGAAGGTGTAGCGCAGGGTGCGGTTGGTGCGGTCGGCCAGGTCCTCGGGGTCGAGCTGGTTGGCGTTGGAGCCGACCCACTCGGGGCCCACCCGCCAGTAGCCCTCGATGCGGCCGTACAGGGAGATGAACGATGCCTTCTTCGGAAGGCTGATCTTCGTCCAGGCGTAGAACCCGCGGGTGACGTAGTTGTCGAACACGGTCTCGGACGCGCTGGCCGACGACGTGCCCCAGAAGTTGGTGGAGCGGTGCAGGTACTCGGCCTGGATCGTCCAGGAGCCGAGGTCGAACTGGAAGTCCGCGCCCGCGGCCCAGTCGTACAGCTCGTCGTAGTCGTCGTACTTGCCGCCGGTGAACGAGCCGCCCACCGAGATCATGGCGTCCGGGCCCTTGCTGCCCAGGATCTCCTGGGTGAACACCACCCGCGCGCCGTAGCTCTTGGAGTCGTTGTTGTCCGAGAACGGCCGGAACGGCTGCTGCCACTCCACGTCGTTGTGGCCGAACTGGCCGTTGCC
>CAZXHG010000432.1:0-4496 GCA_964639985.1 uncultured Rickettsiales bacterium
GGCGGACGTGGCCAACGCCGTCAGGCAGTCCCAGAGCCTCGGGGCTCCGCTCCAGCAGGTCTTCCGCCTGCAATCCGACGCCATCCGTCTCAAACGCACGCATCGGGCCGAGAAGCTGGCTGGAGAGGCGCCAGTCAAGTTGCTGCTTCCGCTGTCCTTCATCTTCTTCGGCATCCTGATCCTGGTGCTGGGGCCCTCCATGATCCAGCTGATCCGCGGAGAGGTGTTCTGATGACCCAACCGGCCGCCCGTATTCGCGTCACCCTTCCCGATGGCGGTGGCCAGGAGATCGAGATCGATCGGGCCATGACCCTTGGCCGTCACCCGGACTGCGAGATCTGTGTGGACGAGCCGTCGATCTCCAAGCGTCACTGCACGTTCTCGGTCGCCCCGGATGGTCAGCTGAGCGTGAGTAATCGAAGCGCTACCAACCCCATGAAGGTCAACCACGTCAAGGCCGATGAGTGCCGGCTTCGCGAAGGTGACGTGATCAACGTCGGTCTCTGCCGGATCGTGGTGGTCAGCACCGCCTCATCCGAGGGCGAGGATCTCGCGGCCACGATGGCTGCGAACGACGGCATCGATCCGACCATGGCGGTGGGCGACCAGACCGACGACATCGGTCCGGCTTCGCTGGCACCCGAACCGCCAGCTCAGATGGTTCCGCCGCCGAGGGAGGCCCCAACCGCGGAACCACCGCCTGTGACCCCACCCCCACCAGCGTCGCCAGGGCCGGCATCCGCACCGGATCCCGATGGCGGGAGCGCAGACCGGACCTCGGTCCAGTCGTCGAGCCAGTCGGCCGAAGTCCAGGCGAGGGCGCGACAGCTGTACGCCGCGCCAGTACCAGGGGCGGAGCCCGAGAAGCCACCGGCCAGTGTCGAGGACATGCGGACGATGAAGATCCGCATCGCCTTGATCGCGGGCATCGTCATCCTGGGCGGGGCTGGCGTGATCATGTTCCTGCCGGAAGGCGAGACGAACGCCGGGGTGGCATCGGCCGATCTGCCGCCGAGGCTCGAGAGGGACGACGTCGAGTCTGCGGGTGCGGCCACGGCGAGCGACGAGATCAAGGCTGCACGTGATCTGCTGTCCCAGGCCAACTCCCGCGAGGAGAACGCCTATCGCGCACTGCAGGCTTGTGGACGTGCCGAGGCAAAGAGCGCGGGTACGGCCGAGGCGGCGACCATCGCCGCGGAGGTCGAGCAGGTCCGCGACGAGGCCGAGGCGTTCATCGATCAGCGATTCAACGAGCTGGAGATCGAGTACAAGAAGAACACCAACCTGGGTGACGAGGCCAAGGCCCAGGAGGTCGCTCGGCGCATGATGGAGCTGGTGGGGGATCCATCGGACAAGCGTTACCTCAAGGCCAAGGACTACCTGGGACGTTCCAGGTGAACGGGGTTTGAGCATGTCAGATCAGGGCGAGACACGACGACTTGCGCTGAAATTCGACAGCGGGAGGACGGTGGCGCTGCCGTTGCCTGGATCGTCCTACGTGCTGGGCCGTGACGAGAGCTGCAACGTGGTCCTGGACGATGACAATGCATCCGGGAAGCACTGCAGACTCGAGGTTCGCGACGACGGCGTGTTGGTCACGGACATGGGCAGCACCAACGGTACACTGCTCAACGGCGCGAAGATCACCGAGTCACTGGCCCACGAAGGGGACGTGATCGGCATCGGCGGATCGGTCGGGCGACTGGTGGTCGCCCCCTCGGCGAATGCGGCGCTTCCCGGCACAGGTTCGAGTAGCGATGCCGGACCGGGGATGAACCCGGTGCGCAAGGTCACGATTGCCATGGGCGCACTGGTCGGGCTGTTGTTGCTCGTCTATGGATTGCAGCAGCTGCGAGGCGACGATGGACTCGATCCGGGGATCGCGGAGAACATCGCCAAGGGCAAGGCCGCTTACGAACGCGGGGACTGGGACGGCGCGATCGCGTCGTTCACGCTCGTTCCGGCGGGACACGCAGAGGAGGAGGTAGCCCAGCGGTACATCCACAACGCTCGCGTGGAACAGGAGAACGAGAAATCGCTGCGGAACCTGGAGCTGTACCTCGAGTCCGGGGACATGGAGTACGCGGTCCAGGAACTGCTAGCCATCTCAGAGGGATCGGTGTTCGAAGAAACGGCCAGGACCGCGGCGAAGCAGCAGCGGGATTCCCTCTGCGAGGGCATGAAGGCAGTCCTCGCCAGTCGGGTCGGTGAAGGCAGCAGTGACGTTGCCGAGCGGTATGCGGGGACGATGGAGGAGGTCGGTTGCGGTGACACCACGGCCCTGATGCGGGTGGCGGAGCGTGCCAATGTCGAGGACGCAGCCACGGAGGAGGTGACCGAGGAGCCCATGGCTGCCGAGGCGGCACCGGCCACGGCTTCCAGACCGCGGTCGCGAGGCCGAGGCCGCGTTCCCGAGGAAGCCCTGGCGCTGCACGAGCAAGGCCAGGGCTCTCTCGAGGCCGGCGGCCTGATCCTGGCGATCGAACAACTACGCGAGGCCCGGCGGATCTGCAAGGAGGCCAACGTCAAGCCTGGGAACCGCGTCATGATGTCGATCGATGCCGATCTGGCCAGGGCGTACACGCTGCATGGCCGGGGCGCTTTCGATCAGGGCGACATCCGGCGGGCACGCATCGACTTCACCCACGCCTACCACTACGACTCCTCCAATACCGGCGCCCGAGCAGGTCTCATGGAGCTCAAGACGCGGTGCAGCGAGGCGTTTCAGTCCGGGTACGTGTACGAGACGGGGCATCATCTACTGGACCGGGCGGCCAAGTACTACCGGGAGGCGATGGCGGTCTGCCCAGACGTGGATGGATTCGGTCTGGAGAAGCGCCAGGAAGCCGAATCGAGGCTTGCGGCCATGGAAGGGGGTGGCGCATGAGCTCTCTGGTCAATCTGCGGGGGGACGACCTCGACCAGCGGCTGTTCGAGAAGTCGCTCAGGCGTCACCTTGGACCGGTGGTGCCGTTCCTCGATGATCCAACGGTCTCCGAGGTGATGATCAACGGGCCGAGCTCGATCTACATCGAGCGGGGAGGACATCTCGAACTCACGGACGCGAAGTTCGAGGACGAGCTGCAGCTGCGCGCCGCCGTGCGAAACGTGGCGCAGTTCGTGGGTCGTGCAGTCAACGATGCGAACCCTCGACTCGATGCGCGTCTCCCCGACGGCTCGCGGGTGCACGCCACGCTGGCGCCGCCCAGTCGGATCGGGACCGTGGTGGCGATCCGGAAGTTCTTCCACCGGCCGTTGCAGCTGGCGGACCTGATCGGATTCGGTTCGATGAGCGAGCCGCTGGCCGAGTTGCTCGACGTGATCGTGAAGAGCGCACGCAACATCATCGTCAGCGGTGGGACAGGCAGCGGTAAGACGTCGTTGCTCAACGTGCTCAGCGGGTTGATTCCCGTGGGCGATCGGATCCTCGTACTGGAGGACAGCAGCGAGCTGCAGCTGCAACAGGACCACGTGGTGTATTTCGAGTCCAAGCCGCCGAACCGGAAAGGTGAGGGGGGCGTGGATATCCGAGGGTTGCTGCATTCCGCGCTACGGCTGCGGCCCGACCGGATCGTGGTGGGGGAGGTCCGTGGAGCGGAAGCGCTCGACCTGATCCAGGCGATGATCACCGGGCACGCGGGATCGATGGGCACGGTGCATGCGAACCATCCGGAGGACACGCTGTACCGGCTGGAGACGTTGTCGCTGATGAGCGACGTGCGGGTGCCGACCGCGGCGTTGCGGGTGATGGTCAAGGATGCGATCGACGTGATCGTGCAGGTGTCGCGGTTCAACGACGGCTCGCGAAAGGTGACGCACGTCAGCGAGGTGGACCGGCGGGACCGCTCCGGGGACTACGTCGTGCGGGATCTGTACAGGTTCCGTCGGACCGGCGTGGCGGACGACGGGAAGATCCTGGGCCAGCACGTGGCCATGGGGGTGCTGCCGTCGTTCAAGGGCCAGCTGGATGCAGATGGATTGGAGCTGCCCGCGGAGATGCTGGAGGCGGTTCGGCGGAGGGCGGCGAAGAAATGACCGAGAGGTTGCGAGGTGCGTCGAGAGCGTTGCTGGCTGACGAGAGTGGCCAGGCGATGACCGAGTACGTGCTGGTGATCGTGGTGCTGGTGATGGGGCTGGTGACCGCGGTGATGGCGACGAAGTATGCGCTGTTCGATTATTACGGGCGGTTTTCGTTTTGGAACAATCTTCCGTTTCCTTGAGAATGGCTGCGGATGAGGGAAGTGTGATGTCTTCGAGCAAGTGGGTGGTGGCGTGTTTGGGTGTGTTCCTGTGCTCCTTCGGGATGGCTTGCCAGCTGGCGGAGCGGCCCGAGGGGAGCGACCCGGGAGAGTGTGGGGATGGTGCCGACAACGACGGCGATGGCTCGTACGACTGTGAGGATGCCGATTGCGATGGCTCGCCGGAGTGCTCGGGGGATGACGATACGACCGCCGGGGATGACGACTCGGTTGAGGATGATGACAACGGGGATGACG
>CAZXHG010000433.1:0-4464 GCA_964639985.1 uncultured Rickettsiales bacterium
ATGTCCCCATGAAGCGTTCAATGTGCGCGGCGGCGTTCGGGGCACCGTAGGGGATTGGGATGCCCTTGATACCCATCGCATCCTTGAGCCACGCGTCCAGGGCACACCGCGGCTGTCCACGTTCTCGTTGGCGGTACTGACCGAAGATACCGTCATTGTCGTGGATCAGAAACCTGGGCGCTTCGTCCCACGGTGTGGCCTCGCGGATCTGCTGCTTCACCCAATCAAGAGTCGGAGACTCGGTGACGGCGACGTGGACAACACGACGGTTGTGAAGTGCCATGATGACCAGGACGTATCTTGCCGAGTAATTCCACAGATACTGGGTGGTGAAGTCGAGAGCGAACACCTCGTCGGCGTGGGAGGCGAGGAACTTGCGCCATGACGATCTCGGTCCCGACCCGCCCGTGACCATGTATCTGCGTATCGTCGATGGGCTGTGCACGACACCGAGCTTGAGTTCCAACTCAAGGGCGACCTTGTCCTCACCCCAACCCGGAAAATGTTGAGCTCAACATTTCCCGGGTTATGTGAAGCTGAAGAATATGTGGAGCTCGGTTGACTTCGTCGCCGCATGGCCCTGAAGAGAGGCGAGTTTCGGCGGCGAATGCAGGAAGCTGCTCCACATATGTTTTCGACACTCAAAGGTCCTCGAGCCACTGGATGATGTCCTTCCTGCAGTGCCAAGGGCTGTCTCCGGGAGGCATGGGGACGGGTGGCGAGCAGCGCTCGATCGCCTCGCGCTTCATCGCCATGTCGATCTCAATGTACTGGCTGGTCGTGGTGATGCTGACATGCCCGAGCCAGGACTTGATGACATTGAGTTCGACGCCGGATTGAAGCAGGTGCATGGCGGCCGTGTGACGAAGAGAATGGGGGCTAATGCGCTTGGCGGCCAGGGACGGTTGCAGCTTGGTTGCCGCAGCGATGTGGCGCTTGATCACTACTCCAACGCCGAAGCGGCTGAGGCGTTTGCCATGGGCGTTCAGGAAGAGAGGTGCGCCCGGCCGCTCCCCGTCGTCGCGTCGCTTGAGGTAGGCCTGAAGCGCATCGGCGGTCTCCTGCCAGAGAGGGCACGCCCGCTCCTTGCGTCCCTTTCCGAGGATGCGCACATGGGGAGGGGTTTCGAAGCGGATGTCCTTGATGCTCAGGTTCACCATTTCGGAGGCGCGTGCGCCGGTGTTGTACAGAAAGGTCAGCAGGGCGAGGTCGCGCGGGCCGAGGTGGTGAGACGGCGTCGGCACGGCCAGCAGCGCCTTCATCTCGTCGCGATCGAGGTAGGTCATGGTGCTCGACACGGTTTTTTTGACGGGGATGTCCAGGACGCGCCGACAGAGCTCGGCGTGCCGCGGATCTCTGTCGGCGACGTAGGCGAAGAGACGATGGATCGCGACCAGGCGGCAGTTCCGTGTGGCCGTACAGTTCTTACGTTCGCTCTCGAGGTAGCCGAGGAAGGCCAGCACTGTGTCGGCACCGAGGTCTACCAACCGCAGCCGGATCACCTGGCGACCGGAGTGTCGTGCTGCGAAACGCAGCAGCAGCTTGATGCTGTCGCGGTAGGCGTAGATGGTGTTCGCGCTGACGTCGCGTTGAGCCGCGAGATAATCCTCGAAGAAACCTCGGAGCAGGGTCGGGAGGGCGTTTTCGGTGCTCATGGCTCACCTCCGTATGGCAGGATATCCTTGGCAAAGGAATGAAAGCGCGTGCTGGCCTCCTCCAGAAGCGCCGTAGTGATCCGCAAGTAGACTTCGGTATCGCTGATGCAGGCGTGGCCGAGGTAGGTGCTCAGCAGAGGCAGGCGGGCCATGACGTTGTCTCCGTCCCGATACCACTGCAAAAGGCGAGTGACGGCGAAGGTGGCGCGCAGGTCGTGTAGGCGTGGGCCACGTCCTTTTGGCCCCCGTAGTCCCGCCTGGATGGCAATGCCGCGGAACATCGACTGCACGGTGCCGGTACTGTACGCCTTGCCGCGACCGGAGACGAAGAAGGCCTCGGCGGGACCGGTTGGGGCCGCGGCGACGCGCAGCTCGTGGTAGCGGCTAAGCACTTCCAGCGTGCCAACTGACAGCGGCACGAGACGGGACTTCCGGAACTTCGACTGGTGGATCGAGAGAACGCCATCCTCCAGGTCCACGTCCTGCAGCGTGAGGTGCAGCCCTTCGGAGATCCGCAGGCCTGAGGTGGCCAAGAGCAGAATGATCGCATGCATCGTCTTCGATCTGATCGGGCAGGGTTGCCTGCTTTCCCAGTCACGCAACGACAGTGCACCATCGAGCAGCAGGCGGACCTCTTCTCGCGAGTAGATATGGGGCGGCTTTGATGGTCGGCCACGTGGGCGGAGAGATTCGCCGGGAACAAAGGTGCCTGGACGGCGCTTCGCCAGAAAGCGACAGAAACGACGCAGTAGATAGTAACGAGCTCGACGGGTGTTGGGCCCGCGAGAACTGCAGGGTGCCAACCACGCCCTGGCGAACTCCTCGTCGATAGTGCCTGACCGTAGCGGCCTCTCCTGGGTGAAACGATCCAGCGCCCGGAGCTGTATGAGCGTGGTCCTGCTGGCGCTGGCCCCAGCCTCGAGGGTGGTGACAAAGTTTGTGAACTCGGCGGCCAAAAGTCCCGAAAATTGGTTCATGACACTACCTCCGGCTCCAGCGCCACCGTCCTCAGATCCTCGACGTTCAGCTTGGTGTAGATGAAGGTCGTCTCCGGGCTGCGATGGCCGAGCACATCGCCAATACTCTTGAGGGTCTCGCCGCTGCGCAGCAAATGGATGGCCAGTGAGTGGCGCAAGGTGTGGGCGCTACGACGGGTCGTCTCGATGCCCGCTTTAGCAAAGCAGCGGGCTAGCCAGGGGTTAATCTTGCTACGCAGCGGGCCACGGGGTGGGCGGGTGGACAGGAAAACCTCCCTGTGGACCGAAGGAGGTCGCTCCTCGCGAAGGTACTCCAGGATCGCGTCACCCACCGTGCGTGTCAGCGGTAGTCTTCGGCTACGGCCAGTCTTGGCAGCGAAGATGGTTACCTCGTCGTGCACCCAGTCGATATCATCGACACGTAGCGCCCGGACTTCACAGCCGCGGAGACCGTACGTGGCGATCAGTAGGAGCATGGCGTAGTTCCGACGGCCGTTCAGTTCTTGCCGATCCACTACGGCCAGCAACCGCTGTACTTGCTCCCAGGACAGCGCGCACGGCACGTCCGCCAAGCGATAGCGCCGCCTCCGTGGAACCGCGCCGATCAGGTGTCTTCCGCCGTGGCCACACAGGTCCAGCCACCGGTAGAAGCCGGACAACGCCGTGGCCAAGTGGTTCCACGCCGTGGTCCCCAGAACGGCCCCGCGCTGCCGGCTGAACGCGAGCAGGTCATCCGCTGTCAACTGCACCAGCTCGCTGGGGCTCACCGCGACCCCGCGGCTGGTCAGGAAATCACGAAGGTAGCGCCGGTAGTTGGTCACCGTGGTCTCGGCGAGCCCTCGGTCGTGGAGCAGGAACCTACAATAGCCCTCAAGAAGCTTGTGGCATGGAGGTCGGTCCAACTGGAATGGTGGGATCACACCTTCCTCGCGCAGCATGGCGAGCAGATGTGCCAGGCCATTCCGCACAGCGTTCGCTCCCCGACCCGGTCGCTGGTGGTAGCAGCGACAGACCGGCAGATGCTTGTCGATGAAGGTCTCGACGATCGCCTCGCTGAGAGCCTGTGCAGTTACCTCCTTCTGCACCTCGGCCAAGACTCGGCCGAGATGAGCTACAGCGTGCCCGTAGCTCCGCCGGGTTTGTTCGGCGTACCCCCGTCGTCGCAGCCACAAGACCAGGCGAATCGCCTCCGGGCCCAACGGGGCGTCCTCCCACCGCACGTCGAACAGTCCGTTCCAAAATGCTTCGCACATCTCTGCCTCCTATGAGTTAGGGTGGAGGCAGAGCATCGCAGCCCGCGAAAAGTTATGTGAAGCGGCGTGGACCAGGTTCCCAGCAGGTCAGTTCCGGTCGCGTCAGCTCCACATATTCTTCAGCTTCACATAACCCGGGAAATGTTGAGCTCAACATTTCCCGGGGTGGGCGCCATCTACGATCCCCATCATCACGTCGTGTACTACGGCTCGCTGCCCGCAGAAGGGCGAGGCCGTGCCCATGTCTGGTCCGTCGCCAACGGACACGTCGCCGAGCTCCCTCGAGCCACCGATGATGGCGAGGAGATGAACCTACTCGCGACCCATCTGACGCGATCTGACGAGGAGGCCTTCCAATCTTTCACGCCCAAGCTCACGAGATTGGCCCCCGCTTTCGACGGCACCTACATGCTCAACAGTGGCCAGCTCGCCCTGGCGTATCTGGCCGCAGGCAACCTATCGGCCTTCGTCAACAGCCGCACCAAGATCTGGGACGTCGCGGCCGGTGAGGTTCTGGTCAAGGCGGTGGGTGGTCGCGTCACCGACTTCTCAGGCAATGCTCTGACGTACAGCGGTGAT
>CAZXHG010000434.1:0-4443 GCA_964639985.1 uncultured Rickettsiales bacterium
CCGATGGCCCGCCGCCGTAGCGTCCGCTTGAGCTCTACACGTGGTTCCCTGCCCCGGAAGCGTGGCTTCTGGTTGCCCACCATCACGTAGCGTACGAAGAAGTACGATGCAGCCAGGAACAGGCCCAGCTTGACCAGCTTGAGCAGCGGATTGCTCATGTAGGCCAGGCTCCACGACTCGTCCGCCGAGAATGCCTGCACGATGCCGAGCAGGAGCGTGCCCACCATCTGGGGCACGAGCAGCGAAGCACGCGAGATTCCCGCGGGAAGCTTGTTGTGGGTCCCCCAGCTGTACACGCCGAGCACGACGAGGTTCAGCAGGATGATCAGCACGAACGGCCCGCCGTGTAGCCACTGCTCCATGGTTGTCCGGTGGGAGGGCAGGTCGATATGCATCATCCACCAGGTCAACACGAAGGGCGTGGCGATCCAGGCCACCACGAACCATGCGCTGGTGAGCGCTGTCACCAGCCAGCCAGCCTCGCCAGCCAGCTCACGCATCATGTACCTGCCGAGCATCCAGTTGGCGAGCAGACGCTTCTCCGGCTCTCCGATACGCGATCGCACCTGGCAATGCACGAGATCGCACCCCAGCGCCTCGTCCTCGCCGTCGATCACCCGCGACAGCTGCTCGTGCTTGCGCTGCAACTCATCGCACCCACGATCCAGTGCCAGTACCGCGAGTCCGCGCTCGGCCAGTGGCAGATGCCGCCGGCACAGGTCCTGCAACTCGCGCTGTTGAACCTGGGCGTCACGGAAGGCCTCGACCACCACGTCCGGGCTCTCCGAGCCATCTTCGATCACCCTCTCCAGGGCCGCGATCCGCTGGACCGTGGACGAGATCTCCTTGACGAGACGAGCGGTGCGCGACGCCACCTCGTGGCTCATCTCCTGGTGGAAATCTTCGTTCACCTCCGACGGATGCCCAGCCTCTGCATCGACGAGCCACGCCTGCCGCTGTCGGATCACCCACGCGAGCGTGCGCTGATCCTCGTCGCTCAGCGCTCGGCAGGACCAGCGCCGGCACAATCCGTCGACGAGCGAGGTCAGGTGACGCGCGTGCAGGCCGTCGGCATCGAAATCGCGGCGATCCCACATCTCGCGAGCTGTACGAGCGTAGGCGCCGCGCAGGCGATCCAGCGACGGCGAGGGCGCGGACACGAGCTGCAGGTAGTCCTGCAGGGCGGCGAACTGGGCCCGTACCGTGGGATGGCCGGAGAGGTCCTCGATGCGCCGGTTCAGGCGCCCCTCGGGCAACGCGTACAGCACGGTGTACAGCAGCTCCCGGTACTCCATGCGATCGTCGCGGTGCTGTTCTACTGAGATGTGCATCGCACCGAGGGCGCGGCTCACGATCGAGGCCAGGTCCTTGGGCAGGGTGCCACGGAGGTTCCACTGGGCGATCAGGGGCTGCACGCGGTAGATCTGCCGTCGGGTCAGGTCGACCAGTGGCTTCCTCTTCGAGGTCGCCTGGGCGACCTCCTCCCGCAGCAGAAGCCGCAACAGCCTGACGAGGAGCTGCAGGATCCTCCCGTTTCGGTCCTTCCACGTCTCGATGGCCGCACTGGTCACGCGGATACGATGGTCCAGGTCGAACCTACGGTACCCCCTGGGAATCCTCGCAGCCGTCGGCCCCGGGTGGATCATGACGAACAGGTACACGGCCAGGCAGGTGCGGTGCTGTGACGGCGCTTCCCGCCAGGCAAGCTCGTCCAGGAACCCCTGGCCGGCGGCCTGGATGACGGCCATGGCGTTCTGTTCGTCGGGCTGCTCCTTCCACGCCCTGAATGCCGGGGCCACGAAATCGGGCATGGATTCCGCCGCCCGGTCCAGGACCAGTCCCGTCCACGAATTCCGACCATGGTTGGACCAGTCGCTGAGCCGGGAGCAATAGGTGGCCCAATGATCCCAGGCCTGTTCCGGAGCCGGGAGCCGATCCACGAGCAGGTCGACGAAGGCGGCCCGCTCGTCGTCGACCAGGTCGTCGCCGAACATGGTCGGCAGATTGGCCACGTACGCGATCCGGTCACCGCCCTTTTTCGCAGCGAGGACCGACAGGGCCCGTACCCACAGTGTCGCGGGGATCTCGAGGCATTCCTCCACGAACTCCCGTGTGCAACAGGCCACGAAGCACCCGAACGACCAGGGATCGAAGTGCAGGCGTCCCTTGAGCGACAGCACGCTCCCGCGGATCGGGGTGGCCGGGTCCCGCAAGGCCGCGATCTGCCGGTCCGCCTTGTCCCTGGCTGCCTCGCGAGCGTGCTCGGGTGCCCTGTCCGCATTGGCCCGGGCCTTGGCGATGCGCCCGTCCCGTTTTCGGACGAACACATCCAGGTTCGCCAGGTCGCCGAAGGTGGCCGAGCCCTCGGCGGCCAGGCCTGCGATGACCGTTTCTTGGGCCAGGTTCTTGAACCACACCCGGGGCTCGATGCGTTCCGGGGCCAGCCCGGGCCGCGTCACCATCGGTATCCTGGGGATCTCCCGATCCCAGTGGGTGCTGAGCACGGCGGCCATGACCCCCCAGGTGTGTCGGTGGGCGTGCATGTCCTTCTCGGAAGAGAGGTACGACTCCAGCTCCGGCAGGACTGCAGGCCCCTTCTCGCCCATCTCGATCGCGGCCGCGATCCAGGTGTCGGTGTCATCGTCCCTGAAGCGGGACAGCAGCTCGGCATCGATCCCGGTCATGACGTCGGTCCCCCGGCCGTGGTGGGTTTCACCAAGACTAGCGTATCCCCGATCGACGGTGAGCCGGAAGGTCAGCTGGCGCGAGAGGCGGGGCGGTTCGGGATCGAGGTGATGCAGGGGTGGCCCTGGGCGAGTGTCGTGGGGTGGCAGGCCGTCGGCATCGGTGCCGAGGGTGACTGACCGTCAGAACCTGATTTCCACCTTCGGGGTCTTGTCCCCCTCGGCCCTGGCCCTGTCCATCAGCTCGCCCACGTCGGACAGCTGATCGCCCGTGACCGTGGTGGCCAAGGACTGGGCGAGCGCGGCCTTCAGCCCGGTGTCGTCGGTCTCGCGCATCTCCGCGATCAGCGCGTCCACGGCCCTGTCGGTCCGGTCGAGCTTGCGTGCGGCCACGGTGTCGATGATCTGCTGGCGCAGCTCCAGGGTCCGCATGGACACGTCGCGGGCGCTGGCGATGGCCTGGCTCGCGACCTGGGCCTTGCGCTCGGCCTCGCGCGCCTCCTTGTACAGCCGTACCAGCTCGAGCACGTCCGCGGGCGTGCCCTCGTCCACGATCTTGTGCAGACCCCCGACAATGGCCGAGCCCGCGGACTTCACCGGCTCGAGGATGCCACCGTCGCTGGTCTGCGGCGAGTCCTCGGAGTCGCCGTTGGATTTCCTGTCGTCCGTCATGCCTTCTCCTCCATGCGGTCGAAGTCGTGGTCGCTCGGCTCGAGATCCACCTCGACGAGCTCGCGGTAGGGGTTCTTCCAGCCCTTGGCCAGGTTGCCCGCCTCGTCCATGACCTTGTAGCGCGCGAGCTGACTCAGCGCCCTGGCCAGGCCGACCATGAGCACCCACTGGGCCCGGTCCGTGGGGTCGCCGTGATCCAGCAGGCGCCGCACCTCGTGGGCGACCGCGTTGATCGCGCGGCGCAGCTGCGTGGTGCGTCGCCGCATCACGGTCAGGGACTTGCGAAGCACCTCCTGGGCCGCGACCTCTGTCTCGACCTGGGCCTCGTAGTCCCTGATCGAGGTGTCGTATGAGGCGGCCAGCTTGCGGGCGGTGAACCCCACGCCCATGACGGTCACGCCGATGTTGAGCGCGCCCAGGGCCGTGGTGCCCAGGGCGATGCCGCCCCCTCCCGCCTTGAGCGCGCCGCCGCCGAGCGCGGCCAGGGTGGCCTTCTTGGCGGCTGCGCCGCTGAGGTGCTTGATGGCAGTGCCGGTGGACGCCTTGCCGAACCAGACCACGGCCTGCATGGCCAGGGCCTTGGAGCCCGCGCCCACACCCACGGCCTTGACGATGTCCTTGATGGCGATGCCCGCGTCCCTGGCCATGGACTCCCACTGCGGGAAGTCAGGGCGCTCGGCCTCGGGGATGGATTCCCAGGTCTCGCCGTCGACCGTGCCGGCCTCGAGCCAGGCGACGACCTCGTCGAGCTGGCTGAGCGCGGACAGGCGCACGGTCATGAGCTGCCCGAAGTTCTCCTGGCTGGCCTCGACCGCACGTTCGGTCCTGCCCTGGCTTGCGTCCATCGCGGCCTCGGCAGCAGCCTTGCGCTCCTTCGCGCTCCTTCGCAGCCTGTTCGCCTTGTGGATGTCGACCGCGCCCTTGGTGCCAGCCGCGGCGGAGAGGCCGAACAGGGCGACGGGGATGAGGAAGAAGGCCATGGGGAACTCCGCGAGGGGTTGGCCGACGGTACGAGCCTCTCACTAGGCCATTCCTTTTTTTTTCCCGGTGTCCTGCCAGCGCACTCGGATCCACTCCCCAGGCCGGC
>CAZXHG010000435.1:0-4413 GCA_964639985.1 uncultured Rickettsiales bacterium
CCTGGCCGTCCACCAGCGGGTAGCGCAGGTTCCACGGCTGGGCCATGCGCACCAGCGCGTCGTAGACCGCCTGGTCCCCATGGGGGTGGTACCGCTTGAGCACCTCGCCGACGACGCCGGCGCACTTGCTGTAGCGACGGTTGCTCAGCAGCCCCTCGCGCAGCATGGCGTACAGGATGCGGCGGTGCACCGGCTTGAGCCCGTCCCGTGCGTTGGGCAGGGCGCGACCGATGATCACGCTCATGGAGTAGTCGAGGTACGAAGACGACATCTCGTCTTCGATGTTCACGTCGATCAGGTTACGTGCGATCGGGTCCATGCGGCGAGGTCTCCGCTTGTGCCTGGATGACAGGCCTTCTCGTCAGGCAAGCCAGCGAAATCGCTGGGAGAATCCGGTTCAGAAAGTGTTGGCGGATTCTACCGCGCCGACCTGCTCCCAGTCAAGTTGTTTTCGTCTTGTAAGTAACTGAAATCATTGCGTTTTTTGGCCCGCCTCGGGGTCGCTGTCCGGAGCGAACACGAAACGGGCGATCTGCATCAACCCGCCAAAGTCCATCACCTCGTCGAGGAAGCGCGGAATCTGGCGAAACGTGAGGTCCCTGCCGACCCAGGTCCGCAGGGTCTCCACCGAGTCCTGATCGGTCAGGCTGGACTGGTACTGCTCGCGGAAGTTGGTCTCGAGGCGTCGGCACAGGCGGTCCACGTCGGTCCCCGCGGTTCCGGACCCGTCTGGCCGCAGCGAGCGCTCTATCCAGTCGCACTCCACGTCCCCGAGGAAGCGACGGTCCGCATAGGGGTAGCGGTCGGCATACCGCCCGACCTGGTTGACCACGAACACGCCGCCAGCCTTGCCCCGGCTGCGGAGCTGCTCGTGGAAGAAGCGCGCCTCGTCGATGCTGGTCGGCCGGGGGCTGCACACCACCACGAACAGGGCGCGGGCCGGGTCCGAGAACAGCGCCTCGACCCGCTCGGCGCGCTCGCGGAAGCCCTTGTACACGTCCTTGAACGCCAGGAAGAACTCGCTGAGCTCGTCGAGGAACTCCCGCCCGAACACGCTACCGAGCAGGCGGAAGGCGATGGCACCGGTGCCGAACATCATCCGCCGGCCGAAAACGCGCCGTTCGTCGTACGGCGTGAGGTACCAGCGCATGATCTTCTCGTCGAGGAACCGCGTCAGCCGACCGCCCGACTCCAGGAAGTCGATGGCGTTCTTCATCGGCGGCGTGTCCAGCACGATGAGGTCGTACTCGCCCCGGGTGTACACGTCGTACAGCTTCTCGGCCGCCATGTAGTCGCGGGTGTTGACCAGCGTGTTGTTGATGTGGCGGTAGGCACGGTTGTGGCGGATGCGCTTGCGGGTGCTCTCGTCCGGGCTGACCCGGTCGATCACCTCGTCGAAGGTGCTGCGCGTGTCCAGCATCATCGCGTACAGTGCGCCCCGCGGCTCGATGCCGGCCGAGCGCCACTTGTGATCGGCGATGCGGGTCTCGGTGTTTCCCAGCTCCTCCAGCCCCAGCGAGTTGGCCAGCCGGCGGGCAGGATCGATGGTGATCACCAGCGTCTTGAGCCCCAGCCGGGCCGCCTCCAGGGCCAGGGCCGCCGACACCGTGGTCTTGCCCACCCCGCCGGAGCCCACACAGACCACCAGTTCGCGCTGCTGCAGCAGCGACCGCAGGTCCACCGGCGGGGCCGTGTCGCTCACGAGTCGTTCCCCAGGAGCCGGGGCCCCATGAGCTCGGCCAGCGAGTGCGCCACCTCCACGCTGCCACCCTCGACGAACGGCAGCCGCCCCACCAGGTCGGCGGCCTCGCGCTCCAGCCGCTGCAGGGCCTCGGTCGACCGCGCCCGCTCGATCGTCACCGCCCGGGCCGCCTCCAGCACTGCCGCCGCGTTGCCCGGGGCTCCGGAGGCGCGCTCGAGCCGGGTCAGCAACGCGGCGTCCTCCTCGTCGAAGTCGGCTGTGGGGAAGCGGTTGAGCACCACGCCGGTCAGCGGCGGCCAGCCCAGGGACCGGATCCGCCGCATGGTCTCCAGGGTCTCGTTGATGCTCATCTCCTCGGAGATGCTGACCATCACCATGGCCACGTCGTCCCCGTCGCTGAACGCGCCGATCACGTCCTCGGCCAGGTTGCGGATCGGCCCCACCCGGAACAGCTTGCGACAGGTCAGCGGCGTGGCGAGCATGCTCACCGCGTGCCCCGAGGCCGGCATGTCGATGATCATGTGGTCCCAGCCCCGCCCGCGGACCCGTCGTCGGGGCTCGTCGTCCCCCACTCCCAGCCCCGACGCCCGCGCCAGCTGCAGCACGCGGCCCAGCAGGACCATCTCCCGGGCCCCGGGCGTGGCCACCAGGAAGGTGCGCACGATCCGGTTGCGCAGGATCAGCCGCACCAGGCGGGTCACGGGCACCACGTCGTACAGGAACGCACGCAGCGCGCCCATGAAGTCGATGTTGACCGCGTCGAGGTTGACCCCCACGCGAACCGGCTCGACCCCGATCGGTCGGTCGAAGTAGCCGCCGATGGTGGGGTGGGCGTTGTCCACCTCGGCCAGCAGCACGCGCCGGTCCAGCGAGGCGAGGTGCATGCCCAGGGCCGTGACGAACGTGGTCTTGCCCACACCACCCTTGCCGGTGACGAAGATCAACGTTCGTTGGGGGAGATCGGAGAGCAAGTGGCTATTCGGGCGTGCCGTAGGCCACCCAGGTCAGCTCGTGGATGCCTTCGCCCGGGGCCAGCTCCACGCGGGTACCGAGGCCGTCGACCATGCCGGTCCCGACCTCCACGAAGCCCGAATCCTCCTCGGTGACCGCGTACACCGTCACCGGGTCGCCGGGGCCGAGGTCACCGGTCGCCGGCAGGGTCAGTCCGATGGGATCGCCGTCCTCCTCGTCCACGTGGCTGCCCCACACGTAGAAGGCCCACACGCCGAGCACGGTCACTCCCTCGATGTCCACGTACTGCCAGGCCGTGTCCGGCACCTCGACCGCACCCACCACGGGCTCGCCGGTGGCCCACTCGATGGCGTCGGGATCCAGGGTCAGCTCCACGCCCGCGCCCACGTCCGTGGTCTGCATGCCGCTGGACAGCTCCACGGTGTCCGTGACCTCGGGCAGGCACACGTCCACCGCCTCGAGGAAGCCGCTGGCCGGGATGTCGTAGACGCCGACCACCGCGCTGTACTGACCGCCGGCGGCGTTGACGTGGCCCACCACGTGCACCACCCCCTCGCCCTCCTCGAGGTCGCCGAAGATGAACTGGCCGGACCCGTCCGTGTCCTTGAAGATGCACGCATCCTGGCACCACGTGACCCGCAGCTCCGGGATCGGAGTGGTGCAGGTGACGTCGTACACCGTGCCGATGAGGTACGGCTCCACCGGCGGGGTGGTGTCGTCGTCGTCGTCGTCCGTGACGTCGTCGTCGTCCGCGACGTCGTCGTCGTCATCCCCCTGGGTGTCGTCGTCCGCGGTGTCGTCGTCGTCGTCACCGTTGCAGCCCGCCACCGACAGGGCGAGGGCAGCGAACAGGGCCAGCAGCATGCGGTAGGTCATGGTGTCTCCTCTCGGACAGACCATCATATGTCCAGGTTGCGCACGTCCAGGGCGTTCTCCTGGATGAACTCCCGGCGCGGCTCCACCTCGTCGCCCATCAGCACGGTGAAGATCTCGTCGGCGGCCATGGCGTCCTCGATTCGCACCTGCAGCAGGGTGCGGGTGTCGGGGTCCATGGTCGTCTCCCAGAGCTGGTCGGGGTTCATCTCGCCCAGCCCCTTGTACCGCTGGATGTCGTAGCCCTTCTGGGAGGCCACACGGATGTGCTCCAGCAGCTGCCGGGGGTGGGCGAAGTGGATGGTCTCGGCCCCGTCCCCGAGCGCGAAGCCGGGGCCACCGAACGCCAGCGCGTCCGCCTGCAGCCGCCGCAGCTCACGCATCCGCTCGGAGTGGAAGGAGGGCGCGTCGATGGCCGAGACGCGGCGGTGGCCGGTCTCCTCGGTGGAGGCCACGAACTGCCACATGTCGCCCTGGGGCACCACCTCCACGGAGGTCACCTTGAGGTCCGGATGGCTACGGGACAGGACCTCGCGCACCGGCTCGACCAGCGCCTGGAGTGCCTCCCGCTCCTGGAATGGGATCGTGGCCGGGGCGCAAAGCAGGAACGCCTCCAGCACCTCGCTGGCGATGCGCCGATCCAGCCGCGCCAGCATCTGGTTGTAGGCCTCGACACGGTCGAGCAACTCCAGCAGCCGCTCGCCGGTGAGCGGCCCGTCCGCTTCGTCCGCCCCGTCCGGCGTGACGGCCAGCGACGAGGCCTGCTGCTGCAGGATGTGCTGGGACAGCCCGCGTTCGTCCTTGACGTACACGATCTTGCGGCCCTTCTTGACCTTGAACAGCGGCGGCTGGGCGATGAACAGGTG
>CAZXHG010000436.1:0-4379 GCA_964639985.1 uncultured Rickettsiales bacterium
GAAACTGTCCGGGATTTCGGCTCGGCTGACGGATGGTCAGTGTGTGGCAAGAGCACCTACGTGCACGAACAAGGCGGTCTCGCCCAGTGCAACCACCCGTTCGGGTCTGAATTCGAACTGACCATGGACGAGGCGGACGCCGATGCCTACACGCGCGACCTGTCCCAGAAGTGGATCACGGAAGCAGGGTACGGGTGTGACCTGGTCGAGGTCGGCTACCTCGAACGCGAGGTCGACCTGCTGCACCACCTGCGGTTCTGGGACACGCTGGGGCGGGCGGGCCTGACCGTGACCGGTGTCGGCTCGTCGGACAACCACTGGGCCAACGACTGGCTGGACTTCGTCGATCCGTACGTGACCTGGGTCTACCAGGATCTGCCGACGCGGGGCGGCATCGCCGACGAACTGGCCGTCGGTCGGGCATTCTTCGGCGATCCGGGCCCGTTCGTGGGCAACGAACCACTGCTCGACCTGTGGTCCGAACACGGCGCGGTGATGGGGCAGGTGCTGGCCACCGATCTCGACCAGATCCTGCACGTGGAGACCGGCTACCTGGACCCTGGCTGGACCCTGGCGCTGGTGGTCGATGGCGAGGATTACTCCACCATCGAACTCGCGGGCGACGAGGTGGACACCGTGGTGTGGTTGCCGCGGGAGGAGTACGAGGTCGTCCGCGCCGAGGTGCGCGATCACGACGGCGTCCCGATCCTGATCTCGAACCCGATCTACCTGGTGACTGCCGAGGACACCGACGACGTGGATCCGACTCGCCTCGCGCCCGGTTGAGCTGCCTCAGCGCTGATCGAGTTCGTCTTCGACGAACGCCGCGCGCTGGTGCACGAACGACCGCAGGGTGGCGTTGTACGACTCCAGCCGCTGGCGGTCGGCCACGGAGATCTCGTCCCACACGATGTCGGTCAGCCCATCGAGTCGGGCGTCGAGGTACGCGGCGTTGAGCAGCTCGTCGACCAGCTCGCGGTAGCGGTCGAGGTAGGCCTGCTCCTCGCCATCGAGCGCGATCCAGCGTCGTACCAGCGGGCGATCCACCCCCTCGTTGCCGTGAGGCGGGGCGTAGTCGCACTGGGCCAGGTTGTACAGCACCGACACCGAGGTCCCCATCTGGTTGTAGGAGGGGTCGGTGTAGGGGCTGAACGTGTTGTCCAGGTCCCACGGGATGTAGACCATGCGTCCCGCGCGCAGGTCCTGGTACAGCCAGAAGTTCTTGGGCCGCTGAGGGTAGGAGTCCCAGTTGGCGATGAAGTTGGACACCACCAGGTACGAGCGCAGCCGGTCCACGTCGACGTTGTCCTCGAACCATGCGGCGAACTCGTCGTCGGGCACGTCGTTGAGGTCGGTGATGAACTCCCGCACCACGCCGTAGTCGTCGGGCGCGGCGCCGGTGTTCGTCTTCTTGTTGTAATGCAGCAGGTAGTCGGCGTCGTCGGGGCCGAGCCAGGTCAGGTTGGCGAAGTACTGGGTCATGCCTGGCAGGTCGAAGGCGGCCTTGTACAGGTCGCCCTCGTCATCGCCGAACTGTTCGAACAGCCAGCCCTTGCTGTCGGGATCCTCGTACTGCAGGTACATGCCCTGGTACGCGCCGTTGACCTGCAGCACCACGTGCTGGGGCCCGGGCACGGCCACGCCTGCGAAGCGGAACAGGTCCTGGGCCAGCTTCTGGGCGAAGTGGGGCTCGTAGTTGAAGTTCCACTCCCGGCTGCCGCGGTAGGAGTCGTCCGCGTCGAACTTCACCTTCCAGTTGCGCAGGTCGTAGGCGTTGATCACGTTGTCGAGCTGGTAGGCCCCTCGGTAGCACAGGTCCACCTCGTGGGCCACGCTGTCGGGATCCACGAACACCCCTCGCTCGTCCGCCGCCAGGAACGGGTCCGCGTCCAGCCGCGCCATGGCCTCGGCGTCGATCTGGATCTCCACCCTGGGCATGCCGTCGGGCAGCTCGCCGCTGTCGTACTCGGGCGGCCGCCAGGCGTCGGGGATGTGCTCCAGGGGGGGATCGCCGTCCAGGTCGTCGTCGTCACCGGGCACGCTCGTATCGTCGTCCGCGGGTGTACGGCCGCCCGGATCGCAGGCGACCAGCAGGAAGCACAGACAGGGCATGAGCCGGCTCACGGCCCCATTATGCCCCGCGAACCCGACCTCAGGGCTCGTCGGTCTCGTCCACCGGGGACTCCTCGACCGGCGCGCACCACAGGCCGCTGGGCTGGTGGTCGTGCGGCAGGCCGGTGACGAACACCTCGGCCAGCAGTTCGCCGGTGTGGCCGTCGAACTGGGCCACCCGGGCCTCGTGCGTCTCCCGGACCAGCAGGTGGACCAGGCTGCCGTGCGCGCCCAGGCCGTGGACCCAGCCGTCCCAGCCCTCGATCTCGACCTGCCGGATCTGCACGCCGCTGTGGCGGTCGAACACGCTCAGCGAGCTGGTGGAGTGCCACGCGCCGTACACCTCGTCGCCGTCCAGGGACAGGCGCGACGCGTTGACCGAGGTGCTGGTCCAGTGAGAGGGTGTGCCCTCCTGCAGTGCCTCGAAGGAGTCGTACTCGCAGTAGCCCTGCCCACAGAACGCCGCCAGACGACCGTCCGGGGTCGCCGCGACCGAGTCCTCGTAGGTGGTCACGCCCACCTCCAGCGTGTCGCTGGAGCGGTCCAGCCGCATCCAGCGGTTGTCGTTGCCGTCGTAGCCCGGCATCACCAGCTCGTCGCCGATCGCGGCCACTCCGGCCGTGTGGTAGGCGTCGTAGGCCCCGGAGCCGTACCGCCCGACCTCGAAGAACGACCCCTGCTCGAAGTCGATCTCGATCACGGCGATGCGCCCGTTGATCGGCGCAGTGGTCCAGCAGTGCACCGGCCCGTCCGGCGTATCCGCCGTGTCGTCATCGTCCGCTGTGTCATCGTCGTCTGCCGTATCGTCGTCCGCGACATCGTCATCGTCCGCCACATCGTCGTCATCGGGGATCAACCCGCCCTCCTCCACGCAACCCACCCAGCAACCCATCGCCAGGATCGCCACCAGCATCGCCCATCCATTCAACCTCATCATGTCCTCCAAGGTTCCATCGGTTTCCACTGCCCTGCCGCGACCACCGCGACTCCCCGAACCCAGGGCAAACCCCGTGCCACCCCACCGGGCCCTCACCCCCGTACGGCCCCGAAGTTCACCGTGCGTTTCATCGAAGAAATCGGGCGGAATCCGGAAAAAGGGACGCTCATAAGTTCATAAGAAACTCGGCCGTGATCTCGTTCGGGGCCAACCGTTCGAAATCCGGACGGTGCGTTCGAAATCCGGACGGTCAGGCAGATGTCGTGGCAGGTCAGGTGCAGATGGCTAGCTGGTCTTCCAGCGGCCCAAGCTCGGCGGAGGCGACAGCGCGTCCCTTGTCGAGCGCGTAGCTGAGCGCAGGCTGGGAAACGCCCAACTGGGGTGCCAGGTCCGTGAGGGATACGCTGAGGTAGGTGTGGGCCAACCATGCGATGGCCGCCCGCGCTTCGCTTGCCCGTCCTCGCCTACCCGTTCGGATGGCCCGAGGATCCACGAGCAGATGCGCGCAAACCTCGTCGATAATCTGGTCGGTCAGCCAACCAGCTGACTGCCTCTCGAAAGCGTCTGCTTGCGGATGTCCGCTCTGTTTCAGGATCGACGCGACGAAGGCAGCGTCGCCGACGACGGACGCATCGCGGACATGGACTCGGGCGGCGGCGTCGGGTCCCGGAACGACGATCTGTGGGCGACCCGGACCTCGCTCGACGAGCCGATGGATTTCATCGTCACCTTCGAGACCCGCTGCCAACCAGTGGCGAAGCTCTCGTTGCGCGGCTGCGGGAGGATCGGCGAACAGCCGTAGAGGCGCGATAGGGTCACCGAGGAGCGGGCGAGAGTGTCCGAGCAGGGCCGGGTATGCCGTCCAGCGATATCGCTCCAGACCTTCGAGATCCCTGACGATTCCCGCTCTCAGCGGATTCAGCAAAACGTAGCGGATGAGCCGGAAGAGGTAGTCCTCGTCCTCGACGAGGATCGACTTGAAGCGGTTCTGGTAGACGTGGCCCTTCCGGTCGTGACGGCGGTTGAAATACCCGGCGTAGCCGGTGCCAAGGCGGTGCATCGCCTTGGAAAGTGAACCAGCCTCTGTCCGGGTGAACATGTGAGGGTGGTTGCGCATGAGCGTCCAGACCAGGACAGCCATCGAGTCCCCATCGAATTGCGCTCGTGCTCGTTCGAGGAACACGTGCTTGTCCTGGTCGTCGGTGAAGATGGTCATCCCATCCACGCCACGTTGCATGACGTGTTGGAGCGCTCCCGGGTAATCGACTCGTGCAGTCCTAGCCCGAGTTTACCGCGTTGACGGCCCTTTGACGGCCTGGGCCCCGGTCGA
>CAZXHG010000437.1:0-4307 GCA_964639985.1 uncultured Rickettsiales bacterium
GACGACGACGATGACGATGACGATGACGACGACACCACGGACGACGATGATGATGACGACACCGGCTCCACGAGCGACGACGACACGCCGGGGCCGTCGGACGACGACGACGATGTCTCCACCGGGGACTGCGAGTGCAGCGCAGCCCCCGGGCGTCAGGCGACCGGGAGCTGGTTCGCGTTGATCCTGGTCGCCCTGATCGCCATGCGTCGCAGCAGACCGTAGGTCGACTCGATTCGGCAGGTCGGCTCTGTTCGGTAGGTCGGCTCGAGCGAAGCGGAGCCGACACTCCTCCTCCCCCCCACCCTACCGCGACCACTGACACTGGCCGTCGTAGCACCCACACGCCAGCCCGGGCGGATCCGATCCGTAGCACTCCCGCCACTCGCAGGTGGTGATCAGCTCCTCGTCCATGTGGCCGCACAGCTGGCCGGAGCAGCCGCCGGCCCGGCACTCGTCGTCCAACGTGCACTCGGCGTACGTGGAGCTGCCGCAGAAGGGCGGGCACCCCAGCAACGCGGTGGTCACGAGCAGGCACGAGGCGAGCAGGACGGTTGCGAGGACGGCAGCTCGGGTCGGGACCGTGGTCACCTCACCTCCCTCCCATGTAACGTGTCAGGGCACGCGGGTGTGAACAAGCGGGATCCCGCACGTTTCAAGGCTGGGAGACGATCATGACTGCACGCAGGAGCATCGCCCCGTTCGCGGCACTCGCCGCGCTGACCCTGGCCGGCGTGGCCCTGGCGCACTTCCACTACGTCGAGGCCGAGCTGGCCGGCCTCTCGCCAGACGGCAGGACCGTGCTGTGTTCGCTCGTCGAGGGCGACACCGAGGGCGGCGCCACCGGCGAGATGATGGGCGTGTGGTCCCTGGCCGCGGGCAAGCCGGTGCGGCCGTCGTCGGGATCGCTGGGCATGCCCGACCTGGGCGGAGATGGAGAGAGCCCCACCTTGCAGGAGATCCTGCCGTACCACCCCTCCCACGGCGCTGGCGCGAACCACACGGACGAGGAACTGCAGGCGGCACCCGGGCTGCGCGAGGCGTTCGTGGCGAGAGCCCGCTCCGAGTTCGGTGTGACCGAGACCCCGTCGCGCCGCACTCTGGAGCGGCCGACGCAGACCACCTTCAAGGCGCGATCGGACACGATCACCGCGACCGTGCCCACGACCGCGGGCGAGCCCACGGTGCTCACCCTGTCCGGCCGCAAGGTGCGCCTCAAGCCGGTGGACGACCAGCACGTGGCCTGCCTGTACGCCATCTACCGCACGGACGACGCCAACGCCTTCGTGGTCGAGTCGTTCGACTGGCCGGTCGGTGAGGGCGAGAGCTGCCCGACCAACCCCGGCTTCCAGTACGGCCCCCCACCCCAGCGGGTCTACCAGCGGGTGGTGTTCTGAGCGGAAGTGTCAACCGTCAAGGTCTGACCCCTTTTCTCATCACGTACTCGACCTCAGGCGGCACGAAAACCGGCATGGTGGACTCGAATTCGTGGCCCGGGACCATCAGGACGACGGGGAAATCGGTCTCACGGGGGCGCTCCAGGATCCCCATCCGGAACACGGCTGCGTACTGCCCCGGCGCCCAGCCCGCGTAGGCCCCAGGCTCGACCGACCCCGACTCCCCCGACGACATCGGCGACCCCAGCGCAAGAACACACAAGGCTGCAGTTCGTCTGAGGAGATTCGAGATCCACGACGGCATGGTGTCCGTAGAACACGGTGTGGAAAACGCGGATTCCTGAAGCGGACGAAACGCTCCGACAGGGATCCTCGGAACGAGGAGAAGAGGGGCGCTCATGAGCGTCCCTTTTCCGATCGGTTGCGAAGGGACTGCTGGCGGGCGATCCTCCGGGTATGCGCAAGACGCTGGTGATCATGGTCTCGACCGCGCTTTTCGGCTGTACCTCCGACCCGGTCGAGGACGAGCCCGTGCCGGAGGAGCCGGAGCGGGAGTCGTTTCCGTACATCGTGGACGAGCAGGGGCGGGTGTTGATCCTGCACGGGATCAACGTGATGAGCGCGTCCAAGGGGGCCGAGGACCGGATGCCGCCGATCGACGAGTCGGTGGTGCAGCGGATGGCGGATGACTGGGGGTTCACGATCAGCCGGTTCCTGATCTTCTGGGATCACGTGGAGCCCGAGCCGGGAGAGATCGACCAGGGCTACCTCGACGACGTGGCCGAGCGGCTGGACTGGCACGCGGACGCGGGGATCCACGTGGTGCTGGACATGCACCAGGACGTGTACGCGGAGCGGTTCTGCTGCGATGGCGCGCCCGAGTGGGCGATCCGCGACGACGGCGAGCCGTTCGAGATGCAGTCCCAGTGGTTCGTCAACTACTTTCAGCCCGCCGTGCAGCGTTCATTCGACAACTTCTTCCTGTACACCGATGGCGAGCACGCCGATCTGCAGGACCACTACATGCACATGTGGGCCGCGGTCGCGGAGCGGTTCCGCGACCACCCGGCCGTGCTGGGCTACGACCTGATGAACGAGCCCTCCTGCGGCACGTGGACGGATCCGCTGGAACTGCTCGGCGAGGAGAACCCGGCCGGCCCCCACGCCGACTTCGACCGGGACCTGTTCCAGCCGTTCTACCAGCGGTTGATCGACCGCATCCGCGAGGTCGACACCGAGTCGTGGATCTTCTTCGAGCCCCGCTACGGCGCGCCCGCCAACGGCATGCCGTCGTACATGGGCGTGCTGACCGATCCGCGGCCCGAGGGCGACCGGCTGGTGTACGCGCCCCACCTGTACTCGATCCTGTTCGAGGCAACCGGGTCGTACTCCCCGGACACGGACCTGGCGATCCCGAACTGGGAGGAGAACCGCGCCGAGGAGATGGCGGCCCAGGACTGCCCGCTGCTGATCGGTGAGTGGGGATTCGACTCGAGCTGGGAGAACGCAGACCAGGCGTACCTCGACGTGCTGGCCGTGTCCGAGCGGGTATCACAGGGGTGGATGTACTGGAGCCTGGACCCGGGCGGGTGGGGCATCGTGGACTCGGACTGGAACGAGAAGGCGCCGGTGGACCGGCTGGTGCACCCCCACCCGCGGGCCATCGCCGGAGTGCCGCTGTCGTACCGGTACGACCACGACGGCCGGGTGATGCGGCTGGAGTTCACGGATCGGGAGGGGGTGGAGGGGCCGACGGAGATCTACGTGGCCGCGAGCCGGCACTACCCGGATGGGTGGGAGCTGGTGGTCGGAGATCCGGACGGGACCTGGACGTCGACGTTCGACGAGGCGAGCGACATCGTGAGTGTGGAGACGAGCTCGTCAGACGACGTGCATGTGATCGAGATACGGCCGCTGTGAGGGGGTGTCGGGTCCGTCGCTTTGCTCCTTGACCCGACGGGGCGGCCGTCCGCCTACGAATCGAGCTCGGAGTGCAGCTCGTCGCGCAGATCGGCGATGGCATCCATCACCCGGTCGACGATGGCCTGGCAGGTCTCGCGGGTGCCGTCCTGGGCGTACAGGTCGGACATGTCCAGGGGGGCGCCGAAGTTGACGTGGGCCTGGCGGCCGGCGCGCAGGCCCCAGCGGCTCTTGCCGAGGATGTCGTCGAAGCCCTCGAGGTAGGTCGGGACGATCATGGGCTTCGCGTCGTGAGCCAGCCGGCCCACGCCCACCTTGCCCTTGCCCAGGGTGCCGTCCCTGGACCGGGTGCCCTCCGGGAACAGCAGCACGCCCTCGCCGCTGGCGAGCAGGTCACGGATCAGGTCGATGGCGCGCTGGTCTCTCTCGCCCCGGCGGACCGGGAAGGACTTGAACCCGGTGAGCACGGTGTAGGCCAGGCCCTGGGCGGTGTTCTTGTAGAACGCCGCCTTGGAGGGGAACCAGTACGTGCGCGGGAAGGTGACCATGGAGATCACCTGACCGTCGAGCATGGAGATGTGGTTGCACAGCAGGAAGAAGCCGGTGTCGCGGGACGGCAGCCGGTCCATGTGGTGCAGGGTCGTGCGGTTGAGCACGAACGTCAGCAGCCAGTACGAGGGGATCATGGCGCACGCCATCGGGTAGTACAGCGTGTTGGCCATGCGGTGGCGCCGCAGCCACTCGATCATGTCGAACACACGCTCGACCGCCTCGGGGCTGTAACGGTCGCGCTTTCGCGAGGATCCGTCACTCATGGGCGGGGAGCGTACCCGGGACCGGGCGCTGGCTCAAGACCGCAAACGAAGAGGGCCGGAGCCCGGAGGCTCCGGCCCTCGGTCAGGTGACCGTCAGCCGATCAGCCCTGGTAGGTCCAGAGCCAGAACGGGATGATGGTGTAGTCGCCCTCGAGGCCCTCGACGGGCTCGTCGG
>CAZXHG010000438.1:0-4300 GCA_964639985.1 uncultured Rickettsiales bacterium
GACCCCGACCCCGACCCCGACCCCGAGCCTTAGCCCGACCCTGAGCCCGACCCCGAGCCAGAGCCCGACCCCGAGCCAGAGCCTGAAGCAGAGCCCGAGCCCGAGCAGGAGGGCCTGCCCGAGGCCGATACCGAGCCCGTGATCGCGCAGCCTCGAACCGACGAGGCGCCGGATGTGGCCGAGGACCATCCCACGGTCGAGGAGCCGCCGCCAGCCGAGGACGACGAGGCGGGCGAGCGGGAGGCCGCGCCCCTCGGCGCTGTGAGCCCGGAGATCGCCGGTGCGCCGCCCGCTGCCGAATTGGAGGAACCCGCGGAGACGGCGCCGGCCGGCTCCTGGGACGAGATCCTGCAGCACCTGGAGAACGAGGCCTCGTCCACCCGCAAGCATGCCAGCAAGGCGATCCTGCGATACGAGGCCAGCCGTGTGCTGTCCCAGAAGCTGGGCGACTGGGAGCGGGCCGACCAGGCCTGCCGTGACGCCATCGGGTTCGACGATTCGATGCAGCCCGCCCTGCGCGAGCTGGTGAAGATCTGCGCGGCGCGCGAGAACTGGCCGGAGACGGTCGAGTTCCTGACCCGCCAGGCGAACACCGCGGACGAGCCCGCCGGTCGTGCGGCCGCGCTGCTCGCCTCGGCGCACATCCGCATGACCCAGCTGGGCGACGACGCAGGTGCGGACGCCGACCTGCGCAAGGCCCTGGAGCACACACCGGACAACTACATCGCGCTGCGCTTCCTGCGCGAGATCTACTACCGACAGGAGGACTGGGATCGCCTGGTCGAGGTCCTTGGCGGCTCGGTCGACGTGGCCGAGGGTACGCAGCAGACCCGCGTGCTGTTCGAGCTCGGTCGTCTGCACGACGAGGTGCTGCGCAAGCCGCTGGATGCGGCCCCGTTCTTCGAGCGCTGCTTCGAGCAGGACTCGCGCTTCGTGCCAGCATTCCTGGCCCTGGAGCGCATCCACTCCCGGGCGGAGGACCACGCCGCCCAGGCCGCGCTCTACCAGCAGTTCGCAGAGGCGCTCGGCGGCGCGGACCGCCGCTTCTGGATGACCCGTGCGGCGCGGCTCCGCGACGCACGACTGTCCGACGTGGACGCGGCCGACGCGGCGTTCCGCGATGCCCTGGAGCACGGCGACGAGGAGATGGCGCCGATCCAGGAGTACCGTGACTTCCTGCAGCGCCGGGAGCGTCACGAGGCGCTCATCGACCTGCTCAGGCGAGAGGTGGATGGCACGGACGACGAGCTGTACGCGGCCTCGCTGCAGCTGCAGATCGGTGAGCTGGCGCTCGAGGCGCTCAACGCGACGGATGTGGCCCAGGCGGCATTCGACGCGGCGCTGGAGCTGGACCCGGATTGCGCGCCGGCCCTGGAGGGCAAGCGCCTGCTGCTGATCCGCGCCGGGGACTGGGAGGGCTTGATCGACCACTACGGCCGCGCCCGCGACGCCACGACGGATCCACGCAGCCAGGTGACGTTCACGATCAAGATCGGCGAGATCCAGGAGCTGAGGCTGCAGCAGCCGGAACAGGCCGTGCACGCCTACCGGCACGCGCTGGAGCTGGCGCCCAACTACCTGCCCGCTCGCGAGCGGCTGGCCCGGGTGCTCGGTCGCGTGGGCGACTTCGAGGAGCAGGCGTCGGTGCTGGAGCAGACCGCCTCGCTGCTCGACGGCCCCGAGGCCCGGTCGGTGACGCTGTACGCGGCTGGCCGCCTGTTCGCCGACAAGGTGGGCAACCCGGAGCGGGCGATCCGCTGCCTGGAGCTCTCCCTGGAGTCGGCACCCGGTCCCCTGCTCAACCTCAACGCGCTCGTGGAGGCGCAGCTCGACGCGGGCAAGTTCGAGAACGCCGCGATCACCCTGCAGAAGGGTGCGGCCGACTCCGAGGATCCGGAGACCCGCGTGTCGCTGCTGTACCGCGCGGCCCAGCTCGCGATGGGTGAGCTGAACGACCAGAGGCGTGCCGAGGGGTGCTTGCGGGCCATCCTCGAGCTGAGCCCCGCGTTCCTGGGGGCGACCCTCGACCTGCGCGAGATCCTGGTCGCGACCGGGAACCACGCGGCCGTGGCCGCCATCGAGGAGGGCGAGGCTGCGGCGGGCGACAACGTGCGGTCCAGCTACTGGTGGCTGTACAGCGCGGCGCGCAACTACGAGTCCGCGGGCCAGCTCGACCGGGCACGGGAATGCTTCCAGAAGCTGCAACAGCGGGAGCCCGCCTCGCGCGAGGCATTCCAGGCGTTGCACCGACTGGCCATCCGCCAGAAGGACGAACTCGCCGTGGCCGATCACCTGCGTGACCGGGTCGAGCAGCTCGGCGACGCACCCCGCGCCACGGTGCTGCGGGTACCGCTGATGGAGGCGATGGCGCGGCTCAAGGACGACGAGGGGTTCGCCGACACGGTGCGACAGCTCGTCGCGAGCGCGCCCCAGGCCGATCTGCCCCTGACCTCACTCGGCGTGCTGTGCGAGGAGATGGAGCTGTGGGCCGAAGCCCTGAGCGCCTACACGGCGGCCACGGAGAAGGTCGGCGGGACCTCGCGCACCACCGCTCGATACCAGTGCGGCCTGCTGGCCGAGGAGTTCCAGGAGGACTTCCAGGCCGCGACCGAGTGCTACCAGCTGGTCCTGGACGACGACCCGGACTTCGCCATGGCGATGGATGGACTGGAGCGTCTGTACACCCAGACCGGCGATCGCGAGGGGCTGGCTCGACTGTACGGCCGTCAGGCCGTCGACGCCGAGGGCAACGCGGTGGGTACGTTCTACGCGTTGCTGGCCGGTGACCTGCACCATGAACTGAGCCGCTTCAGCGATGCGACCCGCTACTACGAGCAGGCGATCGCGGATTCGGCGGGCCGGGACCGCGCATTCGAGGCCCTGCGACGCATCCAGCTGCGCAACCGGGACGGCGAAGCCCTGGAGTGCCTGACGCGCACCCTGTGTGCCGACCTCGGCGCTGCCGATGCGCGCGCCCGCCTGATGGATCTCGGCGACGGCCTGGCCCAGCTCGGCGACGAGGAGCGGGTGGTCCAGGTCTACCACTCGATGCTGCAGGACTACGAGGACTTCGTCGTGCCGGCGCTTCACCTCAAGGTGCTCTACAGCGAGCGTGAGAGCTGGAACGACGTGCTCGGCGTGCTCGAGATCCTGTCCGAACGCGTGGTCTCCAAGGCCGTGCGGACCGGGGTGAGCGACCAGATCAACGGCGTGCTCCGCGACCGCTTCATCGACCGGCCGGAGGCGCGTGGGTTCTTCGACCGACTGCACGAGAAGGAGCCGGAGAACCCGCTGGCCCTCAAGGGCCTGGGCGCGATCGCCTTCCGTGAGGAGGACTACGACGCGGCATTCGTGCACTTCGACGAGCTGAAGCGGGTGGCCGATGACGACGCCATGAAGGCCATCGCCGTGTTCCACCTCGGCCGCATCGCCGACATCAAGGAGAGCAAGGCCGAGGACGCTGCCGCGGCCTACGAGGAGGCACTCGAGCTGGACTCGTCGCTGGTGGGGCCCCTGGAGGCGTTGCTGGAGCTGCACACCCGCAACGAGAACTGGCAGGGGCTGGTCGGCGTGCTCAGCCGGCAGGCCAGCCAGGCCCGCGAGCGGGACAAGATCGGCATCTACGCCGAGATCGCGCGGGTCTGGGAGGAGAAGATCGACAACGCGCAGGTGGCGGTCAAGAGCTGGAACCGGGTCCTGGCCCAGGACGCGCACTTCCTCGAGGCCTACGACCACCTGATGGGCCTGCACGCCCGCACCGAGAACTTCGCCGAGCAGATCGGCGTGGGCCGGGCCAAGGTCGAGCAGCTCCCCGAGGATCGGCGAGCGGACCTGCTGTTCGAGCTGGCCCGGGTCGCCGAGGACCAGCTGCGCTCCGAGGAGCTCTCGCTGACCCTGTACGAGCAGGCGGCCAACTCGCCGGGCTCGCACCGGGACTCCCTGGCCGCCCTGCGGCGGCTCGCCACCAGGCGCGGTGACTGGGAGCAGGTGATCCAGCTGGCCGGTCGCGAGGCCGAACTGCTCGAGGAGCCGACCGACCGCATCGGCCTGTACCTCGAGCGTGCTCGTGTACGGCTGAACAAGCAGATCGACCGCGAGGCCGCCTGTCCGGACTTCCGACGCGTGCTCGAACTGGACGAAGGAAACCGACAGGCGCTGCGCTTCTTCGTGGAGTACCACTACGACCGGGGTGCCTGGAAGGAGGCGCTGCCGGTGTTCGAGGCCTACCGGTCGTTCGTCGACGCGATGGACGTGGAGGAGGACGAGGACATCCGCGAGGAGGTCACCCTCTACTACTTCA
>CAZXHG010000439.1:0-4242 GCA_964639985.1 uncultured Rickettsiales bacterium
CAGTCCCCCTCGTTGGGGGTGTAGCCGTCGCCGTCGTCGTCCCGGTCGCTCTCGGCGACCACCACGATGGTCACCGTGTCCTCGTCGCCGAGGCCCCCCTCGTCGATCACGCCCAGGGTGATCACGTGGGAGTTCACGGTCAGGGCGTTGGTGCTGAAGCCGACCAGGCCGTCGGCGTCCGCCGTATCCGTGTTGAGCACGCCGTCGTGGTTGCTCTGCCAGGTGACGTCCAGGTCAGCGGGCGATCCCCCCTGATCGAGGGCGGTGCCCTCGAACGCGATCACGTCGCCCTCGACGAACGGGGCCGCGTCCTCGGCGGGCACGGTGATCGTGACCGCCGGGGGTGAGTTGTTGGTCTGCACGGTGTTGCCGCCCGGGCAGCCCACGAGCAGCAGTGCGAGCCACGGGGTGCAGCGGCGCAGGTCGAAGTTCATCGTGCCTCCCGGCGGGGATGTGCCCGGAGGCGAGTGTAGCACTCCCCCCGCCACCGGTCGCGAACCGGGACGGGCGGGCGGTGGTAGACTGGCGCGGTCCACGGAGGCACGACCGATGGCTCGAATGCGGATCCCGACCCTGCTGTGTGTGGCGCTGCTGGCGCCGGTCCTGCTGTTCACCGCGTGCAAGGTCCAGGAGACCGACCCCGAGGCCGAGTGCGACGACGGCGTGGACAACGACCTCGACGGCCTGTACGACTGCGACGATCCGGACTGCGCGGGCGTGGCCGGCTGTCCTGGGGGCGAGGACGACGACGTGGCGGACGACGACACCACGGCCGGGGACGACGACACCGGGGACGACGACACCGGGGACGACGACGTGGCGGACGACGATTCGGCCGGGGACGACGACTCCGCCCGCTAGAGCGAGGGCAGCGCCTCGGCCACGAATCCGTTGAAGACACCGCGCCAGGCGTCGTACGCCTCGTCGGGCGCGTCCGCGCAGTCGTGGGTCGCGCCGTCGCAGACCACGTCCCCGTGGTCGGCGTTGGGGGCCAGCCACAGCTGCTTGGGCGCGTCCGCGGCCTCGTACAGCAGCTCGGAGAACTCGGCGCGGATGTAGTCGTCCTGGGCGCCGTGCATGAACAGCTTGGGCGCGTCCACCTGGGGGATGCGGCCGATGTTGTCCAGCTCCAGGGTGGTCACGACGGTGGCGGGGAGCGAGGTACCGGTGGAGTCCTCGACGAACGCCTGGCCGTTGGCGAGTGCCGCCTCGGTGACCAGCGCAGCCGGCTCGTCGTGTTCGGCGGCCAGGTACACGGCCGGAGCGGAGCCCAGGGAGTAGCCGTAGTACACCACGCGCAGGCCCGCGGCCTGCCCCATTCCGTACGGGTTGCCTCCCAGCCGCGACACCACCTCCCGGTGGGCGCCCACGGTCGAGGTGTACAGGCCGGTCTCGGTCGTCTCCCCGGTGCTCATGCCGTAGCCCGGGTAGTCGAAGGTGAATACCGTGTAGCCCTCGTCCCACAGCAGCTGTACCCGGGGCCAGTAGTGGTCGATGTTGTGGTGGTTGCCGTGGCAGTACAGCACCACGTCGTCGGTTGCGGCGCCCCACTGGTCGGAGAACGCCCAGTAGCCGTAGATGGTCTCGCCGTCCTCCGAGGCGTAGCTCACCAGCTCCAGCCGGTCCTCGGGGATGTGATTGTCCGGCAGCGTGTACTCGTCCAGCGCCAGGCCGGGGAAGAACATGAAGTCCACGTTGAAGCAGCCCGTGGCAGAGAGCAGCAGGGCGCCCAGCACCGTCGTCAATGTCGCTCTCCTCATCGGCCGTCCCTCCTCACGAGCTGCTCGCGTCGCGCCTTTCGCTCCGATCCGTCCCCCAGGTAGAAGTTGAACCCGCCGGACAGGCACGGGCCGCCCCGGGTGCCCGCGAAGTCGACGATGCCCATCTCGGTGTAGACCCAGGGATCCAGCCACTTCAGCTCCAGGCCCAGGCCGAAGCGCTTGCGCTTGCCCAGCCGCACCTCCCCGCCGAGCAATGGAGAGAAGTGCACCGGGGCGGTGTCCATCACCTCGCCCTCGATGGGTACGAACGTCAGGTGGAAGCCCAGGTAGACCAGGTGACGGGGGTGCAGCAGCCAGCTGGCCACGAGTTGCGTGTCGGCGACGAACCAGGCGTCGGTTTCGTTGAACAGCGAGTGCAGGGTCAGCGCCGTGCTCATCCCGGGCAGGGCCCCGCGCTGGTCGGCGAAGTACCACGAGCCGCCCACGTCGAAGGCGAACGAGCCCATGATGGCGGGCATCACCTGCCACGACGCGTACAGGTCGTGGCGCTCGG
The DNA here is from genome assembly GCA_964639985.1 of uncultured Rickettsiales bacterium. GTDB lineage: Bacteria > Myxococcota_A > UBA796 > UBA9615 > CAYRNR01 > CAZXHG01. Next base: position 2,275 of record CAZXHG010000439.1, read on the forward strand.
ACACGCCGTGCTTGACCCCGACCGTGGGCAGGGGGAGCGGTACGGTCGCGCCGCCGATCTCGGCGAACGGCCCGCCGAGGCTCACGTTGACCGCGGTGTTGCCCTTGCCCAGCGGCCGGGCGGTGTGGGCCGTGCCGCAGCCGCCCAGCGCGACCAGGGCGATGGCCAGGAGCAGTGGAGTCGTTCGAGGTCTCATGCGCGCCCTTGTACCAGAAGACTTCGGTGTTAGGTTCTGCGCATGCGCTACAAGGGTCCCGTCTTCCGTCCCCCGTCCGAGGCCAGCAGCTACATCCTGCAGGTGGTCTACGGGTGTAGCTGGAACCGCTGCACCTTCTGCACCATGTACCCCGGCGTCGATTTCCGCCTGCGGCCGCTGGACGATGTGCTGGCCGACATCCGCGAGGCCGCCGCCGTGATGCCCACCCAGCGGCGGGTGTTCATCGCCGACGGGGACGCCATGGTGCTGGGCGAGCGGCGCCTGATGCAGATCCTCGAGGCCCTGCACGACTCGTTCCCCCGCCTGGAGCGGGTGGGCATCTACACCGACGCCAAGGGGATCCTGCGCAAGAGCGACGCGGCCCTGCGGCGGCTGCGCGACGCGGGCATCGGGATCGTCTACCTGGGGCTGGAGTCCGGCTCGGAGCGAGTGCTGCGCCGGCTGCGCAAGGAGGCCACGGCCGAGCAGATGACCGAGGCCATGCTGCGCGCCCGGGCCGCGGGCATGCAGACGTCGGTGATCGCGCTGATCGGCGCGGGCGGCGCCGACCTGACGGTCGAGCACGCCGACGAGACCGCGCGCGTGGCGTCTGCCATGAATCCCCACTACTTCTCGCTGCTGACGCTGATGGTGCTGGACGGCACGCCCATCGCGCGACAGCTCGCCGACGGGGGGTACCAGCCGCTGGAGCCGCTGGACACGCTGCGGGAGATGCGTCGCATCCTCGCGGGCATGGATCCCGGCGAGCCCTGCACCTTCCGCACCAACCACGCCAGCACCTACCTGCCGCTGTCCGGCACGCTGCCGCGCGACCGCGACGCGATGCTGCAGCGGCTGGACTGGGCCATCGACAACGAGGTGCTTCGCCCCGAGGCGTTCCGGGCGCTGTGACCGCCTCCCGCCGACAGGAGATCCGATGAGCGACGAATCCGCGGCACTGAGAGATCGCATCCTGCAGGCCCTGGCCGGTGTGCAGGACCCCGAACTCCACCAGGACCTGGTCTCGCTGGGCATGATCCGCGAGCTGGACGCCAGCGAGGAGCGCGTGCGCGTCAAGGTGATGCTGACCACACCCGCCTGCCCGCTGAAGGATGTGATCGGGCGCGACGTGCGCGAAGCCATCGCCGGGGTCGTGCCGGGCGCCGCCATCGAGGTGGATTTCGGTGCGGACGTACGGACGGGCAAGCGCGCGGGCCAACCGGACGAGCAGGGGCCCCTGCTGCCCGGGGTCAGGAACGTGATCCTGGTGTCCTCGGCCAAGGGCGGGGTGGGCAAGTCCACGGTCGCGGCCAACCTGGCCGTGGCGCTGGCGAAGCTCGACGCCAGCGTGGGGCTGCTGGACGCGGACATCCTCGGGCCGTCCATGCCCATCATGTTCGGGGTGGACGGCAACCCGCTGGAGCCCAACGAGGACGGCAAGACCTTCGATCCGATCGTGAAGCACGGCGTGAAGCTGGTCAGCATGGGCTTCCTGCTGCCGCCGGGCCAGGCCGTGATCTGGCGCGGACCCATGCAGTCCAGCGCCATCGTGCAGTTCACCCGCGAGTGCCAGTGGGGCGATCTGGACTACCTGGTCGTGGACCTGCCCCCGGGCACCGGCGACATCCAGCTGACCGTGGCGCAGAAGCTGTCCGTGACCGGCGCGGTCATGGTCAGCACGCCCCAGGACGTGGCCCTGGCCGACGTGATTCGCGGCCAGGCCATGTTCGACAAGGTGGACGTGCCCATCATCGGCGTGGTGGAGAACATGT